>NZ_JAKUHE010000029.1:0-40570 GCF_022664315.1 Bacillus cereus group sp. BfR-BA-01309
CCCATTTCTCGATAACTTTCATTGCCGTTCAAATAACGTAGAACGATTTGTGTTTTTTCATCAGCTGTAAATTTAGCCATAGAAAAACTGCGCCCCAATTGTTAGACTGTGTCTAACAATTGGGGTGCAGTTCATGATAGGGTGCTCGTTTTTCTATTTATGAGTAGAAAAGAAAGTCCTTCTTACTGTTACCGTTGGGTTATCGTCCTGCATACATTTGAAGAAGGAGAATTCTTTCAGTAAGTATGTAGGAATAATCTTTAATTTTGGCGTTTGCTTCTGACCTGATAATTATTTTCTTAAATGAAAGAATTACCTAAAATATCGGAAGCTGAATTGGAAATCATGAAAGTTCTTTGGTCAAAATCTCCTCAAACAGCGAATGAAGTGATTGAAGCGCTAGAGGCAACAATGGACTGGAAACCGAAAACAATTCGAACACTTATTAATCGATTAGTCCAAAAAGAAGCTGTTTCTTACCAGCAAGATAAAGGGCGTATGTAAGCATATTATCCTTTAGTGTCGCAAGATAGATATCTACAAGTAGAAACAAAATCTCTCCTCAAACGTTTCTATGGTGCGGCATTTAAACCTTTACTTGTGAATTTCTTAAAGGAAGAAAAACTATCTTCAGAAGACATTAACGAACTCAAACGTATTCTGGATGAGAAGTCTGAGGAAAATCAGAGGAAGGATAGATAATGATGATAGATATGTTTGTAAACGTCTATCTACCTCGATTTTTTGATTGGGTGATAGAAACATCCATTATGGCAAGTATATTAGTTGGTCTAATCTTATGTGTCAAAACCTTGCTTAGAAACAAGTTAACTCCACGATGGCAGTATATGTTATGGATGATTTTAATTGTAAGACTTCTATTACCATGGTCACCAGATAGTTCCTATAGTATCTATTCTATCCTTTCGTACAGTAATGGTAATGGAACTCCAGTTATCTTTCACCAAGACCCTGTAACTGTTCCTCCTACAAAAGAACGTATGCAAGGATCGGTAGATATAGGTGATACAAAGGTAATCACAAATGAAGATACCTATACATCTAGTTCAACACAAAAAGCTGAGGAAAGTAAGAAACAAACGCACAATAATGAAAAGCAAGATGATGAGACGTTTTCATTTTATACAATCCTTTTATATATTTGGCTTGCTGGGATTATCATTCTGAGCTTTACTACCATCATTATGAATAGGCGTTTATTACTCTACATAAAAAAACAACCTGTAATTACAGAACAAAGAATTGTTAAAATCTTTAAGAACTGCAAACAATCTATGTCCGTTCAACAGGATATCCCACTACTTTTGGCCGGGAAGATTTCAAGTCCAACTGTGTTCGGATTTATTCGGCCAAAGGTGTTATTGTCAATTGTACATATGAAAGTACTAGATGAGCAACAGTTGCGATACATTTTTTATCATGAATTGGCTCACATCAAACGAAGAGATGTTGGAGTAAATTGGCTTATACATGGCTTACTCATTCTAAATTGGTTTAACCCAATTCTTTGGTATGCCTACTCATGTATGCGAGAAGATCAGGAGCTGGCATGCGATGCGTTCGCTCTTACATTTATAGATTCAGAGGAACAAATTGCATATGGTCATACCATTATTAGTCTTTTAGAACATTACTCAAGTTATTATCAAGTGCCAGGCTTAGCAAACTTAAGTAGAAATAAAAGAACATTAAAAAGGAGAATTCTTATGATTAAAAAGTTCAAAAAGAACTCTTATCGTTGGTCTGCATTTGGAGTTGTTGCTTTTATCGCTGTATCATCCTTCTCTTTATTAAATGCACGTGCAGATGAGTCAAATAAGCATCAGAAAGAACAAACATTAGAAAAAATCAAAACAAAAGAAACCCAAAAAGAAGAAGATGTTTCTATTCATACAGTTGTAGAAAAGATAGTCGGTACAAAAGAACAGGCACATGCAGAATTAAAGATTTCAGAAGACCAATATAAAGAAATGATTGACAAAATAGCAGCGGCTAAAAAGTTTTTGACAAAAAAAGAATTTGATACATTAGTGAAATTGCAAGAAGATTGGTTTACTCTCGAGAAAAAAGAAGTGGCTTTAGGGGGGATGTTAAATGAAGAAGAACAAAATAAACTAGAAACAAACGGGAATTCTCAAGGTCCACTTTGGGAAAAAGTTAGAAAACATTTCCCATCTACAATAGAAGATGCGAAAAAACTAGTTGATTTTCCGATAAAAAAACCAAATTATATGCCAGAAGGATACCATCTAGTAAAAGAACAGGTTGACTCAGACATTATAATAGAGAAACTAAATCCTGTAGTTAGAACTGAATATACAGATGGGGATGATGGTCAAATCATCATCGAACAATCAGAAGTCCTAGGAGCGAAAAAAGATCCTTGGAATAGAAAAGGATTCCATATGTTTGAAGAATATGAACTACAGTTTGTACAAGGTATGGAGATGATTGGTGGAAACCAAGTGACCTTTGGTAAGTCCAGTGATAGTAATATAACAGGAATGAAAATGATTGTTCCTGCGAAAGATGGAAAAAGTGCGTATCAAATAGTAATCACCGTTAGTATTTTAAATAAAGCTGAATTAGAAAAGGTTATGCTTTCCATGCTGAAATAGAAAATAGTGTTCTAGTTTTTCTTGACCAGGTCAAAATATGAAAACGATAGAGAGAGAAAATAAAATGAATATAGTGAACTTACGTCCTAAACAGCGGTCTAAGTATCGTATTATGCTAGGAACATGGTATTACTCTACAAAGAGGTACATCCAGTGGTTAGCAGACGGAAAAACATACGCAAAAACTTTACAACAAGAAAAGTTACCCTGTACAGCGATTCAGCACCGAACGATTCTACTTCGTAAGCTCAAGGATGTAGATATGTGGTATCAACAGAATAAAGTTGTTAATTTAAAGATTGCCATTAAACAGCTAGATGGTATCGTCATTAGACCGGGAGAAACATTCTCTTACTGGCGTTTAATAGGTAAGCCTACTAGGAGAAAAGGGTATGTAGAAGGTATGATATTACACTATGGATCTTTTCAAGCAGGCATTGGAGGGGGACTTTGTCAGCTTTCAAATTTAATATATTGGATGACCTTACATACACCACTGACAGTAACAGAGCGATATCGTCATAGCTTTGATGTCTTTCCTGATTCCAAGCGGACCCAGCCGTTTGGAAGCGGAGCGACTTGTTCCTATAACTATTTGGACTTGCAAATTAAAAATGAAACGGACCAATCGTATCAACTTCACCTTTATATCACAGATAAACATTTAGTTGGTGAATGGAGAACAGCCTATCCGCAGCTTTATCAATATGAAGTTTATGAAAAAGAACACTCAATCCAATCTGCATACTGGGGTGGTTATATACGACACAATGTTATTCAACGTAGAGTATATAGCCAACAGAAACAGTTTGTAGAAGATCAATATGTAACGGAGAATCACGCTATAATGATGTACGAACCATTATTAGCTTGTAATAACGAGGAAAGTGGAGATTAATATGGCACACCAGTAGTTTATCCGGTTCTGGTGCAAAAAATAATGTCATTGTGTACACTGAAATTATGCATAAAAAGTACGTCACTCTTTCTCGTTAATATAAAAGAATAGTAACGTGCTTTTAACTTCAAGAATAGTCTAAATCCTTAAGTTGATGGATGTGGGGTCACCATACATGCACATCAACTTAAAAATTTTATAACGCCCCCAAAACAAAAAATTGTACATTTTCACCTGGAGATGTCAATTTTCTCGTTTTGGGGTATTTTCTTTTCTTAGCTTGATAGCGATGTGGTGGTACCCCTCATAGGAGTTGTCCACTATTTAACAATTGGAACATGCAGAAAGTAATTGATAATCAATATAGCTAGGGTCATAGTAAATGAATTGGTTTCCACCTAAGTTTAGCCAGCCATCTTGTTCGTAAAATACTTTATAAGCTTCGTTATGATGTAATGTTCGAATCACATTACCACTCATAGAAGGTTGATCTCGTAAATTTACATTATTGCCTGTAATTGTAGCAATCCCTATATAGTTACAGTAACAAATATAATTAGAATCATAAAAAACAAATTCATTCCCACCTAAGTTTAACCAGCCATTTTGTTCGTAAAATACTTTATAGGATTCGTTACGATGCAACGTTCCAATGACATTACCACTCATAGAAGGTTGATCTCGTAAATTCACATTATCACCTGCGATAGTAACAATTCCTATATAGGAGCTATTAGGTCCATTATTGTTATTATTCCCGTTATCCAAATCCACATAAGATATATTGCAATCGACATTACTGCTAATGCCTTGTACATTTCCGGTATCTGTGTATTGCCAAATATCACATTCCATTCCTGCACCTCTTGGATTATAACGCGCAACCCACAATAAAGTATCTTGTAAGCGTGAAACGTTTAGACTATTTTGAAAGAAATATAGGTTGCTGTAAACACCGGTATTTGTATACCCTGCATTTTTCAATTCTGTTAAAAATGCATTTACAGCATCTGTTAATGTATCAGGATCCAAATTTGCATCATTAACCTCTATGTCAACAAATACAGGTGCAGTTAATGTTACGCTCTGTAAATTTTTAATGAAGAAAGCAGCCTCTTGTTTTGCATCATTAACAGAGATTGCCCGAAAAAAATGATAAGCTCCTGTCAGGATGCCAACACTATTTGCACCATTGATATTATATTGAAAGGTTGGATCGACAAAATTAGTGCCTTGCTCAGAACCCTCTGTTACTTTTGCAATCATAAAGTTCACTTGATTTGGATCATTCTTTACTTCATTCCAATTAATATTGCCCTCATGATGACTCACATCAATTCCAAATGACATAACATAACACTCCTAATTAGTTATTTAATTCGTTATACTACTTTATATTCTCAGTCTATTAAATTGTTAATAGATGTATATGGGTGCTTATATCATTTCTACTATTTTGGGTGATTATACAGGGGATAATTTAGCTTATTATTTTTTACTTGATTTAGTTTTATTTTAATCTTTTGGGCTGAAATTTGCTTTTTGGCCAGAGTGCTGGCTCGTCGTGTGGGGGGGAAACCCCACGTATTACGTATCTATTTTTAGAATAAGAATTATCTTAAGACGAATGATCTAAGCGGTTCGACTCGTATATTTGCTTGTCCAAGTCGAGAACCATTGCATTGCTTTTTGTCTGCCGACTTGGCGTTTCCAAAGTGATTTGATCTAATATTTTTATCACCCCATTTATCGGTATATATTGTTTGTTGGAATTCATCCGCATTTTTCCTTATATAGGCCCCGTCATATGCCAATCAACCTAACAGAACAGATTGCCCCAAAAACAAAAACTATGCGAGATGCAGGAAACGAAGAGGGTGAAGCAGGAATTTCGGTATGAGGTTGCTGCAGCGAAAGAGAGGAAAAAGCCATGGTGAAGGTTTTGGTGAATGATTTAGAACAAACTTCTCTTTTATTTTAATTAATCTCATTTAGTCAAAAATCAAAGAAAATAAATAAAAAATAGATGAAAGAGAATCCTGCCGTCTATTCATTTTTGTATAAATATCAATTGTTACTTTTGTCATTGTAGGTGATGGTTAGGATGACTCTATAATTGTAAACTTGCAAATACTCCTGCGTGATCGGAGGTCCAGAGAGCAGTTGACGTTCTGTCATGCTGTTCTTCTCCTACCACATCCGCCACAATTGGATTCCAACCGTTTTTTAGCAAAATAAAATCTATTCTTCTATTTAGGGAGGACACAGCATTCAATAGATCAGAGCCCTGGCAACAGGTAAATCCTTGTCCCTTACCAACCTCTACCCAAACATCTCGAAATCCAGCATTGATAAAGTTACCGTATGTTGGTGTGCCGGTTCCACTAGCATTTGAATTAAAATCTCCTATAATGATTAACGGTAGATTTGTATTGGCTGGACCTGCTATTAATTCGTTACCTTGGGCGACTTGAATCGCGGGAGAAGTGGGCTCCAAATGGGTACATATTACCCGGCTACTAAGGATTGAACTCTGTATTGCACAGGGGACAATCCTTTTAGTTTTGTTTTAATTCTTTTGTGATTGTAGTAATGAATATAAGTTTCTAGTTCTTGCTTAAATTGTTCCATACTTTCAAACTCTTTAAGATAAAGTAATTCAGATTTTAATAAGCCAAAGAAATTTTCCATGACTGCATTATCTAAGCAATTTCCTTACGGGACATACTTTGGATAACGTTATGTTTTTTAAGCGACTGATGATATTGTCGCATTTGATAATGCCAACCTTGATCCGAGTGTAAAATATATAATTAATAGGGGTTTTAAATCATTTTTCTAAAAATATAATCTGTATCATTTCAAACTTTCTTAGTTTTGGTAGGAGAAATTTATATACTTAAAGTAAAGGGCTTAATTTTAAATAAGGGGGAGGATAATTTGGAGGTATTTAACTCAGCTGCTCCTGCACAAACAGATAATAAAGAGTTACCATTCGATATTTCCTGGATGACGGATTGGATTGTAGACTGGTTTGGTTCTTTGTTTAATGGCGGCAGTGATGTAATAAAAGATGGGGGAGATAAAATAGATGGTGCAGTCCATGCGAGTGTGCCTGCATTCTTTGATGTTATTTTCCTTATACTTTCTGTAGTAATTTTAATATCATTATTAGTTTTTGGGGCTTCTTTATGGTTTAAACATATAAAGTGGAAAAAAAGATCTATATATTTTGGAGTAGGATCCTTCATTCTCATACTACTAATAAGGATTTTACCGGTGTTAATGTTGACAACACGTTCTTTTGATTTTCAAACTTTTATGAGTAATATGGTGGGTTTAATCACTTCTATAATTTTAGGGACAGCTGTATTAATGTTTTTAATATCTCTAGCACTAGGTATGCTTTATAAGAAATTTGAACACCCGAAATATGGGAAATGGAGTTCTAGTTTGAGATATAGTTCAATTTTTATATTTGTAATGACATTGATAGTACCGACCTTGTTGCGCCATTTATAATCTATGTTTATCTAGGGTAGGAGGGAATAGTGCAGGTAATTTCTATTATTTTTCTGTGTAATTATACTAGTACTCGTTCTCCTCTAATTTTCTGAATTAAGTCTTAGACATTAAAAGGAATTTCGTTGTATGAAGTTTTGGCAAAGGGGGGAGAGGTACTAGTGACTACTTTTGTTGTCATGGTGAGTATATTCTTAATTCTATTCGTAATTGGTCCCAAGGCGACTAAGAAAAAAGAAGAAAGAGATAGAATTGAAAAGGAACATAAAGAGAAAATTGAGGCTTTAGAGGAAGAAAAAATCGACTTAGATATTAATGGGACTAAAGTACGGTTGCACAAGAATCCTAAGCTGAAGAACAGTATATATAAAATTAAGGATAATAGGTAATTAACTCAGTTTTATGATTTTAATGTAACTATAAATTTTATTGTTTATGATTGTATGAAAATAAAGGACATAACAAGGAAAAACCGTATTTTAATAAATAAAAATATACTGATTAAATAAGAATTAATATTCTTAAAAGAGAATGAGTATGTTTTTTTATAATCACACTCTAATAAAAAAGGATGATACATAGTAAATGTATCATCCTTTTTTACTTGCCCCAAAATGCTTAATTTTTTAAAACTAGCAGGGCATTTATGGAAGCGTTTATAATACATATAAGCTATAAATATGTTTTTTACTATATATGGGGTTGTGATGAGAAATGTGGGGGTTTTTTAAACGAAAAAAGGCTGCAAAGTTGTCTAAAGAAGAAAGAATTGAAATCTATATTAAAAACAAAGAGGAAGTAATTCGGATAGCAAAGGAGTTTTTATTAGATTTTCACTATGACTTTGAATTTGTAAGTGAAGATCTGTTGCATGTTTTATTTCTTGATGAATTGTCTAAAAAGATAGCTTATATACAATTTTCCAGTCCAGAAAAAGAACCAAATATCCTAGATTTAGGTGATATACATGGACTGGGTATACGCTATAATTCAGAAGAAATAAGCATACAAAAAGAGTCAGGTGAAAATTTTGGGGATATGTATAGTCCTGAAGAATGTGCGAATGAATTTGATTTTGCTGCTATGGACAATATGAATTTGATTTCAATCTTTATTAAATATAGATTGAATTATTCGAAGGAAGAGGAAATCGAAATTCCCTACTACAACATGGAGAAATCAATTTTTGGCTATGAGGAAAAGCATAAAGAATTAAAAGAAATGTACCAATATCTAATTACCTATTTTATTGAGTATGGAAATAAAAGGATAGATGAAGCGAAAATAGAAATACTCAATTCTATAATTAAAGATTTAGAAAAATATCGAAAAAAGAATAGCAAATTAAAAGATAATCATATGCCATTAATAGGGAGTATGTTAAGTGCATTAGATGATTATATTACGTTCACATCGACATTTGATTTTGCACGGGACTTTCCAATAGACATGCTGGATAATCTAGCTTTATCAATAAAGGGTTATAGGGATGAAAGGTTATTCATAGGTTGCAATTTTGAGGCACTAGAAACATTTCGAGATCCGAAAATAAAAGAATTAATAATTCGGGTAATTGAGCTTGAATTATCAAACTATGGATATAAAGAAGTTACCATTATACCAAACCAATCGGAACTGGTTAAAGCCAAGATTGAAAAGGATACTAGTGTTCAAGAACAAGTTGCAAGAGAAATAATTGATGTACTCCCAGGTTTTGTTGAAGAATCTTATAAATCCTATACATATTATCAGGAGATGTTATTTATTCATTACGAAGTAATATATGAAACGTATATTCCAAAAAAACGAGATGTAATGTGGGATAAAAATAGGCTATCCATATTAGGATATTTAATTGGTAATCAAAAAATTAAAATTGCTTTTGTACCTCAAAATCACAAGGTTGGATTCCTTCCTGTGGAGAATATAGAAGAGGTTTGGAATACAGTAGTTCATTATACTTTAAATTACGGGTATTACATAGATTCTAGCAAAGAAACCCTTTTGGCTAGTAAAGTGTATTCATATGAGGAGCAAATCCTTTATATTTATAATGTGGACGATGCTGAAAATTTAACATGTGATCTCATTGATAATATCAAATATGCTTTTTTCATTCACACTGGTGAATTTGTTGATAGCGTTGAAATAACTGATAATTTGGAAGGGAACGTGAATCAGGAGGGAGACGAGGAGAATATACCACGGGTTGTGGCTGATTGGATAAAAGAAATAGAATCTCAGCCTCATACACTTTTTAAAGTTTTTGATCTTCGTCATATTAATGGAGATATTTATGTTTTGGTGGATAACAAAGCGTATTTGGCAACTCATATCTATGGTAGCACTGATGACAATTTCCGCTTACCTAACGAACCTTCTACGGAAACTCTCACTAAACGTTGGCTTCGTATAAACGGAGGACGTATATCACTTGGTGAATGGCATTATAACTTTTATGATGAGGAGTTTGCATCGAGCATAAGAAAGTACTTAACTGATTTAGATGAGGTACAGAATAATCAAATGGAACTGTGGAAACAAAAATGCTTGGAAAATAATACGATTCAAATTTTATTCGAGCGATTTTATCAAAAGAAAATCAAACCTTTAATCAATGCAACTTATTTAGATGATATTTTAGACGATACAGTAAATTTCCATGATGAGATTGAAACTTTCACCCAATTCTTAATGGAAAAAAAGTATATAGAGGGTGATGAATTTTTAGTGGGTGTTTTTGTAAGAGAACAGGTTGTTGAGAATGCTATTAACGATTTTTCAGAAACATTCAATCTGCATAATAATGTTCAATTTGAAAATATATCAAATATGACATTAACGGAATGTTTACAAGCGTTTCATGCAGCGGATTTTGCTATGATAGAAAATCACGAAGATGTGGCGAATTTCATGTGTTTCTTGTTAAAAAATAACAAAATCGAATTAGACGTAACATATCAAGAATTGCAAGAAAAACTGACAAACATGTTAATGCAAGAAGGTGAAGATCAGATGTTGCAAGATTATGAATCCTATCTTTTAGCTGAGGATGAGGATAATGTATCTATAACACTTGAAAGTATTGATGAAATGGATGGATACCAGTTTGAAGAATTTGTAGCGAAGCTATTTGTGGAAATGGGTTATAAGGCAGAGGTAACAAATAGTTCGGGTGATTATGGTATTGATGTTATTGCTAAAAGAAAAGGGTTATCTATTGGAATACAGGCAAAGAGATATAGTGATAAGGTTCCAAATAAGGCAGTACAATAAGTGATAGCTGGTATCTCTTATTATAAATTGGACCAAGGATTGGTTATCACCAATAACTATTTTACTAGACAGGCACAAAACCAGGCGAAGGGTACAAATGTATTGTTATGGGATCGTGATATGCTACAACAAAAGTTACATGATTTTTATAGGAATATAGAGAAACGCTAATAAAAAATCCCCGTATCTGTTTAATGATTCGGGGATTTTGATTTATTTTTACACTTCCTTATTAGTATTTATCTCTTCCCACTCAATTTTTTCTAAGTAAATCATTTTAATTTGACGTCTAAGTAATTGTGAAATGGTTTTAGTAACTATGGAATCATTTAATGGATTATATAATGTCTCAACTTGTTGGGGATTTTCCATTACGAAAATAATATGGTGTTTGGATCCAGTAGCATGAACTATTTCTCCTAAACTATTTGCAATAAGAGGATTATCTTTTTTTATATGAGCAATACAGTTAGGGAGGAAAGTTTCTAATAATTTGCTTGTTTCCCAAGTGATTTCTGGTAAAACAATATCTTTTGCAGTTTCCTTAGCTTTAGGATCGCGATAAATTTGAATGTTTCTGCGTCTTTGATTAGCAGTTGGTTCTTCTTTTTGTTTTTCTAATTCGTCTAAACGCTGATTGAATGCTGCGATGGCATCAAGTAAACTTTGTAACAAGGTTTGATTAAGCTCACTGGAATCTTCATTTTCATTATTTTTGATATTCGGTTGGATCGTTGATATTTCCTGCTCCAGCTGAAGTATCTTTACTAATGCAATTTCGATTAGCGTTGCTGCATATACAGAATTTTTTATTTTATACTGTACCGTAGTAAGCTCTTCAAGAATACTTGGAATCTTGGATAATGGTATTCGCTCAGCAAGGTTTAAAAAGGCATTATTATAAATGGCCACTTTAAACATGTCAGTTTTTTGAGATAGATTAAATATCATGAGGTCTCTATAGTAACCGATTAAATCGCTTAAAAAGAAATCCGCTTGTTTTCTCTCTAGGATAGTTTGTAAAGAATCCAAAGTGCTGGTTAAATCTTTCTCAGTTATATAATGTATTAGTTTTTCAATATCTTGAATAGCTACCTTACCAACGACTGTTGCAACATGCTCTATTGTTACATTATTTGTTGCGTATGCAATGACTTGGTCCATTATGCTAAGAGCATTTCTTAAACCACCTTCAGCTAATTGAGATATTAAATGTAATGCTTCGTCTGTAATCTGAATTCCTTGATCATTGGAGATGAATTTTAATCTGTCAATCATTGCTTGAAGAGGTATATTTCGAAATTCGAATTGTTGGCATCTTGAAATGATAGTTTTAGGAACCTTTTGTGGGTCTGTTGTAGCCAGTATGAAAATAACATGTGCTGGTGGCTCTTCTAATGTCTTTAATAGAGCATTAAATGCAGAGTTTGAAAGCATATGCACTTCATCGATAATGTACACTTTATATTTTCCTGTAACCGGTGCTAAATGTACCTGGTCTCGTATCTGCCGTATTTCTTCCACTCCATTATTGCTTGCAGCATCAAATTCTAGAATATCCGCGAATTTATTATTATTGATATCACTACAGTTGGCACACTTTTGACAAGGCTCCCCATTACTTAATGGAGTTAAGCAGTTAACACCTTTTCCAATTATTTTGGCAACGGTTGTTTTACCAGTACCACGTGGTCCAGATAGAAGGTAGGCATGTGCTACTTTTTCTAGTTTAATCGCATTCATGATTGTCGTTTTAATATGATCTTGTCCCACTAAATCGTTAAAGCTATTTGGTCTATACGCGCGGTATAGTGCAACATAATTACTCATTAATATTCCTCCCATAAATATCAAATTTTATTAAATGGCAATCCTTTTAAATGCAAAAAAGCAGCCAAATGAGTAGAGTTACTGTTCACATTTTCATGTGTTAACTCAACCCAAAGGGCTGCTTTTAATTTAAAGAAGAAAAAACAAAAAGTAAAAAATTATAAGAATATTATAACTATTGATTTGGTAAAAAGGAAGATTAAAAACTTAATGAATCAATTTGACACTCATAATTCCACATATTACTATTTAGAGTAGTTATCAGAAAATTCTATCGTGGAGGGGATTAAAAATGGGTGAATTAGTTTCGATTACAAAAAACGAAGGAAAAGAATCGATAGATTTATTTAAACATTACAGTGAGTGTTTTGAGGAAGGAGATTCTATAGGTCACGATAAAATATCTGATGAATTATTTACAAAAGTGAAAGATGCTGTTTCTCAGTATTGGTTAGAATCTACGGAATCATTATCTGATGTTGTTGATTTGTACATTATTATTTCTTTAATAGAAAGTGATTCACCGAAACACAAGAAAATAGTTACACGTTTTTTCAATGACTGTAAAATTTTCTTAACAGCGAAGGAAAAGAAACAGGGTAAACGAGGGAAAATCGATCGCTTGTTAAAAGAATATAGTAAACTACAAATGAAAGAAAGACTTCAAAAGAATTTAAAAGTCGCTGGTGAAATAGAGATAGCTCAATTACAAGCAGCGTATGATCAAACAGATAATCAACAGAAGCAAATTAAAGATGTACAAGAAGTAATTGAGAAGTACGGAATGCATTTCACAATTTTCATTACTGCTTATATAAAAACTCAAGGAACAGATGATATGCATGATTTGTACTTAGAAGCTGCTCCATTCAGATACATTAACATTCTTGCAGAATTAGCAATATTTCATAAGGAGAGATATCCTAGTCAAGAAAAGGCCGAAGAGATTTCGTTTAAAGAGGAGCGGAATAAACTTCAAAGTAAGTTAAACGAGTATGAAAAAAAGTTTAATAAACAAGAGAAAATGTTAAATAAATATAAACTGGAAAATGAACATCTGAAAAAACAAAAAATCTCATCAGATGCTAAGGCATCAAGAGTTGTTAAACAAGCAGAGAGGTCAGTAAATGAATTGATGACTGATTTGGCAACAGAGGAGGAAATCAAGTCAGAACAACATAAAAAAGAAGTAGCGTATTTAAATAAAATGATTGTACAAATGGCTCAAGAAATCATTCAATTGCAGAAAGAAGAAGAGCCGCAAGGAAATGTGTATAAGAATGATTTATCAGGAAAGAAAGTGGCTGTAATTGGTGGAAATAAAGAAAGATACTATAGAGAGTGCGTTGAAAAATACAATGCAGAAATTATATTTGTAGCAGAAGATCAGCATCGTAAAATAGATAGTGCAGTTAAAAAAGCTGATGTAGTCTTTTATCTAACAGAATTACTGAGTCATATATATCATGAATTAATTATCCCTGCAGCAGCTCGTTATAACACTCCTATTCGCTTTGTAAATAGTAAGGGGATTTCAGCATTTGAAAGTGCATTAAAAAGATATGCCAATGAGCAAAATTAATGGGTGGTAGACTTGGATATATAAAGAAATTTTATTATTTAAAACAAAGACCATAATATGAAATTCAAATAGTTTGTATAGGATTTTTTCCTTAATTTAATATAGGTAAGTTAAATGTTTAGTTAGTGGTGTATTTAATAGTCAGATTGATAAGAGTTCCATCATACTTGCGTTAGTAATGAATTATATCCTTATATTTGACATTTTTAATATTAGTGTTTATCGTGTTTGAAGAAGGTCAAATTATAGGGAGAGATGATGGATGGAAGTAAATAAAGAGTGGTTAGATTTATTTACGGAAGAGGAACAGCAACAAATTTATTCTTTTAAAACATTAGATCGTGAGCATCCTCTAAAGCGAATATTGTTTCCAAGAGATCCTTATGCTGGTAATGATAATCAAGTGGCGATGAACACATTAACTGCTTTCAGAGTTGTTAATGGTATTAATAAACAATGGTTATCTTCATTAAAAAGTAGATTGATGGAGATTAAAGATTATTCAACATCCTCAGCAGCATTGGGAGAATTACGCGCATATGGTTATTTATTAGAGGCTGGAGTAAAAGTAAAACCTGTACCATGTCAAAGGGGGATTGGAACGCCAGAATTTGAGTGTTCTTTTAATGGAAACCAGTTTATTGTTGAAGTGCATTCAAAACAAATGAATAATGAGGAAACTAGAGCTTATCAGGAATTCAAGAAAGAGAAATCACCAGCTCCTTTTAGGGTACATACAGTTACCCCATTTGGAAAACCAGTTGTAAATAAACCGGGGGATACTGTTGGTTTAAATGCAATTAGTAAAATTTGTGCTACAAAACAACGTGGCCATCAATTATCAGAAGAAATTCCATCTATTATTTGGCTGGATTATCAAGATGAAGTTTGGGATATGTTATTGACTCGAGAAAATCTGCATCCATTGCGATCCTTTAGAGGTGAATTTGTGTCAGGGGAGATATGGTATGCGTTTTATGGATGGAAAGGTGCACCCGTATTTGAATCACATAGCCTTGAAGAAAAAATAGGTCAGCCACCAGAAATAATGCAACATGATGGGCGTTTTCGTACGAGTCAGGAGTTAAGTTCGGTTATTATATCATTACCTAGAATAACATCGGTTTTAGAAAATCCATGGGCTAATAAAATATTGCCTGACGTACTATGGGAACCACTTTCGATGTTGAGATGGTTCTCTGTGACAGACAGTTATACGCATAAATTCACCTGGAATTTAAAAGATAAAATCGATCATGAATGTAAGTCTTTAGTTAATTTAGCGAGTAGTTTAAAGTATAAATGGTAGTTGTTCTGTAGAAAGTTGCTAAAATAGAAATGTAGCTTGATATATTTGCTTGAATACTGTCTGAATATTCGTTATTATTTAATTGATAATATTTTTATTTTGCTTAAACTAATACACAAGACCTTTCGGGTTATAAGAATTATTGTAAGCCTCTTACAATAGCACTTATTTCTTCGAAAGGTCTTTTTGTGATAATAAAATTTAAGGAGTGGTAATGATGACAAGGATTATATCTTGGAGCGAAGTTATGCAAAAGCAACATATTGTAGGGACAATACTGAAGAATGGATTAGTAAATAAAAAGGTTAGTCATGCGTATCTATTTAATGGGGAAGCAGGTACTTTAAAAAAAGAGACAGCTTTATTATTTATTAAAAGCCTATTTTGCTTTGAAAATACAGAGAGAATACCATGTAATGATTGCCGAAATTGTGATCGCATAAATAACAACATTCAACCTGACGTAGTTATTATTTTACCAGAAGAGGGTGGGAGTATTAAAAAGGAGCAAATTCAGCAGTTACACAAAGAAATCTCATATACATCTACTGAACTATCAAGAAAAATTTATATTATTGATCGAGTTGAGATGCTAACAACTAGTGCTGCTAATAGTTTATTGAAATTTTTAGAAGAGCCGGATGGAAATACAACAGCCATTCTTGTTACAGAAAACATACAAAGGGTTCTCGGTACGATTCAATCTAGATGCCAAATTTTAAACTTTCTAGATACACCTATGGGAGAATACGAAGATGAATTATCTGCAGCTAACCTTTCTCAGGATATAGTAAAGCTTTTAACTCGTATGACAAATAATATTGATAAAGCTATATCACTGGCAAAAGAGCAGTGGTTTATAGAACTACATTCACAAATAGTTAGGTTGATGAAAAATTTGATGGAACCTACAGTCTTTATAGAAATAATAAAGTTATTAAAATTAATAGATACAAAAGAAAAAGAGCCAATGCTATTTAAATTTATAAATATATGGTTTAAAGATGTACTATATGCTTTAACGAATAAGAAAGATTTAATATCTTTTCAAAGTCAAATCGGTATTTTAGAGCTACATGCTGAAAAACTGGGTGTAAAAGGAATTGCTGATGCAATAGAACTTTTAGAAAAAGGTTATATAAGAAGACAAGCGAATGTTTCGTTAAATCTTGTTCTGCAAGAAATGTTCATTAAGATGCAAAAAAATGTATATATGGTTGCTTTATAAGGGTGCGAATCTATGTGGATAGAACAGTTAAAAAGAATAATGGAACGAAACCCACATATGAAATCAGACGCTTCATACACGGCTCTAGGCTATTCTAAGAAAGGGTTTGGGGCATATGGACACTGGGAAATTTGTTCTCTGGGCAAAGGGGATTGCTATTTAGAACAAGTTGATCCTGAAGTACCATTGTATTGCACTTGTTATCAGCGGAATCATGCAGATTGTAATACACTAAGTGTTTTATCTAAATCATGTAACGAAGAACCAACGGAACAGGAAGAAAAAACTAGCAAAGAGATGGATTTGAATAATGATGAATCAGGACAGTTAACTTTATTTTAACCTGCTGCTTCATTAAAGACTACGCATGTAGTAAATAACATAAACGAAAGGGGGATAACCCTTTGTTGCAATATGCACAAAGGGGAAATCCCTTTGTGTTTTTTATTGTAATATTGGGTAAAAAAATGAACAAAAACTCTTTAGATGAAATTAAATTAATAAAGCAGAAAATGAAGGAAGTATATTTAAAATATAAGACTCACATGGTTGCGATGAGTGGAGGAAAGGATTCTTCACTTGTACTGCAACTATTATGTGAAACATTAGAGGATATGAAACCAGAGGAACGTATTCACATGGTTCATATAATTTGTGCTGATACGGGTGTTGAGACGCCAGAAATGACTGCTTATCAATATAGATGCTTAGAACAAATTAAGAGATATGCAGCTGGTGAGTTTCATAATAAGGGAAAAATGCCGTTTGTGGTTCATATGGTGAAACCACCAATGAAAAGTAGATTTTTTTATAAATTACTAGGGCGGGGTACTTCAATTCCATTAGGAAATGTAAGAAATAGATGGTGCACAAGCCATTTGAAACTCCTGCCGATGCAGAGTAAATTGAAAGAAATCTTAAATGAAATTCCTATGGATATAGTAAATGATGATTTTGATGTTTTACTTTATAACGGTGTAAGGAATGAAGAGAGTGCACGTCGCAGAAGGAGTATTGCTTCAATTGAAGATGATGTTGCCTCATACTTTGCTGAACATCCAGATATGCCTAGAATTAAGTATTTCCATCCCATAAAGTTTTTAACTTCTGATGAGGTGTTTTTTGAACTAATGGATCGAGGAACATTAAGTTATGGGATTGAAGTGGAAGAGATGACAATTCAATATGGCGAGGAAATGCTAGAGTGTGGTATTAAGACAAGTGCAAATGATATTGGTTCTGCATGTTCAATGAACGGTGCAAGGAGTGGTTGCTGGTCATGTGGAGTTGTATCTGAAGATAAGATGTTAAAGCGATTGATCGCGGAAGGGAAATCTAGTTATCAATTCCTATTAGATTGGAAAACCCTTGTTATTAAAATGCGTAATGATTGTAGGTATCGTAGCATAAAACCAAGACCTGTGTACAATAAAATTTTAAAAGGTGACACCCTTAATAATAGTGAATTAGACATCTTCCAACTTTGTGATGAAGAATATCAAGATATGCACTACTACGAGAGTTTTAATCGTGCTAGTGATGAAGGATATATACCTGGTGGAATATCTTTTGAAGGGCGTTTTATATTACTTGAATATTTACTGTATGCACAAGAGAAATCACAATATACATTGATTGAGGAAGACGAGATAGAAGCCATTCTAGATGCCTGGTACGAAACAGAAGGTATTCGCGTATCAAGGAATGAAGTTATACCGAAAGACTTTAATTATGATGGTGAGCTTGTGCTTTTACCTGATATGAAAGTGAATAAGCAAAAAACCAAAAATGAAAATCCTATTTTTTATGTGGATGTAGATTATCCTTTTGAAAAAGGAGAATTATTTTCCTTTTTAAAAGAAAGGCAGCGTATAACAAGAAAGAGTTACTTTTGTTTCCCTTCTTGCTATGACAATAGTGATTTTAAAGTGGTGTGGAATAAATTGAAATTTATAATCTGCTCTTCGAATATTAGAACAATAGAAGAGGCACGGAAAGTTATATTTAATTGGTTAGGATGGACTGAGGAACCTGGTACTATGAATAATAAGTATTATAATCTAGGTATTAATCAGTTGTTGCTCAGTGCAATTCGTGAAGGAATTAGTACAAATCACAGAAAGAAACAAATCGTTAATTGTCCTGCTACAGAAGTAAAAATACAAGGAGAGGAATGCGGTCAAATATCTCTGTTCATATAGAGGAGACTTAATATTTTTATTAAATTTTTTATCTATTTTGTTAGGAGGATTTTATCCATTAGTATTTTAGAGAAATAATAAGATTTACAAAAACTGATCATTTAGAAATGTAATTCTCCCCCTTTTAGATTGATTTATCTAATGGGGGGGTTTTAATATAAGATGATATAACAGCATATTAGTGAAGTGAGGAATACCAATTAAGTAAATTAATTAAAGAACATGATGATTGAATATAACTATGAAGAGGGTTTGGATAATTATATAGAAAAATGAAAAAATAATTAACTTTGTTGGTTAAAAACAACAATTTTTTAGTAGGTGTTATAGTCAATTTGAAATTTAAATAAAAAAACATAAAACTATGGAAAAAGGAACAAACTATTCACATTTATAATAAAAAGGAGATCAAAAATGAAAGAGATTCCATATCAAAATGGCATGAATTTAGGCTTAGGTTATGATGTAATAACAAATAATGGCTTAGTATCATCGGCATTAGATAACGTAAACTTGTTGCGTCCTGTTGTTCAAGCGAGTGGTCAAAAAGTACAATTTAGTGTAGAGATGTTAAGCAATTCACTCAGTTTGGCAGAACAAGTAGGTGTATCTGTTAGTGCGTCTATGTCCTATGGAATGACAGGGAGCGGTTCAGCAAAAATTAGCTTGGTCCAAGCACTTAAGCAAAATAGCTTCTCTATATATGTGTTGGTCAAGGTACATGTGCAAAATCAACAAACATTATTAGATCTTACTCAGATAAAAATGAGTGATAAAGCACAACTTTTGTATGCAACAAATCAAAATAGTTTCTTAAATCAATATGGAACTCATTTTATTTATGGACTTATCAGTGGTGGAGAATATTATGGGATTTTAGAGATTGAAAGTAAGTCTGCTGAAGAATATCGTTCAATCAAAGCTGAGTTATCAGGGAAAGCTATGGTAGGTGTAATGAGTGCTTCGGCTTCAGGATCTTTTGAGCAAGCATTAAATAAACTTACTTCATCTTATAAATTAAAAGCAACTATAATTCGTGATGGATCTGAAGGGGCTCTACAACCTATTTCACCAGAGCAATTGATTAAAGATGCTATGAATTTTCCAGCAAGTGTGTTAAATGAAAAGGCGATCCCTTTTTCGGTGTTAATTTTTCCTTATAGCCAAATTCCACACCCAGACGTTAAAGAAATTCCTATAATTGAAAGGCAAAACTGTCTTGAAAAAATTGCAAGAATTTATGACCGGTTTATTCGACAAAGAAATGACCTTCAGTATGCTCTTGATAATATGGAACTATTTCCTGGGTTGGACAAAATAAAGGTAGAAGAATATATTTTGAAAATAAGTGAGCAATTAGATAAGTTAAAAGCCACAGCAACAACATTCAATGTGGCATCCACTGATAATCAAGAATGTAAGGAAATTAAGTGTGACGACTATTTATTGAATAACATATTGCCAAATCAAACTGTTCCGTCGCCACTTGGCTACACTTGGTTATATAGTAATGGTAGATGGAATGGAATTTGGAAACGAGATGGTGAAACCAATACTTTTGACTGTTATGATCAATTAAATGAAGACGGGGACGTTGTAACATATAAAGTTGATATTTATATCTCAGGAGACGATGTAACAATCTTAAGAAAAGATAGTCGTCCTGGTAATAATAATCCTTCTTTAAGAGGAAAATTAGTGGACGGTGGCACAAGAGTGAGGGGAGAAGGTACATGGTCTGCAAAAATTGATCAAAGGAGATTGTAGCCAAAAACTATTTAGTTAGTTATATAAAAAACAAAACTCTTAATTAAAATCCATTATAGATAGCTTACCTTTCACCCAATACTATAATTCGATTGTATTTATATTTTTTTCTTGTTTCTTTTATCGAATTTTCTGATTATAAAACAACATAAACGGAATATAGTTGGGCATAAAAATATATTTAAGAATCCATTTTGATTTAATTAGATGGATTCTTTTTGTATGCGGTGAGATTTAGGAATACAGCTTCTATGAGTTTTTTTAAAATAAACATTTTTTATGCTCTTAGATTTTCATGTGAAAAATCCCATAATCCATATGAGGGAGACTATTTCTATAAATTAATATCGATTGGGGGATTTATTGAAATAGTAACCGGATAGTAAAAGCCTATTATGCTTATAAGGAGGGTTAAGATTGTATTTATGTTTGGCAGAGAAACCAGATGTAGCAAAGAAAATTGTAGCTGCTTTTCCAAAATATAAAAAGCATGATTTGTATTACGAGATAATGCCCTGTAATGAATTTCCTGATGGTGCATATGTAGCCTATTGTATGGGTCACCTTTTGACTTTTGATGAAGAAAAAATGGGGACTAACACTCCATGGAGTTTGTCAGGATTACCTATAATGCCTAAAAATTATATTTATAAACCAATAAAAGGTAGAGAAAAACATGTTAGAACAATAAAGAAACTAGCTAATGATCCTAAAGTTACAATGTTTATTAATTGTTGTGATTCAGCAAGAGAAGGTATGAAAATATTTACTGAAATAATAAAATACGTAACAAATAGAAACCTTCCAACAAAATGCTTGTGGATTTCTTCTCTAACGCCAGCATCAATAAAAAAAGGAATGCAAGAATTAGTTCCTTATAAATCTAAAGAGAATTTATATCATAGTGCTTATGCGCGAGCGATAGCTGATTTCTTAGTAGGTATAAATTTATCAAGGTCTGTATCTCTAAGAATGCAATCAGAATTTGCAAGTAGAAATGCTGAAAATGGCGATTTAAATGGTTTGAAAAGGGAAGTATTTTCGATTGGAAGGTGCCAATCTCCGACGCTACGTCTTGTTTACGATCGTATTAAACAAATAGAAGCACATGTACCAGAACCTTTTTGGACTTTATCTGGGACTTTTGAAATAGACGGTAAAGAATATACAGGAAGATGGTTCAAAGAAGATAATAATCGGTTTGATAGTGAAGAAGAAATAGAGGATCTTTCAATTCGATTGCTTGAAGAGCCAGCTATTATAAAGGAAATTAAAAAGGAACGTAAGGCATTTAAGCCACCTCAGTTTTTTGATTTAACTAGACTTCAATCTACGGCTAATAAATTATTTAAAATGGATCCTAAGGAAACTCTTCATCATGCAGAAAGCTTGTATTTAGCTGGTTTGTTGTCCTATCCCCGCGCAGATAATCCGTATATTACGGCAGCTGAAGCGCCAATCCTTTCAGCGGTTTTAGAAAAGTTAAAGTATACCGAGTCATATTCTAAATATTTACCTGCTCCAATACGTAGTACAGATTTGTCCTCGCGGTATATAAACGAGAAAAAGGTCTCAGATCATCACGGAATTATAGTATTAGACGTTCCTAAGGATTTTTCTAAATTAAATCCTGGTGAAAAAGCAATATATGACTTGGTGGTTAAACGAGTAATTGCCGCGCATCACGAAGATGCATTGTATGATTTTACTTCAATTATCACAGTTGTAGATGAAACAGAAACGTTTTTAACTAAAGGGAAACAAGAAGTGAGTTTGGGTTGGAAGATGTTATATCAGAAAGAACAAGTATTTGAAGAGAAAGATGATCAAGAAGAGGAAAATGAAGAAGTGGCCCAATTACCGGATGTAAAAGAAGGAGATACAGGGACAATTGTTGATACGGAAATTAGTAAAGGAATGACAAAAGCCCCCCCATATTTGACACCTGGAACACTAGTTGAATTAATGGAAAATTGCGGTTCACTTATGGAAGAAAAAGAAATGCAAAAAATCCTTAAAAAAACAAGTGGAATAGGTACTGTTGCTACGCGTGATGGTATTATCCATACATTATATGATCGTGGATATTTAGTTAATAAGAATAATAAGGTACTTTTATTAGAGAAGGGCCGGATGTTAATGGATGCACTTGGTGACAAGATGATTGTGTGTTCACCTGAATTAACGGCAAAATGGGAAAATGTTTTAGAGGCAATCTCAGATGGTCGAATTGATTATAAGTAATTTATAGGTAAGGTTGAAAAATTAGTAGTGAAGCTATTAAATGATATTGAACAAATCTCTAAATCATGGAATTTAGATTCTTCAATTAAAAAAATTGAAGAGGCTAAAAGGAAAGAGGAGGAGAAGAAGTTACTAGGTTCGTGTTTAAAGTGCGGTAGTCAAGTAGTTCTAAAAAAAGGTTTTTATGGCTGCACAGCATATAGTACGACAGGCTGTGATTTTCAAATTAAGGAGAAGATATTAGGAAAGAAAATATCTAGTGCGCAAGTGAAAAAATTATTGAAAGATGGAAAAACAAACACGATTAAAGGATTTAAGAAAGGGGAGGATCTTTTCGATGCTGTGTTGTCATATAACATAGCAGCTAATAAGTTAGAGTTTAAAAAGCCTGAAATTAAAGAAAAGGTGGAAAAGAAGGAAAGAACCATTCAAATTTCAATTTTTAATCAAAAGTAAAACATTGAATCTGTTTTCATTGACGGAAGAAATGAGGTTTTAAAGTGGGGAAAGCATTATTTAATGTAATTGGAATAACACTGGGGTTCTGTGTATTTATTACTGCGTGTTCAAAATCAGATACTATGCCTTCTAAATCTAATGAACCAAAAAGTGAAGTAGTTGAAAAGGAAATCAGCAAGAAAGAAATTAAAAAAGAGGATACCAAGACATATGAGTCGTTATTTGCTACTAATGCCCCGTTAATGATTCAAGAAGGACCAGGTAAATACGCAAAGGAAAGAGCACTATCATCAGAAGAAATGAATGAACTTAATCAGGAATTGATGAAATTACCAAAAGATTTAAGTGCAGAACAAATATATGTACAATTACTAAATTTACAGGCGCAAAGTTATAAAGAAGCTGTAAGTAAACTGGAGGGAATAATTCCTGAATTAGCGATTAAAGAACAAAATAATGACAATGTACATTCTATAAAACCAAAAGCTAAATCCCTGAATGTGGAGATCTTACTTGATGCAAGCGGGAGTATGGCTGGTAAAGTTAATGGTGAAGTTAAAATGGAAGCAGCTAAGAAAGCTATTTACAACTATCTTGATAAGATTCCGGACAATGCCAATGTAATGTTAAGGGTATATGGACATAAAGGAAGTAATAATGAAAATGATAAAAGTTTATCATGTGGATCTTCCGAGGTAATGTATCCATTACAGCCTTATAATAAGGAGCAATTCAATGCTGCTTTATCTAAATTTGGTCCAAAGGGTTGGACGCCGTTAGCATCCGCTATAGAGTCTATAAATGATGATTTTAAAGAGTATACCGGAGAAGAAAACCTAAACGTAGTATATATTGTGAGTGATGGAGAAGAGACTTGTGGAGGAGACCCAGTTAATGCTGCCAAAAATCTCAACCAATCTAGTACTCATGCAGTTGTAAATATCATTGGATTTGATGTGAAAAATAGCGAGCAGCAGCAATTAAAGAATACTGCAGAAGCAGGAAAAGGGAATTACGCGACAGTAAGTAGTGCTGATGAATTACACCAAACTCTTAATAAGGAGTATGAAAAACTATATAAAGAATGGGAAAATTGGAAGATTGATCAATACTTCAGTCTGAATACGCAGTGGGCAGATTTATTTATGGATATTAAAAAGGCTCATATGGAGATTAATGATGTAATTAATAAAGAGCATTATAACTTAAAGAATAATATTTCTTACTTAAGTGAGAAAGAAATAATTGATAATCATAAAAAACTCAGTCTTGAAAAGCTTATTAAGCTTCGTTTTGAAACACTAACTAGTTATTATAATAATAGGGAAAAGGAGTTAATAAATCTTATAACTGAAAATGAAAAGAAAATGAAACAGCAATTGGAGCAATCTAAACCATAATGAAGAGCTGTTAATATATTAATGGTGGATAAATTATCATTTTAGCTACAAATACCCCTTCCAAAAGGAACGTGAAGGGGTATTTCCTAGTAAGTGAGAGTTCGGCTGAGGGATGGAAGGAAGCCATATTAATTGTTCAACATTTATAAAATGTTACTGGATAATTTGTTAGGATTACTTCACTTCTTTCGAATGTACGTTTGTTTTATAATAGACACATATTGAAAGGGAGGTGAAATGAATAGTTATCAATAAAGCATATAAATTCCGTATCTATCCAAATAAAACACAAGCGATCTTAATTAATAAAACAATTGGTTGTTCTCGTTTTGTTTTCAATCATTTCCTATTTCTATGGGATAATGCGTACAAAGAGACAGGGAAAGGTTTGACATATGGTACATGCTCTGCTAAACTTCCTGCCATGAAAAAAGAGTTTGTTTGGCTAAAAGAAGTAGATAGTATTGCAATTCAGTTGTCTGTTCGAAACCTTGCGGATGCTTATACACGCTTTTTTAAAAAACAAAGCAGTGCCCCACGCTTCAAATCTAAGAAGAGAAACGTACAATCTTATACCACAAAACAAACAAATGAAAACATTGCAGTTGTAGGAAACAAAATTAAATTACCAAAATTAGGTCTTGTTCGATTTGCCAAAAGTCGTGAAGTAAAGGGACGTATTCTAAATGCGACAGTTAGAAGGAACCCTTCTGGTAGATACTTTGTGTCATTGTTAGTTGAAACAGAAGTGCTAGAACTTCCGAAAACACATTCTTACATTGGAATGGATGTAGGGCTAAAAGATTTCGCCATTTTGTCAGATGGAACAACCTATAAAAATCCGAAATTTTTCCGGTTGTTAGAAGAAAAGTTGGCAAAAGCACAACGTGTTCTTTCGAGAAAAAAGAAAGGATCTTCTCGCTGGAATAAACAACGAATAAAAGTAGCTAGAATTTATGAATATATAATGAATTCTAGAAAAGATTACTTGGACAAAATCTCAACTGAAATCATCAAAAACCACGATGTTATCGGTATAGAAGATTTACAAGTATCGAATATGTTAAAGAATCATAAGTTAGCAAAAGTAATTAATGAAGTATCTTGGTCAAAGTTTCGAGCCATGTTGGAATACAAAGCAAAATGGTACGGCAAACAAGTCATTGTCGTATCGAAAACATTTGCTTCAAGTCAATTATGTTCATATTGTGGGTATCAAAACAAAGACGTTAAAAATCTAAAACTACGTAAATGGGATTGTCCCTCTTGTTGTACACATCATGATAGGGATATTAACGCAAGTATCAATCTAAAGAATGAAGCGATAAGACTTCTAACCGCAAGGACTGCGGGGTTAGCCTAATCAATTAGAGTTCGATAGAACTCTTTACTTAGGAATCCTCCTCTTCTAAACGAAGTGAAAGAGGAGGTGGTTCAATAGGGGGAATAATATTATTAAAGTAACTGTTATTGTTCAAAAGGTTGATGAGATGTCAATCTACATTTTGATCTTTCCTACTAACCCTAAATATCCATTTTTTCTTGTACTCAAAATAAAAAGACATCCTTTAAGAAGTGTTTCTAATGTAATTTGAACGAAAATACTTCAAAAGGTGTCAATAATTATTTAGTACTTCAAAAGTGTGTTTTTGGGCTTTTTGAAGTATTGAAACGAGTGGATTTTAAGATGTTCCAAAAGGTGTACCTTTTGAAGGGAATATAAAAAGGAACCCGTTAAGGATTCCTTTTTGTTTTGTAAATTTTTATGATACAGCTTACTTTCTTAAAAAGTATTTTTCAACGTATTTAAAATTTGAAACTAATTCCTGAAATTGACTTGAAGACTGCAATTTTTCTTTTATCAATAAAGAAAAAGCCATTTTATTCAAATCTTTGTTTGCCTCAGGATAATTAATTGCTATGTGGCCTTCTACATTTTTTTTAAATTCATTAAATTTTAGATTACTTCTCAGTTCCTTTAATTGAAGTTCTTCTAATGGGGTATAACCTGTTGTTATCTGTCTTGTATAATATTCATTGATACAATCATAAAGAAGATCATCATCTAAAAAATCTTCAATTTCAGATTCTTGGAAGTTATGTTTTTTGGGGATTATTATTAAATCACCGCTAAATTTAATTTTATTATCAATTTGTTTTTTTGTATTCAATCCCGATTTATCATTATCTAAAAATAAGCATAAAGGTAATTCTATCTTGTCTTTTAATATTGACATAAAAGCTTCTATCTTCGCTGATCCTTCAGCGGAAATAAAATTATACATAGATGTATCAAGTTTTAGTAATCCTTCACTTACTAAAATTTCTATCATTGTAGGAAACAGAAACTGTTCTGTTCGCCCTTCTACCACAATATTATACTCTCCAAGAAGTAAACCATCTGATATAGTTGTCCCCAGAATTTCCCTTAAAGATTTCCAATTTTCATTTTTATGTTCTTTTAAATGATAATCCGTTCTTCCTAAATGATCTCTTTTAACTAAAAATATACTTTCATCATGTGCCTTATCTATAAAAACTACAGAGTGGGTAGTAATTAAAACCTGGTGTTTCTTTGAGAGTTCCTTTAAGAATCCAAATAACTTCTTTTGAGATCCGATATGTAAACTAGTTTCTGGTTCATCAATAGCCACTATAAAACCATTGGGGCTATCATCATTTAATCCAATACTAAGTAATAAAGAAATTAACGCTGCCATTTGTGTACCAGAACTTTTGTTTTCTAATATATCATCATCATTAAATTCATCAATTAATCTAATTTGTGGATTATCTAAATTTCTATAATCAAAATAGAGTTTATAAGTTGAATCAAATATTTCGCTCATAAATTGGTTGGCATTCGTTAAAATCCTTGAATATAATTTATTTTCAAAGGAAAGCATTCCAACAAGTGATTGTATTGTTTGTTTAAGGTCATTTGTTCTAGAAAGATATATGAATTTAGGGACATGCTCTTTAAGAGAGTTTGCTAAATTAGTACTTTGCGCATATACATTTTTGTCAAGGCCTTTTTTGTCTTTATTTGCTTGGAAGTGGGCATATAACATTCCTAAATTTGAAATATCAAAATCAATACCTATAACAGGGTAATCATATTCATTAACCTTTTGATGATTAAGAAATCTTGAAACTTCATTATCATCTATATAACTCCTATTAAAGAAAGCATTTAATGCTTCTAAAATATTGCTTTTTCCAACATTATTTGTGCCTATAAAAACATTTAGTCCATTTTTGAAACAATTAAACTTAAAATCTACTGTGGTTTTATAATTTAATATTTCAATCTCTTGTATTCTCATGATTTCTATCTACCTCATTTTTTATATTCTATAAATAATCGTACCATATTTTAACTTACTACTTTCCAATCTATAAATATTTTTTGGTAAAATGTACATATTTCAATTGTTTTTATTTATAATTTATTTATTAGCATTTCTACATACGAGGGGGTTAGGATGTGGCTCAAGTTGAAACTATAGATACAGTATCGAAGCTTTTATTAGAACCTGCATCTAGGGCTGTAACAACTGAAATAGCAAAGTATCTATTCTGTAATTTAGATACTAAGATTAAGAAGGTTTTTAATAAGAGAAAGATAAGTGCAGATTCATATGAAGAATTAGCCAAAAAATTTAGTAATTATTTAGAGAAGAGCTATTTTGAATATAGTTCCATTCCTACTCTGGCTTTAAAAGATAAACGTGTATCTTTAGAGAATATATACGAACCTTTAACTCTAAAAGAAGCTGGGGTAAACGATTTAGCGAACCAAGCAGAGTATACGTTGTTAAATTATGATGATAGTTTTTTTGAAAATCATCCTAAACTAATAATTTTTGATAATGCAGGGATGGGAAAATCTACTTTTCTAAAATTCTTATTTTTATCAGCTATGCAACAAAAAATTCAACTACCTATATTCATCGAATTAAGACATTTAAAAAATGATAACTCTGTTCTTGATGAAATATATAAAAAGATTAACTATTTATCAGATGAATTCAATAAAGAAAACATTCTAGAGCTAATTAAGGATGGAGATTTTCTATTTTTTTTAGACGGATATGATGAAATTTCCCGTTCAGATAGGGAAAAAGTATCAGCAGATTTAAAACAATTTCTAGTTCACGCTAACAAGAACCGATTTATTATTACATCTAGACCGGATGCTGGGTTAAATCTTGCTACTTTTGAAAAATACAAAATTAGAAATCTAAAATTAGATGAGGCATTTTCGATAATAAGAAAATATGATAATATAACCGGATATCGTCTACAAAAAGAATTAATAGAAACCATTAAAAACTCTGAGCAACATTTTAACAGCTTCTTGAAAAATCCAATGTTTGTTTCATTGCTCTATGTTACTTATAAAAATAAAAGAGAGTTGCCTCTTACTCAAGCTTCTTTCTATCGTACTGTCTATGATGCTTTATATTCAGATCACGATTTAACAAAAGATGATGAATTTAAAAGGGAAAGAGGTAGTGACCTCTCCAGAGATGAACTGGAGTTTTTCTTTCAAAAATTTGCTTACTATTGCTTTATAAAGGATATAAGTAATTTTGAGATTGACCCATTACAAAATATTATTAGAGAAGTTCTAAAAGATAATTATTTTTCAAATAAGAATCAAGCTTACGACATATTTGTTGATATAACTCAGCATGTACCTCTAGTAACAAAAGATGGTGTTGATTATAAATGGATTCACAAATCGTTTTTAGAATATTTTACTGCTAAATATATAGCAACCCATATTAAGAAAACAAACTTTCTTCAGTCGCTAATGAAGAAAGACTTATCGGATTATGAAAACATGCTTAAAATATATGTCGATATAGATAGAAGTACTTTTGACTCTGTCTTGGTGGAACCCCTATTGAATTCATTCCTAGAACATGTTGAAAAAGAACCACCAACAGGATATATACTACAATTGCGAGAGAAAACCTTTTTAAAACAATATATAATGACACAAGTTAAGAAAGACATGGTTGATGAAATATCAAGCTTAGTAGACGGGGTTACAAGAGATGTTTCGGGTGAAATAATGAGAAGTATACGCAGCAAATGTCTAAAGAAGTATAACTTACTCATTACATCTATGACTAAAATACCTGCTCAGTCTAGTAATGATGAATTAGAATGCGAAAATCTAATAGGATCAGCTCCATATAAAAACCCACTGGATTCATATAAAAATGGAGTGGATAACAATGACATTCTTGTTGGTATTTTAAAGGAAAAAAATTATCCTTTTATAAAAAAAGGATCTAAGGAAAACATAGAAAAAGCAAGAACCTCAATACCTAAACTTTCTTTCTTTAATAACCTTGATGTTAAAGAGGATAACATTTTATTAATTAACAAGGAAAATTTATTTAAAGATTCTGATGTAGATTTAAGTGAGCTTTATCTTGCTACAATGTCACTAATGCACTCACAAATTAGTCTAAGTTATAGTAAGGTTAAAGACTATCTAGTTCAAATGAGAAAACAGGATGAAGATTTCTTAGATATATGGAATTAATTTCAAAATCAAATAATCTTATATATAAAGAAACCTAAATGTGTTTAATTAAAATATTTTATAAAATAGCTTATCAGAGAAGAAAAGAAGGTATTTTGATTAATCTTTTTTTCAAAACAGCTTCATTTTATGTGCCAAAGAATGAATTTATGGACTATCTTTAATCACCCTTTGTTTCAAAGCTACAATTTTAATTAGTTCATATTTAACTAAAAAACAAAAAGAACTTGTAGGAATCCCTACAAGTTCTTTTTTAGATAATGTAAAAAAGTTAAAACAAACTATCTCATAATTTGAATCGGAGCAAACACTATAACCACGGGTTAACTTTATTATATACCAAATATTAACATATGCACTTTTGTATTTGAAAATTATGTGAATTAAGAAAATAAGATGTTGCAACAGGTTGTCAATCCCTAAAAATACCAATTGTTCATTTCGTACAAAATCCTTTAAATAAATATCTATACCATAATAAATAATAAATTATAAAAAATATAAGTATAGGATAATAAGTATTAGAAATGGAATATAATTTAATGCTTTTTGATGAATTTATAGTTGTAAAAAATATAATTTTCAAATCAATGTTATACTAGAAAAGTGTACCCTTTGTTATGAATAAATTTAATCCATCTTTCAGAAAAAAGTTTAAAAATACATTCTTCCAATTTCAATGTTTTCGAGGAGTGATCCCTATAATCTTATATTATTTGAATTTTTCATACCAATTAAACCATGGCTGCATTTAATTCAATAAAATCTATTTAATTTCTGCCGATTGGTAGTCATTATGATCGGAAGTGTAGTCAACATAGAATAAATTACACCCTTTCTATATAATAGTTAATCCTGCGATTTGTGGACAGTGAAAATCCCAGCATAAAATTGGATGAAGTAAAGAAGTTAGGCGGGAGAACAACTACTAGTAAAATTCTGACGGATTCAGCTGAATATATGAACTTAAAGACACAAGAGTACAACTTAATGTAATAAAAAAGAGCCATATATGATGCTATGGCTCTTTTTAAGTATTAAAATATTTCTCCGTGTTCTCTCATTACGTAATGGATAGAGTTATCCTGTACTTTTGGAGCAAATGTTTCTCCGTGTTCAGCATTTTGTATTGTGTTGTTTGAAGTACAACCAAAAACGGCTACTAATCCTAGAGTGATACCTAAAACTTGAATTACTTTCTTCATTTTCTTCTGTGAATATTCAAAAATAAGTTTCTCAAGTTGAAATATTGCGAATATATTTATAAATGCAAGTATGCCATGATAATATTTGATAAAAGGGGGTAGGAGCAGATGAGTGTTAACCTCATTTCTAACGAAAAAATCACCAAATTATTAAATGACTGGTATCAAGCTATGATTGCACAACGTGTATTACAGTCTGAAAAGATAAAAGAAGATATTGAAAGTAAAATTAATTATATCAAGGAAGATGAAACAATATTAATGTATTACGCTTTACTAAATGCGCGGTACAGCCTTCTAATTCGTGATACGAAGGGTTCAAAAGATATTTTAGACAAAGTCGAACCTTTACCAGACAAAAATGAAACATTTTTAGAGTACTATTATCATTTATTTAAAGCTATTTACGCCATCAATACGGCCAACAATAGTGAAGCAAGGGTTCATTTTGAAGAAGCTGAAAAGCTTCTAGATTACATGCATGATGAAATTGAAAAAGCAGAATTTAATTATTGGCTTGCTGTTTACTACTACCATATAATGAAACCAATTCTAGCAATTCAATATGCTATGAAGGCAAATGAAATATTTATAAATAACGCAGGATATGAACTGAAAATAGCAGCATGTTTAAATACTTTAGGAATGGCAAACATACGACTAAATGAATTTGAAAATGCAGAAGAATATTTACTTTCAGCATTAGACACCTTCAAAAAATCAGGTGATGAAATTCTAATTAAACGCGTTAAGCATAATTTAGGACTTTTATATGCAAGTCAAAATATGCCAGAGTTAGCAGTTAAACATTTAGAGAATTCATTAGAGAATAACTTTAAAACTATGTTTCTTTTAGCGAGAGAACATTTCAAGCTAGGAAAGCATACTATTGCTAATGAATATATTGAACAAGGTTATAAGCTTAGTGATGTAGGTTATCGTCATCATTTCGAAATCTTAAGGGCATTACATAATAAAGCGCCACTCGAAGAATTTGAGAAATTAGTTATAGAAGGTATTTCGTATTTTGAAGCAGAAGAATTATATGAGTGGGTAAAAGAGTATGCTTCTCTTTTAGGTGACCAATTCTACAATTCAAAAAATCATGAAAAGGCAAGCAAATATTTACACATTGCTTTAGACGCAGACAAAATAAGCAAAGAAAGAAGGGCGCTAAAATGAAAAAAGCTATCTTATTAATGATGATGTTGTCCACCGTTTTTACTTTTGGTTTTACTAATGTAAAAGACGTACCACAACTAGAATCAATTGAAGTATTTATGGATCATGGGGAACATATTTAATTTTCTAAAAAGAGGCCAATAAAGTTTTATTTAATCTAATTATTAAACAGAGATCTGAGCGTATTACTGATGCTTGGATCTTTTTTTATAATAGGGGATTTGTGAACATAACTATCGGTTGATTACGGAAATAATGATTGTGGGGGAAAAAGATGAAATGGGGAATAGAAGCAATAAAGAGTTATGAATTAAATTGTAATGACTTAAATCGATATACATTTTTAGGGGAAGAATACCAAAGTACAAACTGGAGTTATTTATCTCTCTCTCATCTTCAAAATTTCTTAGGAACATCAGGTTTGGATAGAGATATGATATTAGAACTGCTGCCAATTAATTTTAAAGGAATTGTATGGAAGTCTCTCGAAAGCGAGGACTTGGAATTTCTAAATACTTTAACGAATCCTAATAGATGTTTGGAGATTTTAGATAGATATAACTTAATGGATTCTGCAGCAACTTATACACCAAGCATGGAATATAAACTGAGATGGTTAAAAGAGCGCTGGGTGAAAGGATATTATATTTTCGCCAACTGTTAAGATAAAGCTTGAATAATAGAAAGGAGGATATATTTGAGAGGACCGACACATGTAGCAGCAGGAGCAGCATTGGCTTTAATTGCACATAATTATGCGGGAATAGGTGATGATCCATATTTATTAACGGCCACATCAATAATTGGGGCATTAATACCAGATATTTGTCATCAAGGATCCACTTTAGGAAGAAAAATACCTTTATTATCTTGGGGTATCAATAAAACTTTTGGTCACCGTACAATAACACACAGTATAATCTTTTTGTTTGGTATAACGGCACTTCTTAAGTATCTAGTACCCCAGTACCCCATGATATATATAGGAATGTTTATTGGGGTATTAAGTCATCTAGTATTAGATGCCCTTACACCAAGTGGGATTCAATTGCTTTATCCTTTGAAAATGAAAATAAGATTTCCGATATATACAAGAACAGGAAGTATGATTGAATATATATTTTTCTTTTCACTTATTGTAATTGACATAACTTTAATTGGAGGCTCTTTTTAAAATTACATGAAAAATAGGGAGAAATAAGGCACTCGAACAGCTATTTAATGTTCAAGTGCTTTTTTTATGTAGAGTCTACATTTTAACTAATGATGGATAAACTTTCTATCTTATTTATACAAATTATGTTATGGTACAATATGTTAATTTAATACAATTTTTTCTAAGGGGATGGGGCATAGTGAAAGCAAAGAAACTAGTAACGTTTGTGATACCGTTCATGCTATTGGCAGGTTGTGGTACCGATAAAACAGACGCAAAGCCAAAAGAAAAAGTAGAATCTAAATCAGAAACGAAAGAAAAGCTGTCAAAAGAGAAGTATCCAACTCGAATGACTGGTTTATCTTCTGAGTTAGTGCAGAAAATTACAGTAATAACTGAGATAGCTATGGATAAAACTAAAAAGGAAACTGACTTAAAGAAAGAAATTCTAAAAGAAGAGTCTGAGTTGCAAAAGATTATCGCTAAGTTTAAGAAGATAGACCCACCAAAAGAGTTTGAAGACGCTCATAAAGAGATTTTAAAAGCAGTAGACTGTTATAGTGAAGCCTATGCACTTCAAGTAGAAATTATGAAGGGTAAAGGAAAAGTAACAGACGAAGATAGAGAAAAGTCTAAAAAGTCAATGGACTTGATTAATGAGGGTAACAAGTACTGGCATAAAGGATTCGACCCTATTGAATCCCATAATGAGAAGGAAGCAAAAGCCTTAGGTTTCGATGTAGATACGAAGACCGACTCTAAGTCGTCAACTACTTCTGATAATGGTAACGTACAATTATCCGCAGACGGTAAAGAGTTATTTGGCGCGTGGGGTAGTTACAGAGGTTCTGAGTTTCATAAAGGTTTAGACCTTAAAGAAGATAATTCATTCACGGCTTATGATGATACTGGTAAGTCTTCTTATGAAGATAACCATATGACAGGTACGTGGTTATATAATGCAGACAAGAAGCAAGTAACTATGATTCCGACTGAATTTGTTAAAGACGGTAAGAAGATAGATGCTAGACAAATGAATGCGGTAGTAGATTATACTGTGGAGTTCTTGAGAGCAGGTTCTTTAAGAATGGTAGATAGTAAAGGTAACAAATTAGAAGTAGAGAGACAGAAGTAAATATTGTTTACAAAGGGGAGGATTCATGAATTATGCTACAATTGCAACAAATGAAAGCCGTTGCAAGCAATAAATTGATTTTAAAGCGTGCTGATTCTTATACACCAAATATTCCCCCCATAAAAGGCAAAGTAATGTCATGAAAAAAGAGCCAGATTGTATGGCTCTTTTTAAGTATTAAAATGCTTCCCCCATGTTCAGCATTTTGAGTAATGTTGTTTGAGGTAAAACTAAATCTGAAAAACGGCTACCAATCCTAGAGTGATACCTAAAATTTAAATTACTTTCCTCATTATTTTAGCGCCTCCTTTTCCGAGTTTTTGAGACTGTAGTACCTATAAATAGACTTGAAATTTAGTTTTCATAATTATTGTTGAGCCCTAACAGAATGAAGAACAGGGGAATTGAATCTGCCTATTCCCCTAGCTAAAAAAATGTGGGGAATTAATAACTTGAGTAAAAGAACTGCTATTAACATACTTAACATACATATTTGTTTTGTTAATTGTGGGCGTGTTTTGAGGTTTGTATATAGTGATTTCATTTGAAAACTTGAAAAATATTAAAATGTGTAAATTTTTCGAATTTTTCATTAAATGCATTTAATATTTGTAATTTGTTGTTTTATAATGATACTCGGGTTGGTCGTGAATGTTTTAGATATCGCGATGTACAATCGGATTAATTTATTTTAGGGAGGTTTCAAAATTGGGTAAGAGAGTTATTATAAGAGTTTTTACATTATTATCAGTACTGGCATTATTCCTTAATGTATTTTTACCAAGGGCTAGTGCAGAGGTTATGACGCACGAGAAATATTCAATGGACTGGAGTTATAGTGATAGTCTAGGTAAGTACATTCGAACTGAAATTATTAAAAATTCAAGCGGTCAAATTGCTTATTGCTTAACTCTTGGATTAAAATCACCAAATGGTGAAGATCTTCCTGAAATGGGGAAAACAGATAATGTAGTATATAGGGTCTTATTAAATGGTTTCCCACAAAAAAGTGCAGAACAACTGGGAGTAGCTAATAAGAACGAAGCACATTATGCAACTCAGCTTGCGGTTTGGAATGCATTAGGTCAACTTGATGTAAATGAATTAAAACATGAGAATAAAAATGTTGAAAAAGCGGCTAAGGCAATTATTAATGCTGCAAACACAAGTGAAGATACTCAAGATATTTTTATGAATGTTATCCCAGCTGAAAAGCAAAAAGCAGAATTAAAGGGTGAGTTCTTCGAAACGAATCTATATACAGTACAAACAAATGCGAAGAGTGGTTCTTATAAAATAGTAGCGAAAAATGCACCTAATGGAGTAAAAATTGTTAGTGAAAATGGTGAAGTGAAAGATCAGCTTTCAGTTGGAGAGAAGTTTCGTATCCAAATTCCTAAAAATACAAAAACAGGTGAATTTAATCTAAGTGTTGCTGCAAACTTAACAAAAGTTCAAGCAATTGCTTACCGCGGTACGGATACTGTTCAGAATGCTACAGTATTACTAGAAAGAAATGAAGAAAAGCTTAGTAGTGACCTTGCAGTAAATTGGGAAGCAGCTGGTTCTTTAAAAATTAAAAAAGTTGGAGAAAGTGGAGAAGTATTAGCTGGTGCGGTATTCGAGGTTTTTAATGCGAATAATGATTCAGTTGGAAAAATTACGACTGGTGCTGATGGTATTGCAGAATTAAATAACCTACCAATTGGTACTTATACTGTAAAAGAAATAAAAGCGCCAACAGGCTATGTTTTAGGTGATAAACCACAAACCATTGAGGTTAAGACAGGAGAAACTGGGGCTGTTCAAATAGTAAACAATAAGGCAAAGGGAAACATTGAAATAAAAAAACTTAGTGATTCAGGTAAAGTGCTACCTAATGTTGAATTCACTGTTTTTAATGAAGATGGAAAAGAAGTGAAGAAGGCAGTAACAAATGAAAATGGAATTGCAAAGGTTGAAGGCCTTACATTTGGTAAGTATTATTTCTTAGAGACAAAAACACCAAATGGATATATTGGAAATAAAACAAAGTATCCTTTTGAAATTAAAGAGCACAATAAAACACTTACTTTTACAGTAGAAAATACCGAAGTAAAAGGTAGTGTAAAACTATTAAAAGTAGATACAGAAGATATTAGTAAAAAGTTAGAAGGTGCAGTATTCGAGTTAAAAGATGCAAGTGGAAAAGTAATTGGTGAATATAAGACAGATAAAAACGGTGAGATTAACGTTAAAGATCTAGCGTATGGTAAGTATTCATTTGTAGAAAAGACTTCACCAAACGGTTATGTTCTTGTTACAGAACCAATTGTGTTCGAAATAAAGGAACATGGAAAAATTATTGAGCTATTAGCAGTTAATCATCTAATCAAAGGTGATCTGGAAATTACAAAGGTAGATGTTGCGGATGGAAACAATAAGCTTCCAAATGCAGAATTTACGATTTATAACGAAGCAGGAAAAGAAGTAGTAAAAGGTAAAACAGATGATAAAGGTATCGCTAAATTTGAAAAGCTACCATTTGGAAAATACACATATAAAGAAACTATTGCACCAAACGGTTATATCTTAAATGAAGAGACGTTTTCTTTTGAAATCAAAGAGAATGGTCAAATAATTAAACATACCGTCAAAGATGAGAAGATTCCTTCAATTAAAACAACAGCATCTGATAAAAAAGACGGCACAAAAGAAATGCACACTTCTAAGTCTGTAACAATCCAAGATAAAGTGGAATACAAAGACCTACAAGTAGGTAAAGAGTACACTTTAAAAGGTAAATTAATGGATAAAAAGACTAATAAACCATTCGTTGTAAATGGTAAAGAAGTAACAGCTGAAACGAAGTTTACACCAAAAGAAGCAAACGGTTCTATTACATTAGACTTCACATTTGATGCAACTGGTTTAGAAGAAAAAGAAGTAGTAGTATTCGAAGAGTTACTGAAAGACGGAAAAGTTGTTACTACACATGCTGATATCAATGATAAAGGTCAAACAGTTAAGTTCGTTAAGCCATCAGTAAAAACAACTGCTACAAACAAAGCTGATGGTGGAAAAGAGATTCATTCAAAGGATTCTATCACCATTCAGGATAAAGTGGAGTATACTAACTTAGTTGTTGGTAAAGAGTACACTGTAAAAGGAAAATTAATGAACAAAGCTATTAACGAACCATTATTAATTGATGGAAAAGAAGTAACAGCTGAGACTAAGTTTATTGCAAAAGAAAAGAATGGTTTTGTAACATTAGACTTTACTTTTGTTGGTGCTGAACAGCAAGGAAGAGAAGTAGTAGTGTTTGAAGAATTATTACATGAAGGTCAAGTAATAGCAACTCACGCTGATATTAACGATGTAGGTCAAACAGTTCGATTTGTAGAGCCTTCTGTTAAAACGACAGCTACAAATAAAGCTGATGGTTCTAAAGAGTTAGACGCTTCTAAAACTGTAACAATCCAAGATAAAGTGGAATACAAAGACTTAATCGTGGGTAAAGAGTACGTAGTAAAAGGTAAACTAATGGATAAAGCAACAAAAAAACCATTATTAGTTGATGGTAAAGAAGTAACAGTAGAATCTAAGTTTACTCCAAAAGAGAAAAATGGTTCTATCACACTCGATTTCACATTTAATGCTTCTGCATTACAAGGAAAAGAAGTGGTAGTGTTTGAAGAATTGTATCAAGATAATGTCTTGGTAGCTATACACGTTGACATTGAAGATAAGGGTCAAACGGTGAAATTTAAAGAAGTAAAACCGGAGCAACCAAAACCAGAACAGCCGCATCAAGATAAAAATACTCCAACTTCAGAACAACCAAAAGAGCAAGTAAAAGAACAACCACAACCTAAGAAAGAAGTTCAATCTAAAATTGGATGGTTACCGCAAACAGGTGCTGACTTTACAAGTTGGATCTCTATGGCTGCAGGCGCATTACTGTTAATTGTTGGTGGAGTTATTTTCTTAAAATGTAAAAACGCATAAAAATTTAAAAATAAGCACATCCGTTTTTACAGGATGTGCTTATTTTTATGTTAGTAATTTAGCCCTATTTACAGTATTTTAATCTATTTGATTATTTTTGAGTTGTTGAAATAATTCCAGGACAGCAAAACAGTCAGCTGCTGCTCGATGCTTAATCGTTAATTCCGTTGCATCACTTAATGAAATCCATTTTTTTGAATCAACATAATCGCCGTACATTTTCATAACACATGTGGATTTAAAATCCTTAAATTCTACATTGTTAGCAATACAAGTGTTTTCTATCATGCCTAAATCAAATTCAGCGTTTTGAACTACCCCCACTTTCACTTCGTTTAGAAGTGAGGGATTCCTAAGTAAAGAGTTCTATCGAACTCTAATTGATTAGGCTAACCCCGCAGTCCTTGCGGTTAGAAGCTTTATTGCTTCATTCTTTATATTGATACTTGCGTTAATATCCCTATCATGGTGTGTACGACAAGAAGGACAGTCCCATTTACGTAGGTTTAGGTTTTTAACGTCTTTGTTTTGATATCCACAACAAGAACATAATTGGCTGGAAGGAAATGTTTTCGATACGACAATGACTTGTTTGCCATACCATTTTGCTTTATATTCCAACATGGTTCGAAACTGTGACCAAGATACTTCACTAATTGCTTTTGCTAACTTACGATTTTTTAACATATTCGATACTTGCAAATCCTCTATACCGATAACATCGTGGTTTTTGATGATTTCAGTTGAGATTTTGTCCAAGTAATCTTTTCTAGCATTTGATATATATTCATGAATTCTAGCTACTTTTACTCGTTGTTTATTCCAACGAGAAGATCCTTTCATTCTTCTAGAAAGAACACGCTGTACTTTCGCCAACTTATCTTCTAATGATCGGAAAAATTTCGGATTTTCATAGGGTGTTCCATCTGACAAAATAGCGAAATCTTTTAGTCCTACATCTATCCCAATGTAAGAATGTGTTTTCGGAAGTTCTTGTACTTCTGTTTCAACTAATAGTGACACAAAATATCTGCCAGAAGGGTTCCGTCTAACTGTAGCATTTACAATACGTCCCTTTACTTCGCGACTTTTGGCAAATCGAACAAGACCTAGTTTCGGCAACTTTATCTTGTTTCCTACAACAGAAATGTTTTCATTTGTTTGTTTTGTGGTGTAAGATTGTACGTTGTTTTTCTTAGATTTAAAGCGCGGTGCGCTGTTTTGTTTTTTGAAAAAGCGTGTATAAGCATCGGCAAGGTTGCGAACAGACGACTGAATCGCAATACTATCCACTTCTTTCAGCCAAACAAACTCTTTCTTCATGGCAGGAAGTTTGGCAGAGCATGTACCATAGGTCAAGCCTTTTCCTGTCTCTTTGTATGCGTGATCCCATAAGGATAGAAAATGATTGAATACAAAGCGGGAACAACCAATCGTCTTGTTTATTAGAATTGCTTGTGCTTGATTTGGATAGATACGAAACTTATAGGCTTTATTGATCATCATTTCATTCACCTCCATTTCGGTATATAACTATTATACACAGAACATATATTCGATAGATAGTAAAGTAACACCTTCTGTATGTCGAACAATTAAGATGGCTTCCTGCCATCCCTTGTTCGAAGCCAAGAAGACTCCCACCTACTCACTTCGCGTTCCTTGAGGAAGGAGTCTTCTTGGCTAAAATGATAAATGTGCAGAAATAATAAAGTTGTTTAAAAATCTTTATTCCACGAATGGAGCAGGTTAGTGGAAGCAATAGTAATTAGGTTTGACTGGGAAAATTGTCGATGATATTAAAAAAGACACCGAAGTGTCTTATGTTTTTCAAATTAAGCATACCGATAAATTGAAATTTAATTACTTAACATTTTGCTTATCTTGGGAGCGAGGTATTTTATCGGTGAGTGTATACAAACCATGTAATGCTTGCTGTTAATAATGCTGACGAAATCAAAGCTGTAAGAACACTATATGTTTG
>NZ_JAKUHE010000030.1:0-35095 GCF_022664315.1 Bacillus cereus group sp. BfR-BA-01309
AGAAAAATTAAACCACCTATCCCCTAAAGAATTTAGGGAACAAGTGGTTTAGGTGTTTTGATTGGTGTCCCGTTTTCGGGGTTCACTTCAAATATTACGGCTTTTTTTCATACTATTTACTTGAAGTATGTGTAATCACTGCTATTAACAAGATTTTCGCCTTTCCAAAGCTCTATAGTATTAAAGTAAGGTTCATCATCATTTCCACCAAAGGAACGATAACTATCTCTGGTTTCAACCTTAATAAGCAATTTATGCTCCCCCACCTGTTTAGATGCTTTAAATATTTCGTATCTGCTTCCGTAGTTATTATCGTCTTTATCTGTTTCCTCAACAGTAAAACCATATTCTCGAGAAATTTGAGCCAAGCTTTGCTGTTTACTTTCAAGTTCCTTAAACTTTTCTACTATTACATTATATTCTTCCATACACTCCATCTCCTGTTCCCCATTAACTGTAATTAACTGTATATATAATTATAATCGATGTTAAGGACGAATATAAAGGTTAAGGTGATAATATATCCAAATTCATCGTGTTTTCTATTTTACCATACTAATTTCGATATATACTTTCACTTTCCGATTTACCACTACTTGTGTTACAAAGTAACATAACTGATACTAAATTTGCTCCTTTAACGGAGCAAATTATTGTCACTCAACAGTTCCTTAACCAATCTTTCAATTCTAGATATTCTTTTCCTATTTACTAGAAGAACCTGAACTTTGCGGTTCACCAGAAGTTGGAATAACATGTAAACATGTTCAAAAAGAATGGGAAAATGAGCAAAAGATTGAAAAAGAACTCAAAGAAAAAGAAGAACGGCAGGAACGAGAAGGTTTGGAGTATGCAAAAAGGAAAGCACAATCATTTGAGGATAAAGAACGAGAAAAAATGAGTTGTGATGACGCAAAAACTGTTCTTGAACAATTAAAAAACGCCGAACAGAATCCGGCTATAAAAGAAAGCATTGTAAAGTACCAAGAAAAAGTAAATATGTGTAGCAAGTAATAAAATAATATTTGGATGGGATTCCAATACATATTATTAAAATTAAAGTGGTTCAAATCGGAGGAAGGCACCTTTGGGTGTCTTTTCTTTATGGGGCATGGTAACAATTAGATTTTCTGGTTATAAAATAAAACAGGCTCCATAAAGGAGCCACCTTATCATAGACATATTATTCTACTTTTTTTCTTCTTTGTAATTCAATGCAATCTCTACTATTTCTTCAGGTGTTAATTCTACAGGATTCCAAAAAATTAAATCACTTGGAGCGGGATGAGGTACGTTATTTTTAAAAATATAAACATATTCACTAAGTTCTTCTTCAGTTGAATCAAGCTCACATATTTTTGTTACAAGTTCAATTAATTCTTTTTTTGTCATTTTACTTTCCATACTAACCACCCTTTCATAATTATTGACCTTTAGTACCGAAATGATATGAACGATCTAAAATATTTTGATGCATTTTAGGAGATACAATTATTAAGTTATCAAGATTATAGACATCGGCACCGCAGTAATACAGGATAGTTCAAGACGGAGGAAGGCACCTTAGGGTGTCTTTTTTTATGATTAGCAATAAGTTTTACGAGTCAAAATCGTATGAAAAAGCGAGCAAGTATCTACACATGACAAATGAAGCTGATAAAAAGGCTTCAGAGAAAGGAGCTTTAAAATAATGAAAAAACCTCTATTAATTTTTGCTATTGTCACAGGTTTTTTATCTTTCAGCTTCAGTAACACTACAAACTTACAATCTGTATCAAAAGAAAAAGTAGAGTTTGTTCAATATGCACATGGTGAAACTATTTAACACAATGAAATACTAAACAGTTATGTCATTACCCCTTTACAATGCATAACACAAATAATTATTAACAAAACGAAAAGAACCTAATTTAGGTTCTTTTCGTTTTGTTGTATAAAGTTTTATAAGAAATGCTTTAACGTTACCTTTTAGAATACAGTGGTTTTCATATGTCCTTAAAACTATAACAATAACTTTTCTACACCTACGCCATCCATTAATAACAGTTTCAAGGAAGGTGATATTTTAATTGCTTCTTCGATATCTAAATCCCCAAAATCCACCATATATAATCCGAATCCTTCTTTTCCATTTGCATATAATAGCACTTTCCCACCTTCATCATCACCAATTGCAAGTGAGTTAGGTATATATTTTTGGATATTATGAGCTTCATTCATCTCTATACAACCCTCTGGACTCCAAATACGGATATATATTTCATTATTTACATTAATCTCTGCATCTGTACATTGTTGAATTATCTCTAGATAATCTGAAGGAACATCTATTGATGAAAAATCTTGTAATTCTCGAATCGTTTCTTTAGTTGCTGGAGGTTCTTCTGTTTCTAAAGTGAAAATTGCATTTAAGTTCTCAAGTATACTCATTAATACTCAATCCTTTCATATTTTACTTTTAACTTATCAAGCATCCTATATTGTTGTTCTAAAGTTCCTCTAATAGTTTCTTTAGAAAATCCCGCTTTTTCAAAATCAGAAACTATATTCTTTAATTCCGCTTGTAAAGAAGAGCTCCATTTTCCATTTCCTAAGGCTACACGTTCATCACGCCTCAAGTTCTGCGCATTAGTAATAATAGTATGTGGTAACCCCTTTCCTGTTTCAATCGTCACTGTTGGTGCAAGTTTTGGATCATATCCATATTGACTTAGATTTGCTTCCGCCCATTTTCCTTGTAAACCATGATGAGATTGTAACCTTCCTCCATTTGGACCTTTCCCTTTTGGTTTAGGCATTGATTGTATATGCGTTTTATTAAAAAGCACATAATTCGACTCAGCACCCTTTACAGTTTTAACAGCACTAGCTGACATCTTTACGCCTTTACCGATTTTAACCAACTTCCCAATTGGTGTAATACCGGCTACCGCCATACCCCCAGCTATGACTCTGTCAAAAGTACCAAGTTTTTCTCCTGTAGACGGATCTACACCTTCCCAAGCACGCCGAACATCATATTCTCCACTTATTTCACCTGTAATATCTCTGGCTAATTTCTTACCATCAAATTCTTTTTTTTCTGTTGCTAATGATGTTTCATTGTTTATTGTTTCTTCTTGATTTAAATCGCTATACACAATTTTATCAGATTCACGTGCTTTTTCCTCTGTGATTTTTTGAATTGATGTAGTCCAATTCATATTTAAATCTTGTATACTGAATGTTCCACTCGCAGGACTAAAACCTTTCCCACTTTGAACTTCTGCAAGACCTTGAGCAATACTCGTAGCTAATTGAAGCGCTGTATCATAATTACTACTAGTAAACATAATTAAATTCATATAAATACTCTAGTTTTTCTTGAAGCTTTTGTTTCATCGTATCATAAATCCCCACCATAACTTGCATTCCTGGAAGGGTACTACTAGTTCCTTCAATATCTGCTTTCATTCGGTCAATTTCTCGAATTTGTTCTCTTATTTCCTGTTCAATGACATCTGTTGTAGCGACTTGTGATTGAAAATCGTTCGGAAAGGAATTATTCTGTCGAATTAATTCTTCGCACAAATAAATAATTCCTTGAGCTAAAGGACGAAATGTCTGTGCAAAGAATGTCTTCCCTGTATCATAAGTTTTCCCTTGCAAAATAGTATCGCCCACAAAAGCATCAATTGAATCAATAGCTTGTTCCATACCTTGAATAGTGGCAACACAAAAAGCATTCATACTTTCTGTTTGAGCTTGTACTTCTCCCAAATACATGTTTAAACCCATGTGCTTCCCCCTTAATAAGTAAATGATACCAACTAAAGGATAAAATTGTAAACTATGATTTTATTTATTTTTCTGATATTTGTAACTACAAAATCCTTAATGCTATTTCACCGCCTTGTATCCTAAAATTAATTTCGCACCCCCTTTTTTCAAACAATCAGAACATCAAGTCAATCATACCTTCCCAAAAGGTACACCTTTTGAAACACACTCCTTCCTACCCACATTAAAACCACATCTCCCGATAGATTTGATAAAAACCATTATTCAATATTAGTAAAAAATAGAGGATATTGCTCTAATATCCATCGTTAAATTCTTATCATTTTCCCATTGAGAGTTATGGCTCTCTCCTTTTTTATTTTCATTCGACACAATATGACAATATAGTTGTAACTGTATTTGTTATGCTTGGGTTAAATCTTACATTTTTAAAGGGGATATTATATGGCTACTCCAAAATACACTAAAATTGATGAACGTTTTGGCATTATTGAATACCCAGTTACACTTGCAGAAATGGTTGAAATATCAAAAGAACTGCCGAAAACAGAACGCACATATTATAAATATGCTTTCGATGCTTTAAAGAAGGTTATGAAAGCTAAAGAAGCGATCTACTGCTTTGAAGTTGCTAATCCTAAATTAACAAAAATGGGATTTATGGTTGTAGGGGAACATAATCTCTACCTCGTAATGATGAAAGGCGGATTTTTCGGAGGCGCTGAAGCTGAAGTAATTAAATACAAGGATATTAAAAACGTAGACTTCGATATTGCTCCAAATTTATTTGGCTTATCCAATGCAAATACAGGTGTTATTTACTTAGAAATAAAGAAAATATTGGGTACAAAAAAGAGGACGATTAGCAATATTCCTGATTACAACGTCGATGGAGTATTAAAAGCTATTCGTAATAAATTAAAATAATCAATATATAGGTAGTAAAATATCGACTTAATATGGTGGTGTATATAGATGACAAATCAGTTAGAGACATTAGGAAAAAGTATACGATTTAGTGAAAACATGCTTGCCAAATTAGAAAGCAAACCAGAGTTATTACTTGAACATAAAATAATTCTTTCTTTATATAGAAAGCTTATTGAACAATTAGATGGAAATTACACTTTGGCGGATCATGAATTAGTCGGTCCAACAAAAGTTATGATTCGCTCAGCTTTCGAAACTTATTTATCTATTAAATACATTCTTGAAAATAAAAAATTCGTTAAGGATAGAGCATTTTGTTACTATGTTGCATTTTGCAAAAGCCAAATTTCGATATCTAATGAGTTAATTGATAATCCTATTACAGGAATAGATATTGAACAACTTAAAACAGCTATTAAAATTCATGAAAATATATTAAATGAACCTGCATTAAAAAAAATATTAGATGAATGGGATCGAACTAAGGCTGAGGTGAGAAAATATAAAAATTATGACCCTGCTTGGTATGCTCTATTCAACGGTCCAACCTCTGTAAAACAACTTCTTGAAAAGATTGGAGATGCGGACGATTACAGACTATATGGTTCATTGTCACAAGAAGCACACGGATATCAAGCATTAAATGGATTAAATAACATTGATTTGATTAATGAACCATTTTCATTAAAACCTATTAGAGGAGCTTTTGATGGAGAGCTTCAAGAGCATCTATCACGAGCGCTTTGTACCTCAAGTTCTTTACATATAATTAAACTTATCGCTCCAGAATTTGAAAATGAACTGATTTCTTTCGCAAAAGAAATAGGTCTATTAGATAAAAATTATCCATACGATATTCCTGATATGACGATAAGAAAATAACAAAATATAGATTTTGTTCACTTTTACGATACATTTATGAAACATTCGTATGTTACGTTATATAAGTCCTTTTTTGAATCATTTTCATTCTGTCAAAAAGTCCTAGCCCCTCTAGGGCTTTTTACGTTCAAATAAAGAGGTATACCAAATTTCTCAATGTACAATACAACTTAACATGGTAAAATAATATTTGGATTGGCGTCCAATACATATTATTAAAATTAAAGTGGTTCAAGTCGGAGGAAGGCACCTTTGGGTGTATTTTCTTTATTAGACAAAACAATATAAATCGTATTATAAATATAAAAGGATAAAAGAAAGGTAAGTGAATATCATAATTAATTTTGAACCATTTAACCCAACTATAAATGACTTAGCAATCAAACTTGCTATCGTAATATTTATACCATTATTCTTAGCGTTGATTGTCAAAGTGGTACTGATAAAATTTATGAAAGAATCGATTGCTGGCAGATTAGCTAGTCTATCTTTGTTATTTTTTATGTACTATATATTTAAATTTATTACAGAGTAAAAAGGAGTTTTAAGGCATCTTTCCCTTATTTTCAAAAGGACCTGCTCATTTAACTCTTAAAAACATAAGGTAAATTGAATCTATTAAAACAACAATTGACCCATTATTGAAACTCCTAATTAAAGGGGGAAAAAGTATGAGTTACGGCGGTTCCCGCGGTGACTTTGGTGGAGGATTTGCTTTATTAGTTGTATTATTTATTTTATTAATCATAGTTGGAGCTAGCTGCTTCTGCTAAACAAACTATCGGAAAAGACACTCTTATATGGGTGTATTTTCTTTATTTCTCAATATAAGAACCTTAAGGATATGCTATTATTTAAATACAAATTCCCTTTTGTGCACTGAGGTAGTAATACCCAATAAAAAAGCCCACCTATTTCCGTAGGTGGGCCTTATCTTTATTACACAATATCAAAGTATACTCTCTTTTTCTCATAAACTTTATGTAATTATACATATTCATAAAAATTACACCAAATAAATATTACATATAGTAAAATATAAATTGTGGATACATTCTATAAAGCAGATTCTTTTAAAAGACGTAACGTATTGATCTCAAATCTCTTGATATTTAGTGAACTAACAATCTGGTGTATATAGACGATTCTGTTTTATAGGATGTGTTTACACGTATAACAAAGGGGTAACACGTGTATATTTATATAAAATTAAAGTGGTTCAAGTCGGAGGAAGGCACCTTAGGGTGTCTTTTCTTTATGATTTTATACAAATAAAAAAGCCTCGTTATAAGAGACTTTTTTATTATGAATAGATTTTATTAATTAGACCAGCCTTCATAATAACCTGTCCATGTGCCATCATCTTCTTGCCATGCGTTTTTCAAGTACCACGTCATACCAAACACTCCATTTTCGACTATGTTCGGTAAAGATTTTCTAGTAGGATACCCACGAAAATTTATCCCCTTCTTGTCCGGCGCTGCCATAGCAACCTTTTCTGCCTTTTGACTGCCAGTATTAGGTGTTGCAGCCATCGCTCCACCTGCACTAGATAACATAATTCCAGTCGCTAATGCCCCAACTACTAATTTCTTGAACATAAAATTTCCCCCTCAAATATTTTTATATCTTACACAAATTAAAAATAAGTTTAATTAATTACTCCAACCCTCATAATAAGCTGTCCATGTTTTATCCATTTCTTTCGTTGCCCCTTTTAAATACCACGTGATACCAATTACAGTGACGACTTTGTTCGGTATCTCTTCTCTAGTAGCAAACCCTGGTACTCTCAGCGTTTTCTTTTCCGCTGCCATAGTAACGTTTTCTTGCTTCGGACTTTCAGTATTAGGTGTTGCAGCCATCGCTCCACCTGCACTAGATAACATAATACCAGTCGCTAATGCTCCAACTACTAATTTCTTGAACATAAAAATTCCCCCCTCAAGTATTTTTATATTTTGTACTTAGTTACATACTGATTTTGAAACGTATAAATAGGTTTTCCAGTTTGAGTCGTAAAACTTTAACCATTGATTATTTCCATCGACAGTTTGTCCTTTTACCCATTCACCAGTAAATCTAGTTCCATTAGCAACATTATAAGCTATTTTTGAACTCGTACTTGCGTCAGTTCGTACTTTTGTATTTTCATATTGTGCGTTACAGACTGCAAGACCCTTAGCTGCTTTATTTGATGTGAAATTGGTGTTTTCTGCCGCACTAGCGCTTGTTACGCCAATAAAACTAAATGAACTTAAACCGATTGCACAAGCTAAAGCTAACCCTTTAATTCTTTTCATTTTTCTCATATTAAACATCCCCCTCAAGTATTTTTATAACTTACACAACAAACTTAACACGTTTTACAAATAATGTTAGTTTGTTAAACTTGATAAAATAATATTTTAATATTCAGAAATAAAAACATCAAATATTAAATAACTTTATTTAAACCTCGTTCTAAAATCAGAACGTGATGATGCTTATTAAGAGATACGCCACATACAATTTTTCGGAAAATCTAATAACAAAAGCGAAACCTAAGGCTGCGCCAGAATAGGGATGTATAAAAAAATGCATAGATTCATAGAACAAAAAAAGTGGGTCCCCTTGCGAGGGTATAGTTGCTTTTTTTCCCTACCGATAATTATGTAGATAAACTGTCCATATGGACAGCTTATCTCAATTTTTTTGCTTAGCGTGTATTTTAAAATTCTGGAAGTTCCCCTAATAAAAAAAAACAGAGTAGCAAATGCTACTCTGTTTTTCCCCCATATGAGATACAAACTAGTGGTGAGCGTCTTTTTATAAATTATCTAGGGTGAATAATGATTTCTGACGAACGTAATTCTCCGGCATGTTCGGTATGTGCTGCATTTTTGAAAAGTTGAACATGTACAAATGTATATTCCTTACTATCCTTCCATGCGTGACCTATATTTAGTGATTTTAGTGGTGTACTCGAAGAAAAATATCCACTGGTCATATCATGAGAAGCAGAATTTAAACCAGCATACGGAAGATCCATATCATAATATAATTTACTACATGTTCCACGCGTTTCAATTTTAGCGTTCACCGTTTTATGAGTTTTTGCATACTCGGTGCGATCGGTAGAAACTCTGGCCTGACAATTAGTTCCTCCCGCTGTTACTTTATACCAACCTCCTTCTGCTGCTTCAGTTTTACTGGATGTAATAAAAAATCCACTACACATTAAACCTAATACTAATACTAATTTTGTTAAATGTTTCAAAGTCTTCACTCCTTTTTATGTATTTATTTAAATATTATCATATCCACCTTTCATATGGATAATATTGGTATATTTATCAAGTTTATTCTGAATATTACCTCTTTTATATAATCAAAAAACTAAATCAGGATGTCATCACATCATTATGTGATACCGCTAATATTACTCAATGACCAAAATTAATTAACATGGTAAAATAATATTTGGATGGAAATCCAACACTCATATTATTAAAGTGGTTATCAAGTCGGAGGAAGGCACCTTAGGGTGTCTTTTCTTTATGGGCAAGATAAATTATTCAAAACACCTTTAATGCAATTATGCATATTTGATAATTATTACCAAAAAATATTTGATAAACTAGATATTAAGTTATATTATTATTTATGAAGTTTTTTACAAATAATAGAAAAAGAAGGGTGAATTATGAAAAAGTTTTTAATGTCAATCATGCTGTTTTCTTTAGTTTTAACTGGCCTTGTAATGCCTAAAAATGCCTCTGCTGCTACTGAAGAAAATGATTCCCGTGTAGAAAAAGTTGAAGTAACTAATGTAGGTAAAAATGAGTACATCAATTACGGAGATGGTTATAGATATCGCGTATACAGCAATGGAAATGGCGGTCTTACAACGTTTACAGGTACTGCTTATGATGCACAAGGTAATAAAGCTCCTGCTGGAACTACTTTCTATATCTTTTTTGATGCTCATATCAAACCAGGGAAAATGGATATTAAATGTGTAGTTGGAGAAAACGGTAAATTCACAGGTACTGCTTCATTACCACCAGCATATGGAGATAAAATTGCTAGTGTAGGACGTTTTACACACAGATACGACATTGTAGATCTTTACTACTACAATGAACCAGGAAGAACAAACTCTATTAAGTCAAATAATTTACAAAGCGTTTATCATTTTGCTTTTTCAATCTAAACAATTACATGTATATGTAAGAAAGGCACCTTTGGGTGTCTTTTCTTTATTATAAAAGTACTCATAAGAAGCCTTAAATTAGTAAAGTTCAATATTTCACCTTTTTATTTCGCAATATTATTATATAAGGATTATAAATTTGTTATAATTAGTAAATAATTTTATTAATTAGATGGAGAGGATACAATATTATGGGTTATAAGTTTCGTAGAATTATCCAAGTTTCCCCGGGTGTGAAAATTAACTTTACATACACAGGTACAGGAGGGAACTCCATTCCACCTGAATCAAGAACAACAACTTATATACCTGGAACTGGAATCTCGTATACACCACGAATAGCTGAGTCAAACAACTATTATATACAACGAGGGTATCAAGGACCAAACACTTCCTATCCCACTATGAATGAACAAGATTGCAATACGGCAAATGCATTTGAGCCGTTAAGAGAAAGCAAAACTTACCTTGTTACTGCTTTTCGTAAAAAGGATAGCCAAATAAACTCCGTTGGTAGAAAACTAATGAAACCACTTTCCATCATTACAGGCGTTTTTGCGGGCCTATTCTTAATTATGATGCTTGTTATACCTGCTCTAATCATGGCATTCGTTTCTTTCCTATGCTATAAAAATATAAAAACACCATTTGCAGTTGTATGCCCAGAATGTGATGCTGAAAATCTATTTATTTTTGAGGAAGAGAAGATTGCTTGTCGTAAATGTGAGTGCACCCTTATAATCCAAAAATAAAAGAAGCTCAAATGAAGATCTTTTATTTTTCCATTCGACAATATATGACAATATATAAATATAAAATTTGTTATTATGTGTAAGGATTTATTTACATTAGGAGGAATGAACAACTATGTTTAAAAGATTAACAGTATTACTTATTGGAGCTCTATTATTATTTGGTTTATCCGCTTGTGACAGCGTTAAATCAATGGCAAGTAATGTCACGGTTGGTAAGGTAATTGAAGAATTTAAAACTGCAGGATTAGAAGCTGACAATCCTAGTGACCTACCAGAAAAAGAATTTGGAAATACTAGAAAAGAAGCAAAGCGTATTCTTGTTCCAGCATTAGGTGAAGATAGTGGTGGTAGAATATTTGAGTTTAAAAACAAAGAAGATCTTGAAAAAGCTAAGAAATACTATGACGATTTAGGTAATGGTAATCAAATGTTATTCTCTCATACTTATGCAAAAGGTAACTTCCTTATACAAATGAATGGTGATATGGAAGATGCCCAATTTAACAAATATAAAGAAGTTATGGACAAAGTAATTAAGTAAGTTAGAGGATCTGCGTCCAATACATATTATTAAAATTAAAGTGGTTCAAGTCGGAGGAAGGCACCTTAGGGTGTCTTTTTTATGTAAATGATGCAGAGATACTCAACAAGTTAATATAAATTAAATACAAGCTACAATAGAAAAAACATGACTATAATGTCATGTTTTTTTCTCATATCTATTCCTGCTCACAAAAAATGTAACAGAACAGATACTAGTCATTAATATATATTGAGCTATATCTATAGTAGTTAGATATTCATAGGAGGTAGGATATCCCAAATATAAAAAAATACTAATCAATCCTGATCCTAAAAAAATATATAATATAAAAGAAAATATATCTAAACAATAGTTCACCTAGAATGCAGCCAAATAAAACCATTGGGGCTCCAAAAATACATACAGTTAATGTTGCTTGGATCATATTAACATAGATATCAGTAAGTATATTGTATGTAGATTTCCCCTTCAAAAGTACGTAATTATACTGCTGAATTATATTTACAATAATCAACAAACTTAATACTGAATATGCATAGGGTAATAAAAATTTATTCAATCAAATGCACCTCATCCCTATTCCATTATTGCTATCAAAAGTAATTAAAAATATAAAATTATTAGTAAAGAACTCAGTGCTTTTCAGCAACTGAGTTCTTTACTAAATCTTAATTAACTGTATTCCTTGGATATACTGATACAAATTCTACTGAAGACACACGGGGAACTAGAGCCCAAAATTTTAATACTGGATGCAATGTAGCTGTATGAAGAGTCTCTACATTATCAAACCGAGGCTTAACCTCTGAATATAGCGCTTTGTAAAATTCATGGTTTGGTGCTCTATCATGGAAACCTACTGCCGCCCCACTACCATTTCTATTAAGGGATACAGCAACAAACGCATCTATATCAGGCGCCCCTGTCACTAACGGATTTGCAGACGCGACTCTCATTATAAAATTAGCTTGCGTTGGCGTTGCAGATATAACATTATAAGTTAAATCCGTATTTGGATTCGCTTTAGCTTTTCTAGATACATTATTATTATCAACTCCATGAGTCCAACCAGTATCCTTATAAGAACTGAATTCTGCAGGGGTACCTGCCCAAGCTCCACCTGTTTTCATTTTCCAAGTAACTTTAACATCTAATCTTGTTCGGTATTGATCTGAGAAGAAACTAAACCTTCTTCTTGTGTCACCTTCAAAATATTTGTAACCAGATCCCAATGGCCCTTCTGCTTGAGCCATTGGGATAAATGTTTGATATCTAAATAAATAACCAAATCCAAATGTATCAGCTGCCATATAATTTGATGGAGATTGATTAAATTTTTGCATTGTACTCCATCCTGGTTTATCTACATATGTAGAAACCTCTTTCTCTTCACATCCTAAATCTTCTTTTTGGTATTGTGTAGGAGTAATACCAGATGCTTTTAGAGATGCTACTTTTTCTTCAACATTTTCTGAAGGAACACTCTTAAAACCTTTAACATCATAATAATTTCTATATGGATCATCTTTTGAAGATATATTATCTGCCTTATTTAAAGCGGCTTTTTGAACAACTGACCTTTGAGGTTCTATAAATTCATTTTTATTAGTCGTTGTAACATACTGATCATTTTTATAAACGTCATAAGAATTCCCATCAGTTGGTACATTTCCCCAAGTTACTTTTACCATTCCCCCAGATTCAACCGTATTTATATAAGCATCTGTCATTGGATAAAGTGTGTTACGATCATTTGCAGCTTTCGTACTAGCATTAACTTTTTCTGGGCTCAAAAGCGCTTTTTGAACTTGTTGCTTGTCCTCTTTTGTTTTTAACGTGACAGCATTAATTTTACTTTCATTTAAGATATTCTCCTGATTATCATACGAAATTAATTTTAATGCATACGAATTAGAAGATTCTAAACCTGAAACAGTAAACTTTGTATCAGTACCATTCCAAATATCTTCCCATTGATCATTATCGTTTAATTTTTGTAACTTATAATTAGCTACACTATCCCTTTTATTCCATGATAATTGAATGGAGTCTGGGGAACTCACTACATCCACATTTTCACCATTTGTATTTAATTGTTTTTCGTTATCATCTAGTGCTGCTTTAGAAATAGCTGCACGCTGAACATTTGGATTGATCTTTTTACATACTTTCTCTCCAATAAGATTAATCCATTTATCTCCTTCCCATGTTGCTATCTTCATCCAGCCATTAGGAATTTCTTCTAAAACCTTGACAGTCTGTGGTCCATAGGGCATTCCTCCATTTGCAAAATCAGAAGAATACGAAGGCTCATTATATGCATAATATAGATTATTTGATATATCCATTTTAGCACCATTCAATGCAACCCATTTAAGTCCTTCATTAGCAGTAACTATCTTCCACCAGCCATCTTGACGTTTTTCCATTACAGCAAGGAATTTTTGTGGTCCATATATACTTCCTTTAGCTGATGTAAACGACGGTTCGTTATAAACATAAAAGTTTTTATTAACTGCTACTGTCTCTGCAACACCTGGATACATCCATTTGTCGCCTTCCCAAGTTTGAACTTTCAACCATCCTTTAGTATTCCCCTCAATTACCCTAATAGTAGTAGGGCTATAAGGTACTTCCATATTTCCTTTTTGAGATGCAAATGCAGGCTCATAAAACACTAAAAATGGTTTATCAAATGCTTTTAACTCCCCATCTAGGTTAACCCACTTATCACCCTCATAAGTTGCTACTTTCCACCAACCATTTGTACGTTTTTCTTTTACAACAAGTGATTTTTGTGGCCCATATTGGTTTCCACCACTTGCTTTTTCAGATGTAAATGAAGGTTCATTATACGCATAGAAATTTTTATCTACTTTTACCGCTTCAGAATTAAGGAAAATCCATTTATCTCCTTCATTGGTTTGAATCTTTAACCATCCATCTTCTTGTCCATCTATCGCCGTAACTACTTGAGGCGCTATAACATTACCATTGTTCCCTTTTGGTGATGTGAATTTAGGTTCAGCAAAAGTAATATAGGGTTTCTCTATTTTCTTTTTTTCCCCATCGGTATTAATCCACTTATCGCCTTCCCAAGTTACTATCTTCCACCAACCATCTGAACGCTTCTCTTTTACAGTTAGAGCTTTTTGAGGTCCATATTGAGCTCCACCATTTCCCTTTGCAGATGTAAACGATGGCTCGTTATATGCAAAGAACGATTTGTTAAATGGTATAACTTCATCAGCAAATGAAATATTGTTCGCTGAAAAAATTACAAATACAAATAATAAAAATGAAAACAATTTCTTCAAGTTAAATCTTCCTCCTTTGGAAAAATATTAAATAAAACGGAAATTCATGTTATATAATGTCATATTTTTATATTGATTGCTATATATTTTTATAAAATAAAAAGATGTTATTATAATATGAAAAATGATATAATTTAAAGTTAAGATAATTTAAGTCGGAGGAAGGCACCTTAGGGTGTCTTTTCTTTATGCATAAAAAAGCCTTATCTTCCTATAAAAAGATAAGGCCTTTACATACTACCTATTATCCGATTCATCATTTTTATTATAAACACATTTAGCTTCTCCAAAAAGACCGCCAGTGTCCCATTCGCCACCATAATGAGCACATTTCAAAGGGGTACGATCGTTTCTCATACTTGGATTTGAAGGTGGTTCATTGCCATTATTTACAATACTACCAACAATAAATATCCCTCCGATTACAAATACCACAGTAACGATTAAGAGTGTTTTCCCATTAGGACCAGTAACAATGTCATTTACAACTTCTTTTGCTTCTTGCTGAGTTTCACCTTTTGAAAATAATGAAAGAATAATAGAGATTATAAATATGAAAAATAACACTATTATAAATACCATGACTTATGTACCTCCTAATATATATTTACCTTTAATTAACCAATAATTTCCTTATACATTATATCAGCTAGGGTACATGGAGATATAACAAATTATTTTTATAATTTAATTTATTAATCGACACGGCATTAATACAGGATAGTCCAAGACGGTGGAAGGCGCATTTGGGTGTCTTTTCTATTATCATTCGACATAATATGACAATACACAGATTGATAGTTTGTTATGATAGTTCAGTAAATCTTACATTTTATACACCAGGGGAGACATATTATGCACAATAAACTATTAATCGCATTCATAGGTTTCGTTTTGATTATGGGATTAGCAGCATGCTCATCTAACGAAACAGCAATTAGCTCTAACGACTCTAAAGCTGAAGAAAAAGCACAAAAAGAAACAGAGAAAGCCCAAAAGGCGGAAGAAAAGGCGAAACAGGAAGAACAGCAACGTCAAGAAGCGGAAGCTCAAAAACAGGCAGAAGAGAAAGCTCAAAAACAGGCAGAAGAGAAAGCAAAACAAGAAGCAGAAGCTCAAAGACAAGCGGAAGAGAAAGCGAAGCAAGAACAAGCAGAAAGAGAAGAACAACAACGTCAAGAGCAGGAGCAGGAACAGGCCCGTAAACAACAAGCAGCGCAAAAGCAACGTGAAGTGAAACAACAAAAGAAAGAAGAACCTGAACTTTGCGGTTCACCAGAAGTTGGAATAACATGTGAACACGTTCAAAAAGAATGGGAAAATGAGCAAAAGATTGAAAAAGATCGAAAGACACAGGAAGCCCAATATAACAAAAGTCACCCGTTGAGTCAGGAAGTGGCTAACAAAATTGTGATCGGATCGAATTTTATGAAGTATGACAGTATTCTTCCATTACCTTCGGATGCACAAACGGGAGCTGGTGGGACTCAAATTTACATCTATAAACAGGGTAATAAACAGTTACGAATGATTGTAAACAAACATGATCATGTAACAGAAGTTAACTATACAGAATAATAGCAAGTCGTCCATCATAAAGTGCACCCTTATCATTAAAATTAAGATGATCAAGTCGGAGAATGCACCTTAGTGTGTCTTTTTTTTTTGGGGTACCGCCAGCATTAACAAAAAAATTTAAGGATGTTTTTATTATGGAAACTACAAAAACGAGTTTAATTCAAGTCCTTTGGGATGGACCATACAATATTACAGACCTCGTAAAACTAAAAAATGAAGAAACCGATTATGGAATTTATCAGATTTATGGGAATCACCCTATATATGGTAATGACGTTCTATTGTATATTGGAAAAGCCGATTTTCAGACTCTAGGAAAAAGAATTTCCCAAGAAAATTGGCTGGACACTAACGATTCTAACAACACTAAAATATATGTTGGAAGGTTACATGGTTCTAAAAACCCAACTGAAACTGAATGGTCAGTAGAAATTGACTTGGCTGAAAGATTGTTAATTTATGTACATAAACCTGCATATAACGCTAGAAGTGTATCCTCGCTAAATGATTTAGAATTTCAGGATATTCATATCTTAAACTGGGGTCATTATAGATCCCTTTTCCCTGAAATTTCTGGATTAAGATGGACAAGTAAGTTAGATGATTTGGTATTTGAAATGTATAAATGGGTGTAACCTCACCAATAAATTAATTAAACTTTATAAACGGATGTAGTAAAATGGAATTGGGTGGGAACCCAGATATATTTGTGCTGTAAGAGAAGTCTTATGTAGATTAAGTAGGGGAAGGCACCTTAGGGTGTCTTTTTTTATGAAAAAAAGCCCTGAAATATTAGGGCTTTTTAGTAAAATTATTAATATTGTCTGCCTTCATAATGTCCATATTTACCGCCACCTGGTGCATCTCCAACTACACCTTTAAAGTACCATTTAATTCTTCTATTTGTATCCTCAAAATAGTTAGTAAAATATCCATCTGAACTATAAAATTCATAAGTTTTATATACATCTCTATCGCTATCATGTGTGAACCAGAAGCCATAATCAGAATTATAATAATATGTTGTATTTCCTAATTCTGCGATTGATGGTGCCGTTTTTTTAATGTTCTCTATACCTTCTGTACTTGCTGACGCTGCCCCGATTCCTCCCGTTAATGCGATACCAGTTGCTAATGCTCCAACTACTAATTTCTTGAACATAATAAATCCCCCTTAAATATTTTTTATAGCTTGCATCTTAAATGTATCACTTTTGTAATTTTTGTAAATATTTTGAATTTGTAGAAATATTTATTTGAATCTTATTAATATTGGTAATTCATTTTATCAAATGGAAAATAGAGGGGTTTATTATGATATGTAATAATGCATGTTCATTTAGAAAAAAATCGTGATAAAATCCAAGCACCTGTTCTTTTTTCAGTTATATTGGAAACCGTACTTCTTATTTACCCCAACACAAAAAGAGAAGGCACCCTAGGGTGCCTTCTCTTTTTTCTCAATATAAGAATTTTAAATGCATGCTATAATTTTTACAGAAATTCCCTTTTATACAATAAGATAGTAATACTCAATCCAAAAACCCGCTGTCATGAAAATACAGTGGGTTTTTCTTTTGCACATAAAAAAGCCTCTCCACCCTATGGAAATGGGTAACACTTTGCTATAGGATCGTTCAAGTCGGAGGAAGAATCCTTAGAATTTCTTTTTTCATTAAACTAACATGTAACCTGTAGCAAATCCTTTTATTTTTTATCATGTAAACCCCCATCTATAATTAAATCGGAGCAAAAATGACTACCTGTCCAAATTAGTTTTCAGGTAATATTTTACAATTATTACTATTATATCAAATTAAAAACTATTAAAATAGTCTATTAAATATAAATATTATATTTTACAATTTTAACAAATAATATTATTTTTAGGAGGTAGTTTCCAAGTGAATAACAAACAAACCAAAAAAATTATTAGTGCAGTTTTAGCGGGTACATTTATGTTTGGCGTTGCAGCCCCATTAACCTTTAATGTACAAGAAGTGAAAGCCTCAGGATTTGAAACAGTTGATGAAAGATTAAGCCAAGAAGAAATTTTAGATTTATTAAAATTAGAAAAAGAATTGAAAGAAAATAATATTTCAATTGAAGATATTATGACAGGGATTGAACAAGAATTAGCTAAAGAAGTTCCTGGAGAAGCATTACCATTATCTATCAAAAATGTTGATGGGCCACAATACGGTCCTAAATCTCAAGCGGCAAAGATAGCAGCAAAACAAATGTTAAAAAATCTAAATAGAATTGGGAGAGTTGCTTGGGATAGAAGTGTAAGACAATATGTTGATAAATTACCAATTTCATGGGACAGTAAAAAAGCATTAAAAGGATATTTGAGTTATACTGTAGTTGTTAAAACTCTTAATGTAGTCATTGGTTTTAGTGGAACTATTACAACAGCTATATCAAACCAGCTTAAAAAGATGGGCTGCCCTGCATGGTTAGCAGATATGACAGCAAGGGCAATTGTAACGTTGTTATTATAAATTTGAATTTCCAAAGAAGGTGGATATTCTATGAAAAAACTATTGCAAATAGCCATTACCTTTTTCGCAATATACACAATTTTACACATTATAGTAGGTTTTGATTTTAATCCAATTATTAGTTTAGTAACTAGAATTATTCAAGCCTTATTGGCACTTTGTTTATTAATTTATGTTATCAAATTTACAAGAAAAACAAATCGTTAAACTAAATCGGATTGTTCAATCACGTACATTGTAACACCCCCCATTAGGCATATCTATGCCTAACAACGAAGATAGCCAAAATAAAAAAGGCACCTTTGGGTGTCTTTTTTTATTTTCACAAGGACCTGCTCAATACCTACTTAAAAACATAAGGTAAAGTGAACCCATTAAATGCATGGAATGAACCCTAGTTTTCCCCTCTGATCTAAAGGAGGCACTATTGTTATGGGATATGGTGGTAGTTGCAGCGAAGGCTGCGGTTTTGCTGGAGGATTTGCTTTATTAGTGGTATTGTTTATTCTATTAATCATTATCGGATGCAGTTGCTTCTGCTAAAAACTATTAGAAAAGGCACCTTAGGGTGTCTTTTCTTTTGTACATAAAAAAACTCACCATCCAACAGAAATGGCGAGATCCTTGTATATTATTTAATATCTTGTTTTCTCTAATACTTTTCTTTTTAATTAAACAGCTATTTGCGTCATAAACCAATAACCAAAAATTATTATCACCAGCGCCATAGCAGCACCCAATAATATTTGTCCGTCAGTATCAGCCCAAAATTCCCTTAAATCTGTTTTTGCTTGTTTCCTATTTTCGCCTGTTGAAAATAGATAACGAATAGAATATATAACTAGTAAAAAGAATGACTGGATTATATCTATCATTACTTATGTACCTCCTAATATATATGTACCTTTAATTATCCAGTAATTTTCTTGCACCTTGTATCAGCCTGAGTAACTGGAATGCTTAGTTCAATAAAAACCAAATGATAAAAATTACTCCTATAACTGCTAAAGTCCCAAAAAAACCTACCAACATTTTTCCCTCAGGACCATTAATAAGCTCTTTTAAAACTTCTTTTGCTATTCGCTGACCTTTACCACTTAAAGTTATTGAAAGAACAAAGAATATTACCACTAATACAAATGAAAAAATTATTAGTTCCATGACTTGTATACCTCCCTAATATATGTTCGTTATTAATTAACCAATAATTGCCTTATACATTATATCAACTAGGGTACATGAAAGTATAACAAATTATTTTTATAATTTAATTTATTAATCAGTAGGGCATTAATACAGGATAGTTCTAGTCGGAGGAAGGCACCTTTGGGGGTCTTTACTTTTTGTATTATGACTTTAAGGGGGGGCATCAATAACTCGCTTAGAGTATGTTTTGCCCCCCTATTAAGTTTCGACACCAGAATCACAATATTTATACGTCATTCGATTTGATTTAGGAGAAATATTCTCAAACCCTAATTTGCGATAAAATGAAATTAATTCATCTTGATTTAGCGCATTTCTTAGTTTGTATACAGAAGTACAAGCAGTCAAATATAGTTCTGAAAAATCCTGAGATTGCCCCCAAGCTATTACTTTTTTCATCATATATGTAGCAAATCCTTGATTTCTGTATTTCTCATTTACATAAAGCCTTTTTATCTTTGCCTTGCCTTCAGCAATTGAACTGAATTCTAATTTTCCAATGAGTGTAGCAAAACTTTCACTTTCCCATTCAAGATTAGATCCTAAATCAAACATCCATTGCTCAGCAGGGCGATCTAGCTGATAAATATAGATTGCAGTAGCATGAATGTCATCCAATAAATCAATGATTATATAATTATTAGTATCTTTTAACAAAATATGAGGATATTCTTCACAACGTATATTACTTCTTCTTTGTTGTACATCTCTTTTTTTATAAAAGGCGTACCACCCCATGTCCATCAAGCTAAGATTATATAAGTTTAATTTCATGTAAAATTTTTTCTTTTTTCTAAAGATCCAGTGTAAGTGCTTTAAAGATTTGCATACCAAATAAACCCTATCGGGTTTCAATTTTTTGGATTACGCTACATGATTGTGAGACATAGAAAAGTTGTATACGACGCCTAAGATATCAAATACTGTTTTCTTCCCATACCTATGAGATTTTTGTCCGTTTTTTTGTAAGAGATTGAATAGACGCAGTAGTATCTTTGATATATCTTGGGTGCCTTTTTTTAGAGCTTGATATAGAAGTGGAAAATAATCTTTTATGATATAAATCGCTTTATATTCGCTTAATTCTCGTTTCTTCTTGATGAGGAGTAATTGGCGCATTTGAAACATGGTGGAGGAACAAAGAAGAATACTTATTAATTGTCCATATAAATGACACTCTAGTCGTTCTAATTTTACAGAATTACAGTGATGAATACGAAAAAATGATTTCCATGTTTTAAAAATAAGTTCAATTTGCCATCGTAAGGAGTAAAAATCGTATACTTGTTCCTTTGGTAGATATTCCAAAGGAATATTTGTTATGTAAAAGTTAATGGCGCTAAGCCGCTTACTACGTTCTTTATAGGTGATTTGCTTCTTATGTTCTTTAGATGCTAAATCCTTTTGTCTTCGTTTCATTTGTGTTTCAGTTAATTTATACAAAATTAGTCTTGCAGGAAGTTTTTGATACATTCCAATATAAATCTCAGGAATCTCATATGTTTCCCCAGGTTGTAATTGGTCAATAAATTGCTCCATATCTAATTGGATGTACTCAGAATGCTTTTTTATTGTTCCATTTTGAAAGTATTCAGGCTCTTTATTCCTTTGATATATACGTGTATTGAGCTTAAGTCGGGAGATGAAATAAGCACTGTGCTCGTCTATGGTATGTAAGTCTTTTAAGTCGAAATATCCTAAATCACGTATACATACATCGTTCGGTTGAAGAGACGTTAAACAAGTAGAACCATACGTTTTATCATTGTTCTTTCCTGATCCTACATGAACATGTAAAAACTGACCATTTAGTAAATCATACTCTAGTTGAATTTTCACACCAGCATTTTGACCACTCCCTCCTGAACCTTTGTATGTAGAAACGAATTTATCCGGAATCTGAAAATGTGTAGAATCCAATACACGAATACGCCGAAAATAGTTTGTATACAAAGTTGGAATCTTGCTAGAAGAACAAAATTGTTGGTGAAGTAAATGTGCTAAGAGTTGCTGTAGAAACTGTACAGCCTGGGAATTAAAGCGTTGATTGAGTCCTTCTGGATTCATAGAAATACCTGTGTTAGCTTCTAATCGGCTACATAGTTGTGTTAATGAAGTGTTTGCTATGTTTTCGCTTAACCAAACACAAAGAGCTACTAAATCTTGTGCACGATATTTACTTTTTCGTTGAACAAATCCTATCTCTCTAGCTAATTGCTCTAAAGCACCAGGTGACATATATCGTTGCAATTCTTTAGAAAATAATTCTAGTTCATCAAAAGTCGATAAGTTCATGCCAAAAACATCGTCCTTTCCTATTATTCTACAGAAAGAATAGCGTATTTTTTCATTTTAAGGAAATTTAGTTTTGTTAGCTTGATAGCGATGTGGTGCTACCATTATTTTAAATCGGCTATAAATAGTATATAATATACATAATTAGTTATTCAGACCAATTATTATCAACTATCAAAATACAAATAACGGAGGGAAAGTTTAAATGGCAGTTGATTATTGGAAAGGACAAAAGTTTATACTACGAGCGATTCAACTTGAATATATTGTCATATAATGATTATTAGATGATAAAACTTTACGGAATATGGACTCGCTTCAGATTCTTCTGTGTGGAATAGATCATTAAAGAAGGCTTATTTATTTCCCCTCAGAATAAATAGTTATATTTAATCTAATTTCCTTAAATGTAAAAAGGAGGTAGTTAAATTTGAATAGGAAAATTTGGTTTATATTTACTTTTTTAGCTATTTTAGTAGCTAGTTATGTTGTTGTTCAATATTTCATTTTAGATGGATTTCAAACAGGACTTGTAAAAGCGAAGCTGATGTATGTATCTAAATTAAGTGATTTTTGGTATATTATGTTATTTTTACATATTACAACTAGTATATTAGCATTAGTAATTGGTCCGTTTACATTATCCACAAAATTTAGAGAAAAGAATATCAGCCGTCATCGGATGGTCGGGAGAATCTATATGGTTGGTATATTATTAGGTGGCATTTCAGGACTGTACTTATCCTTTTACGCTATGGGGGGATTGGTAGCAAAGCTTGGTTTCGGCTTGTTATCCGTATTTTGGCTAACATCAGCATATCAAGCATTAAATAGAGTTAAGAATAAAAAAATTCAAGACCATCAGAATTGGATGATCAGAAATTATTCCTTAACCTTTGCAGCAGTTACATTACGAATTTGGCTACCATTATTTGTATTACTATTTGGGTTAGAGCAGTTTGAACTTAGTTACGCTATTATTGCTTGGTTAGCGTGGGTACCGAATTTAATCATTGCGGAATTATTTATAAGACAAGGACATAATAAAGGAAAATTCCAGGAAAATGCGGATTTACAACGCTAAGCATATTTTCAAGATGATGCCCCATGTCTATAAACTTAACAATTTTTAAAACCCCAAAATAAAAAATGTACATTTTCACCGTGAGATGCCAATTTTCTCGTTTTGGGGTATTTTCTTTTCTTAGCTTGATGGACATGGGGTGGGACCCCTCATATGAACGAAAGTTCATTTTATTTTCCTTCTTAAGTTGATGGGCATGGGGTGCTACCCCTAATAGGAAAGTATTTCTTTACGTTACGAAATAAATTCAATAAACATTATTTTATAATTATATTAGGAATTAAAAATAATATTCAGCCAATAATACTTATTTATAACTTGCTGAGCCATCAGTCATAGATACCCAGATACCTAATCTATCTTTCAAGCTATCACCAGTATGCATTCTTAAGTAAATTGTTTTAGAAGACATATTTTTATAATTTGTATATTTAAAGTATAAACTTGATTTTGCTGTAATTTTCTGTGAACGATTTTCAGTCTTACGACTAATTGCAAGTTTATCATCACTGAAAGTACCAGCTATAGTGTGAATATTTTTACCATATACTTTATCGATGTAATTGTTTCCATTATGAGTGTTTAAATATACTCTAGCACTATATGACGCATTACTAAGCGCATTTTTACCTGTAACTTTAATTGTTTTGAAGCTTCCAGAACTATATGGAGTAGCAGCTTCTTCATCACTTTCAATATCTAATTCAACAATGTTATATGAACCGTCAGGGTAACGATTAACTTTTTTCGGGTTTTCCGCAGTAGCTGCAAATGGGTTATTAGCCATTTCTAATTCAGTATAATTAAATAACACTTCTTCGCCTGATGTTTTCTCTGAATCCAGAGGCTCATCATTTTGTAATTTCGTAATTACACTTGAAATATCAGATTCCGAAGCACCATCTTGTCTCATTTTTTCTGCAATTTCATTATAATCTCCAAACATTTTTTCATCGGCAGAAGCTGCCTTTCCTCCAATAAATAGTGTGAAAACAAAAAGAATACTAAGTAACGATTTTTTCATTTTGTAAATCCTCCTCTATTGATTTCTTTTCTAAAATAACTTAGAATGTTGGAAATGTTGAATAATATCTTAAAAAAGGGAGTTTTTGTAAATGTTTGAATTTACGTTATATGGAACACCAATTCTTATTTCTTTTTTAACAGGATTTTTAACACATAAATTGTTTAACAAATTATATGTTGGTCTAGTAATTTCTATCGTAATAGCATATGGTATGTCTTTTATGTTTTCAGAGCAAAAAGTATTTTTTGCTGGAATCATAGGAACCTTACTTTACTTTGTGATAGCGACCTTACTGAAAAAAAAGAAATAAAATTAATGACACGTTTTTGCCAAAGATAGTTTCATTGTCTTTGGCACTATTTTTTTGTATAGCAAACTCACAAAAATCTTTCATCAATCCTCCTTTTCCCTATACCAAATTAATTTATTACTCTTCAAAACTAGATTTAATGTATGAAATCTGATCTTATGTAAGTACTTCAAATTTGTAAGCTATGTTACATGGCATGCTCATTTAGGTGGAGATTGTAGATTCAGTTGTTTAGATGCATTTTACATATCCAGTTTTTGTACCTAATTCTTTCGAGACATTTCTTAAATTTAGAAAATAATATATAAAAATACTAATCAACCCCTATATTTGGTTTAGTTTTCCAAAATAAGAACTCTATGTATAAGTCTAGAGATAGATTGATTAAAAAACAAGGCTAGTTATCTATACAACTGTTTGTTATAATTCTAATAAGAAATATATTATATTACACCTAGTGTACATTTTAAAAAAAACATAAATTATTATAGAGATGATTTATGATCATGATAGGAAAGTAGATCAATACAATCAAAGATTGGAAGGAATTAAATCTTGACATTGCTAATGATGTAAGAAAATAAAAAAGGAGTATACCATTTTCGGTTATGCTCCCTTCTCTCTTTATAGAAGTGTCCCACAGTGTCCACTTAAACCCTACATATATGGAATTCGTTTTATTAATTAGATGGAGGAGTAACTCGTGCGTATTTTAAGATTTCTTATTTTTTTATTTTTTGTCTGTTTATTTGCGCTGTTTTTTATAGGTCTTTTTCAATCCCCTGAAGAACGGCTCTGGGAAGCGCAAAAATATCTCTCTCATTGTTCCCAAGCTGGGGATTGGAGTGTTGGTAAAGGAGGGAATACTAACATTATTCAGTTGTATAATCCTCCTCAAAAGTGTTTACAAAAATTAAATTATGTATGGGAAACTACAGAATCAGATCTAGAGGAAGGAATGGCAGTTTTTATTGGTGATGATGATGTTATAGAAAAAAACAGAGTTAAATTTTATAATTCTGTTACTTACAAATATAGATAAAAAACAATTTCTACCACAAAAAATATATGTAGAAATTGTTTTTTATTTAACTGTATATACCGTAGTTGATTAACTTCTATATGGGGTAGCGTCAGGATTATGCGGATTAACAATGTTAGGGATAGAAAGGCTTATATATCAACGTTTTCTCTTTCGTCCCAATAGAGTAAAGTCTATTGAGACAAGGTTAATATAACGTGGAATAAGGCTTTTTAATGTCTCATATGACTTGTTTCAAAATTCTTATCGTTGTTAAATCTTTAATTTCGAGTGATATAAGCGGCTTAACGTTGTAAATCCGCATTTTCGGGACGTGCCCCATGCCCATCAACTTAAGAAATTGGTTGTTCCCCAAAACGAAAAAATGAGTTTTTTTGTTACAAGTTAGCGCCAAATTTCGTTCTGGGGGTACTATAATTTTTTTGCTTGATGGCGATGGGTTTTTTGAACCAGAAAGGTATATATTTAACTATAAAAACTATGAAAAAATTTATCCGTTTTTCCTTTTTGCCTATTTGCTAAATTCAGCAAGTAAAATATTTTTAAAAGGATCAGGACTGTTAGCTCTACCCGTACTGTTCAAATTGACGGCCAACGTATGCTTGCCTCCAAGTGTACCCCCAGCCAGAGTAATAAACCCTGGAATGCCACCTGTGTGTCCCCGTTTGGAAGCTTAGTTTCATAGATTCCAAGACCATATCCATCGATTCCTGCTCTTCCTGTAGGAACTGTAGTAAGCATTTGTTTTAGTTGCTGTTCCTTCAGTAATTTGCCACCGAGCAAGGAAGAAAAGTATTTGTTTAAGTCGTCAGCAGTAGAAATCATATCTCCAGCCGAGCTAGCTATACTTGGGTTATAATAGGTAACGTCTTTTAGCTCACTTGCTCCGTCTGGTTGGACATATCCACGGGCATGCTTGGTGCCTGGAATAACGCTTGAATTGCCAGGTAGGAATGTATTCGACAATTCAAGCGGTTCAATAATCCGATTTTCAATCTCTTCCGCATAGCTGTTTCCGGTTACTTTTTCAATAAGGATACCCAGTAATACGTATCCTGTGTTTGAATAAGACCAGCCCTTTCCAGGGGCGAAGTCTGGAGGTAGAGAAAGCCCAATCTTCACTATTTCTTCAGCGGTATATGTTTTTTTGTATTCATCATATCAACGCCTTTTGACTTTAAGTAGTCAGCAATACCACTTGTATGGTTCAATATCTGCCGGATAGTAATCTGTTTATCATCATATCCGTTTCCTTGAATGACACCAGGCAACCATTTTTCGATGGAGTCGTCTAGATTCAGGCGGTTCTCTCCAGCTAATTGAAGTACAACCGTTGCGGTGAATGTCTTCGTCACACTGCCAATGCGAAAGCGAAAATCTGTTTCCATTGGTTTCTTGGTGCTCAGATTCGCTACCCCAGCGGCATAACCCCACGTTTTTCCACTCTCAGAAGTTTTTGCAAGTATCCCCGGGAATCCAAGTTGTAATGTATCCCGCATTGCTTGACGGAATTACGCTCTCGTTGAGTGCTGGCGTGTAACGAACTAGATACATTTTGAGTGGACTCTGCTTTTACAATTGAGGTTGGCGATGTGTATAGCAGGGAACTTCCAGTTATTAAAAGGGCCAGACTTGCAAATGTAATTTGACTACGTGTTTTCATAAGGCATGCCTCTCCTCTATTCATATTGTATGGTTGCTTATTGTTTCGTATTAACTACACAGCTATCATCTCCACCAATGACAAAAGTGCAACCTGGAATTCGTAATTATCTTCATAATGATTATTTTTTTCCTAACAAACTTTCCTTAGAACACTCTTATTACTAGTTTGTTTTTCACATAAATATATCTTATCTAATCCCCCTTTCACTCTTCTTTATATTTTTATCCTACACAATAAAAATATCTTTTTTCTTATCCATTCCTTACAAATTTCTTACGTTCAAAATAGCTTCTATGCCGAAATTTATTTAACCTAAGGGGGTACTCCATACCCATCAAGCTAATAAAATAAGAACATCCCCAAAACGAAAAAATTCGTTTGGGGATGTTCTTATTTTATAATTGATAGATATAAAACATAAATTTTCAAGAAAAGTATTAACGATTTGCAAATTGGGTTGCTATATCTGTTGCATCTTCTTTATTTAAGTGGTAAATGGAATCATCTCCTATAGGTTGAACATACGCTTCATCAAAGTATGGTTTCACACTAAAAAGTAATACTTTGAATTTAATTTTTTTACCATCATCTAATACAAAGTCAATGTTACGTTGAGAAGATTCCTCAAAAAACTTCTTCTTCCAAAAATCTTTTTTTGTTACAACATTTTTCTGACTACTTAATTTTTCAAACACTGATTTTGCTTCTTGGCCATAATCTCTAAATGTACCTCCAGCAACAGAATCAGTCTCTAAGTATTTTATCTTTGAAATCAGATTAGGAGTTAAAGAACTCTTATTCTCATCTCCTACTAAAGACATGTACATAAATATAAGTAGAAATATAACTAATAATCCTAATATGATTTTTTTCATTTATTGTCTCCTGTTCTAAAAAAATAGTTCCTGTCTATCATACCAAAAATAGGGAATGTGCTTTAGAATTTATAAAAAATATAATTAGGATTAAATGAAAACCTTCGAAAAACCCTGTTATAAAAACGGAAAAAGCGTTAACCTTTCTTTAGAATCAAAAGAAAGGATGTTTTTATAATGTGCTTTTCAATTCAAGATGAGCTGCAATTGTATTCCCAAGAGTTACAACGATATATGTTACCTGATGCTTTAGAGCAATTAGCTAAAAATATAGGATTTGTTAAACGAAAAAGTAAATATCGAGCACAAGATTTAGTAGCTTTGTGTGTCTGGTTAAGTCAAAATGTGGCTCGTTCTTCATTGACACGATTATATAGTCGATTAGAAGCTAACACCGGTATTTCTATGAGTCCAGAGGGACTCAATCAACGTTTTAACCCTCAGGCTGTTCAGTTTTTACAACAACTCTTAGCACATTTACTTCACCAACAATTTTGTTCTTCTAGCAAGATTCCAACTTTGTATACAAACTATTTTCGACGTATCCGTATATTGGATTCTACACATTTTCAAATTCCAGATAAATTCACTTCTACATATCAAGGTTCAGGTGGTAGCGGTCAAAGTGCTGGAGTAAAAATTCAACTAGAGTATGATTTACTAAGTGGTCAATTTCTTCATGTTCATGTAGGATCAGGAAAACACAATGATAAAACTTATGCTTCTACTTGTTTAACATCCCTTCAACCGAACGACGTATTTATACGGGATTTAGGATATTTCGACTTAAAAGATTTACATACTATAAGCGAGTGTGGTGCTTATTTTATTTCACGATTAAAGCTTAATACACGTATATATCAGAAGAATAAAGAACCTGAATACTTTCAAAATGGAACCATAAAAAAGCAATCTGAGTATATCCAATTAGATATGGAACAATTTATTGACCAATTACAGTCCGGTGAAACATATGAAATTCCTGAAATCTATATTGGAATGTATCAAAAGCTTCCTGCAAGACTTATTCTGTATAAATTAACTGAAACACAAATGAAGCGTAGACAAAAGGATTTAGCATCTAAAGAACATAAGAAGCAAATAGCCTATAAAGAACGCAGTAAGCGGCTTAGTGCAATTAACTTTTACGTTATAAATATTCCATTGGAATATCTGCCAAAAGAGCAAGTATACGATTTTTACTCCTTACGATGGCAAATTGAGCTTATTTTTAAAACATGGAAATCATTTTTTCGTATTCATCAATGTAGTTCTGTAAAATTAGAAAGACTAGAATGTCACTTATACGGGCAATTAATAAGTATCCTTCTTTGTTCCTCTACCATGTTTCAAATGCGCCAACTACTCCTCATCAAGAAGAAGCGAGAATTAAGCGAATATAAAGCAACTTATATCATAAAAGATTATTTTTCACTTATTTATCAATCTTTGCAAAAAGACACCCAAGAATTAACAAAGATATTGTTTCGTCTGTTCAATCTTTTACAGAAAAACGGACGAAAATCCCATAGGTATGAGAAGAAAACAGTCTTTGATATCTTAGGCGTCGTCTATGACTTTTCCCTGTCTCACAATCATGTAGCGTAATTCAAAAAATTGAAACCCGATAGGGTTTATTTGGTATAAAAATCTTTAAAGAGCTTACACTGGATTTTTAGAAAAAAGAAAAAATCTCACATGAGATTAAACTTGCATAACCTTAGCTTGATGGCGATGGGGTGGGACCCCAATATAGACAAAGAACAACTTGGTATGAGAAGAAAAAGAACTGAAGGCTCTGTAACGATTGCGCCAGAAAACAAAGAAGAGCAGGAACGCACTTTCCCTGAAAGTGATAAACTCTTTGAAAAGCCCAAGAGAAAACTTACTACAAAAGAGTTACCAAAATCTTTCCGTGTCTCATTAGAAACACATACAGCAATTTCAACACTAGCTACAATTGAAGATATGAAAATCTATGAAGTTATAAATATGTTAATTGAAGAAAAAGTCGCTTCATTACCTTCGCCAAAACAAAAATTAGTAAAAAACGCAGTGAAACAAGTACTTGAACTAAAGAAAAACCGAGAATAGGTATAAAATTAAATTTTATACCTATTCTCATAAATATTTTTATAAATTTATACTTTTATAACAGGAGTGGTATCTGTGGAAAATAAGAATAATTCATTTGTAGTAACCGTTACGCCTATTACTGAAAGCTCGGATTCAAATGCTAAAACAGATAAAAAGAAATTCAAAAACCAGCAAGGAAGTATTAAAATCCCTAAACAATCCAAAGAAGAACTTGAAGCACTAATGAAAATTACCAACACGAAATTCACTCATGAAATCATTGATTTACTTATAAATCATTATGTAGATAATAAACTGACACCTGAACAACAAAGTAAATTTAAAATCTTAACAGATATTTAAAAGTACATAAGGAGTGGTCATTTTGGATAAACATTACTTGGTTACTGTGGCACCTATTCAAAGTAATCCTGCAACAAAGAAAAAGAATTCATTGTCAGCAGCAGACAGAAAAAATATAAAAGTATCGCCTGAAACACTTAATAAAATAAAAACCATTTGCACAATGAAGGACATAAAAAATTATGAGCTTATTGATGAAATATTAGATTACTATATCACTAATAAGTTGAATTCAAATGAACAAAATAACCTGCTACTACGAAGATAAAAATAGCAACAATCTATATGCCGAAAACTTCTGAATGCACTGTATGTCTGAGAATAGTTACAATTTTTTTATATTAAGAACTAAAAGTTTAATGATGAATCTTACCAATTATGTTAATCTATATAATGGCATACAGTTCACTTGTGAGTCGTTTTTTTATTTCATAATGATTAATGAAATCGTTTTCTGAAGGAGCATATGCTATTTTACTAGAAAGGGAGTGAAATTTAACACGAAATATTATATATAATACGTGTTAGACCAATGCATATCAGCTTTAAAGAGTTTCATTGCTTCACTTAGCCTCTCAAATCCAGCAGTGCAATTATTAACTAATTCTATTAGTTCTTCGATACGTTTGTTCGCTTCCTTCGTATCTACATGTACTTTCATTGAAATCACATTCTTTTGTTCTTCCATACTTCACCCTCCTAATCAAATGTCCATTTTGTTCAAAATAAAAGAGCGCCTTTAATGGACGCTCTTTCAAATTATTAGAGTATCGTTGACTCTTTTGCCTACTCTCGCCTTATTGTATGTTAAAACATTTTCGATATGAATAAGAACATTTTAAAAGAGCACCAATAACGAGGGTGCTCTCAATGTGAAATGGGGTTTATCCTGAGCATTGAATAGGACACGAAGAACTCGTCCTATTACATAATATGCTTGTCCTTATCATAATGTGCAATAAAAAAGCACCCTCGGCCAGGCGCCAAAAGATACATATACATTGAGGTAACTAACACGTTAGAAAAGACCTTCCATATCATTGTATGATTATCGATTATCTTTATACATAGATGACTCATTAAATACATTTAATGTCTAATGTCTATCAATTTAATCATGCCTAATTCCATCCAATTCATGGTTAGTATTCTAAATAGACCAAGGATATATTATAATCCTTTATATACCCAAGGAGGTTTATCATGCTCGGCTTTCATAAAAAACTACCCATCTTAGGATTCTTTTTGTTTTTATATGGTTTCATCGGTATCATCTTTTTATTACTATTCCTAAACGTGTAGGAACAAAACGTATAAATATATGTTTAATATGTAATTTTTATATAACAAAGAAAAAACATCCATATTGGATGCTTAATGTATACTAATATTAATATTGAATAGTTTCATTGATAGGATTTCTAGAACAATAAATATACTAGCTGAAACTGATCTATATCCGATATTCTTTCCTGTAACATTAATAGTAATCTCCGCTAAATGGGTTGGTACATTATCTTTTTCAAAAATTTTATCTTCAACCTTTTCAACTATTGCTACATTATCCACTTCTTTAAAAGTTTTCAGCAATTTTGTTTCTAATAAAGTAAAATCAAAATTTTCATCTTTAACCACATCAAATATAATCTTCATATTTCTTTCCCCATTTTTAACTAGTTAATATACTGACATCAATATAATTATATATATTTGTATTAAATAATTCAAAAAATATGTTTTATAAACTTTCCCATAGTTAACCCATAGAGTTGGCTCAATACTTCGGCTTTTGCTTTTGCTGGCCAATATCGAATTATAAAGGATTTATATCAAGACGTATGTGTTTATTCCAACGCCTTGTTTGAACCAATACACTAAGGGGACGGAAGGGGAATGTTTCCGCTGTATTGGCTCAAACAAAGAGCAGAACTCTTTGCCCTCGTTTTGGTCATTAATAAGAATCGTGAATAATTACTAATGTACGAGATACGTATACAACTTGTTTGGGGGACTCAGAAACGTGATGTTTGTTCAATCAAGAACAACCACCCCCATTCCATTTTCAAGAACCGACATACTAGAGAGTAATAGACTTATATTTATTATCAACCCAGAGGACGCATTCCGAGCTGATTGATAAATATAATAGAAACAGCATGACGAATGCGAGTTATCTCACACCCGCCACACTGGAATATGTCATTGTAATACATCAATCGGTCTTTTCGTCTTAACGCGGGTTCGTACCGCCTTGCCCGCCCTACTATGCGGTATACGTTACCGTGACATTCTCGCATAAGAACGTTTCACTTATAGGTGTACTAATCCTCTTCGCTATGCGGTTGTCAAAGGGCTTGTACCTATAATTTACCGCTATTTTTATTTGCAAAAACTCCCCAAAAAATATGCTATTTCTCTGCCATTTTCAAATGATTCCTAATGTAGTAGCGATCAGTTTAATTGCACTCTTCTTCTTCTCGTAAAAGTATGAGTTCTTCATCATCAATTCGTTTTGTACGAATGAATCTTTAACTGGTTTATTATCTAAGAATTTCATAGTAATGATGTTTCTTTCATCTTTATCAAGAATATTGTTTAATGCCTTTTCTATTTGTTGTACCTTCATTCTGCTTGTTACTCTTGAATCACGTAACTCAGGGAATAAACTGATTCCTTCCTGCTCCACATCATTACTAAATCTCATTTTGAGTGCTCTATACTCCTTTAATACACTTACTACTTCCTTTTGTACTTTCTTATCATCGATAGCTGGTAATAATGTTAATTGTCTCTCCATGAAGGAATCCCCCTATTTCGAATTTTGGTTTTTACATTCACATCAGGTACGTGAAATTTTACTATCTCTTTGTTGAATAACGGAACCATCCACTCTGCATGGTTCCGTTATCCATTAAGCCTTTAATAATTTACGTTTCTTGTTGAACATCTTCTCTTTTGCTGTTTCAATGTTATTTGCTACCTTTTTATGGTCCTGATCAAATTGAATCATTCCATCGAACATAACTGGTGCTACCGCTTCATCTACGTATTGTAAGTAATCAACTGGCGCTCGTTCTGTTTGTTCTACTAAGTATCCATAAATATCGAAGTCCGCTTTTGGTATAGACTTCTTGCCATTTGGTTGATGAGGCATCCTTACGTAAGATTGAACAACTGATGCAGGTACCAAGAATACCGTTTGATCCTTACTGAACTCTATAAGGAAAAAACATACCGCTCCCATCTTTTCTGCTTTCTCCAGGTAATCTAATTGGTGTTGTGCAATGTTACTTAAATCGAATCGTGTAAGGCTCTGCGTTGACTTTGCTTCAAATGCTACTGCTCGTCCTTTATACACGCCGTCATAGTCTACTGTACTTTTAGCTTCATAGAATCCATTTAACACTCGTCCACCTGCACTTTTTAATACCTTCACAGGAGTCGGACGCTTGTTTATAAGCGCCACTCCCTCTCTTTGATACATTTCATTCGATAAATTAATAAGCTTCTCAAAATGCATTCCTCTGTTTCCTAGTCCCATTTTTATTCCTCCATTTCCTTTTTGTACTCTTCAAGAAAATCAATAACTTCTTGAACATGTTCCTTTGTAGTCATACTCTCCATTACGTATCCTTCATCGTTATAAATATCGACCTTATCTCCCGTAAACTCCATTCCACACATTCCATCTGCGCCTAATAGCTTTACGTTACCTTCCATTCTCTTAACCTCACTTTCTTCTAAAAGGATTATTTTGTTGAATTTTTTACTACCAATCATTAAAAAATATCTTATAATCGTTATATACAAAATTATTTTTAGGAGTAGATAGAATGCCAGTTATACTCGAACTTATTCTTTTCATTCTTCTAGCAATTTGTGCTATTGGCTATTTGATAAAAGAATCTCAAAAAACTAAGAAAAGACCCCTTGGAATTTTACTAGAACTTTTAGTTCTTTTCTGGTCAATATGGAGAATATCGACTATCATAATCCAAATTTTAGAATCTAATCTCTCGTGAATAAAACTCAATATTCCGTCAATACTATAGACAACCCATTAAGTTACTTTCTCCTTGTTCCCCCTTGGAGAACCGAGCAGTTAGCTTTTGCTAACTGTTCTTTTATTTAAAATAGCGTTTTTATTAAAAACTCTTCGTAATTCAATAATTCACAATCAGTGTATTTATATTCTCTTTTCAGTTAAAATAAAAAGCATTCAAATAAACGTTTTAGAAAGGGTTATAAATGACACGAATTATACTTTTTGATGGAGACTGCAACTTATGTAATCAAAGTGTTCAATTTATTATTAAAAGAGATCCTAAAGGATGTTTTAAATTTGCATCACGCCAAAGTAACATAGGTATTCAGTTATTAAATCAATACAACATTAGTGAAACAATAGATAGCGTGGTATTAATTGATAATAATAAGGCTTATACAGAATCAGATGCCATATTGAATATTTGTAGGCACTTAAAAGGAAGTTGCAAATTATTTTTCATCCTTTTTATAATCCCAAAACCTATTCGGAACCTTTATTACAAAAAAATTGCAGAAAATAGATACAAATGGTTTGGCAAACAAAAACAATGTCTTATCCCTAATCCGGATATCAAAAAAAGATTTTTAGAGTAGTTAAAAATATAAATATTCCCATGAA
>NZ_JAKUHE010000031.1:0-32387 GCF_022664315.1 Bacillus cereus group sp. BfR-BA-01309
GTTTCAATTTGACCAGCGGCTACTTCTTGACCTGGTATTTCATTTTCAATCGGTGTTACTGGTGCAATCGGCGTTTCAATTTGACCAGCGGCTACTTCTTGACCTGGTATTTCATTCTCAATCGGCGTTACTGGCGCAATTGGTGTTTCAATTTGACCAGCGGCTACTTCTTGGCCTGGTATTTCATTTTCAATCGGCGTTACTGGCGCAATCGGTGTTTCAATTTGACCAGCGGCCGCTTCTTGACCTGGTATTTCATTTTCGATTGGCGTTACTGTTACATCATCAATTTGTTCTGTTGTTCCTGTTGTCGCTACATCTGGCAAATCGTTAGTAGCTGGAACATCATCTTGTGAGGAATCTTCTTGTAGTATAGCTATCTGTGGTTCGTTTTTTCGTAGTTTTCTAGGAATGGATACATTGTCACCCGCTGCAAGTGGTAGTTCTTCAATACCTTCATTTTCAACTTCATCTTCTAAGCTCATTAATTGACCTTTATTAATAGCCGCAACATCTTCAAATTGTTTACTTTCTTCTAATTCTTGTTCTTCTAAATCCATTTCATTTTCTTGTTTTTCTTCCATAATCTCTAATTCTTTACTTTCTGTTCCTTGTAACTCTTCGCTATCTGGCATTTGCTCAAGTTCAGTTGTTTCTAATTCTGGCTTATCTTTATCAGATTCTATATTTTCTGATCCTGTAGCCGCCGCAAGCGCTTCCGGATCGTTTGTACTAATAGTTACATAGTCCTCATCATCTTCCCCATATCGTCTAGAATTGGAGCCAAACTTATCATTAATAAATCCTCTTCCATAATCAACCGCTCTTTCAGACATTAAAGAAACATCTGTCGCCATCCTATAAGCTGCTTTAGAAGCACTAAATGCAGCAACAAGACGATCTCTGAATAAATAACATAAAACAAACACTACAATTTGAAGAAGCATAGTTGATACATATCCGGCCGCTCCCGATTCTGGAAGCGTATATATTAGCTCTGAAATAGTAAACACTATAACCAGTAACACGGACATTATTATTTTTAATGCAAGTGGTCTAATCCATTCAGTGGCCCAACTAGAAAGAACCCTTCTTTGTCCTGGTAATAATGCTACAGCCATACAAATTGGTGCGATTATACTCATAACCATAAACCATAATTGAAAAGCAATTGTTAAGAGACAAAGTAATATAATTGGAATTCCAGTAAATGTATTAACCACGTAATACACAATCGTAAAAATAAGTCTTTCCCCTACACTATCTAATTTCATCATTACGTTTTTATCTTTTATTTCTTGCTCTATAATCTTTACTCTGTCTTCCCCAGGCGGTGTTTTTAATAATTTATTTACTCGGTCTTCTCCAATGCCTTCTTTTGAATCTTTCCCATACTGCATAAATAAGTACGGTCTTTCAGTAAGTAACGTCCATATCTGTTTTTTCACCGCATAAATAGCATCCTCTTTTGAACGTCCTGGATCTCCTGCAACTGTTCCCGTTGCTTTCGTTAAAATTTGAATGCTAATTTCTGAACTAACTGTATTAGCCGATTTTAAAAACGTTGACACATTTGAAATAAACGTAACAATAACAGCTATTACCAAGACAGTTTTTACTAATTCTGAAAATCCTGTTAATGGTTGACGTTTTACGAAAAATATATAGGCTGCATAAAAAGCTGATAAAGCACAAGTTAGAGAGATAATTGAAGGGAGTAAACCACCAGATTTAAAACCATTGTTCTCTACTCCTGCGATATTTTGCATTGCTGTTCCTAACTTGTCGGCCACATTATCAATAATATCTAGCCTAAGGGATTGATCTACTACAAATAGAACACCCTTCACAAGTAATAAACTAAATTGAAAAGCAAGATCTACTCCCCATTGTGTTACACTATATATTTTTCTTTGGATATCCTTCCCTATGCTATCATCACCAAACATGTAACCCCAGGCTTTAGAAAAAAAGCCTTTATCATCATCTTTAGAAGGAGCTGTGTCTATCTGATAATGTGCATCCTTATATAAACCATCTGTATGACCTTCAAATAAATGATTAGAAATGGTATCTTCTTCCGCATGAGCCACATTAGAATTAAAAGACAAAATTGTAAACAGACAGAGCAACACTATTGCTCCTATTCTTTTCACTCACCTTCACCCCATTTGTGAACATGCTTAGGTTCTTTACTTCCCACAATTGAATCTAAATTGTGAGTGCTCCCCCAGGCCCATTCGGAATTTTTCCAATCTCCATTTTTATCTTGTAAAATATATAAGCTTTCTCGTAATTTCTTATCTTCAACCGGATCATAATATACAACCTTGTAGTAATATTCATTCTTTTTCCCATCTAACTCATAACGATATAAATCATATTTACTCCCTAGTTTCTTACTTGCACCTGGATTTCCAACCTTATCTGGCCCGAAATCATAAGTCTTATTTGAAAGATCATTTAACTGTTTCGTGTCCATATCAATATAAGCGCGTATATATTCCATAGCTACCTTATCAGCTTCTTTTGCCTTATCTGATTCCATTTGACAACCAGAAATGCTGATCAGTGCCAGCATTCCTAGTATTAAAAATTTTAAATTTGACTTCATTATCTTCATTCTCTATACCTCCAGATGACTATACCGATTGTAATTCTCTTTCTTCGTCTGACTTTGTTGAAGTATCAAAGGCCGTCAATAGCTCTTTAAATACTGGATCAACGTTGATAATCGCCGTACGTCCATATATATCCTGGAACAAACATTGGCCCCTTTTAAGCTTTTTCATCATAGATACATTCTCATCTGTAATTGGGAGATTATAATAACTCAACATTTCTTCGGCTTCCTTATCGTATTTCATAGCAAACGAGAATTTCATACCTACATTGGCAACCTCACGATTTTCCGAATTAAAATCGCTGGCGTTTTGTGTACTAAGATATAAACCTGTATTGTGATAACGACCTTTACGAATAATATCATCTGATAAACGAGAACCTTCGCTATTTTTCAAGACGCTGGCCGCTTCATCTTGAACGTACACTTTAAATACTCTTCTATCAGAGTTCATTAAGGATTTTCCAAAGGCTGTCATAGCAATTAATACACTCTCTGAAAGTTTATCTATAATACTAACAGCTGGCTTCTTCGAATCTGGTAATTGTAAATGTTGAATTTGTAATACTTGTAGTGGTCTTTCTAGACTTAAAACACGGTAATTTTGCCCCGGCTTACCGAATAACAATTCGGCTAGCGGTGTTTTTTCAATTGTTTCTAAACGATGAATTAAAGAATTTAAACTATCTAATGCCTTTTCTGACATAATGTTTGTATCTCGATTTTTCTTTCCTTTTAATTGTTCCTTAACTAAAGTTAAACAAGGGTTTTCTAATTTCGTAACTTCCGTTATTGCATCAACTAAATAGTCATATCTAGAGTCTTCAAGATTTGCATTTGCTAAAAATGACAGTAATTCTAAGGAAAGTCGCTTCGCTTCTTCTATCGAACTACATATACGGAACGGATCAAGACACCCTGCATCCTCTGCACTAGCCCCTAATGTCCATACTTCTAATTGATCTTTTTTGAATCCTGGAAGTTTGATAGGCCAATCTCCCCTATCCCCTTTTGGATCTCCAACAAAGGCACGGCCGCCACTCATTACAATCCAGTAAACTAATAAATTTAATAAAAATGATTTCCCTTTTCCTGTTTGACCCGCAATCATAACTGACAAACTATCGAATTCATTCGCTATATTTTCTAAAGCTTTAGCTGCTAAATCTGGTTTGATGAAAACAGGACGGTTTAATTTAGCTGTTCTTCCTAAATAAAAACCTTTGTTATCACCAATTTGAGTTGTTGCACCAAACATTCCCTGTGCCAACACCCCAGGCTCCACGTATAATTTAAAGTCAGTATTATAACGATGTGAACCAGGTAAAAATTCATAAAAGTACGCAAGCTGGTCACCGAATGGATTTACTAATTCAATTCGCATTTTCTTGTATTCTGATATTAATGCATTAATTCTAGTTTGAAGGGTTTTCTTATTTTCAGCGTATACACAAAAGAGTACACTCATTTCATACCCTGGCATTCCAGTAGTTTGAAATCTATCTTGAACATGTTTAACCCCTCTTACTTTTCGATCTATGGTCAAATCTGTTGTTTTCCCTCCAACCATTGCTTGACGGCGCTGATCGTTTAATTCCAGCTCACTATTCGTTAATTGCTTTGTTACTATTTCATTATCCATATGGTGTGCCCGGATACTAATTTCAACAGGAAATTTCAAAGAATGAGATTGAATCCGATATATCCACTCTAGCCCTGGAAAAATGGATTCTTCTGGCATAGACTTTACAGCCAAGAAAGCAACATGCATTTTCTCCAAATCACCATCCTCATTTTGTCTTTCTAAAATCAAGGATCTTCCTGGTGACTCATCAATTAAACAATCTGTAAGCTTTACAATCTCCTGCATACGGGTACGGCGTACTTTTTTAGGTTTTCCGTTGCTGTCGAACAGTTCAATTGTTTCCCCTATATTCCATTCTTTTACTCTCTCTGGTTCAGTCATTCCGCGTGTAAAGTTTTGTTCAATTAAAAATTTAAGCGTTGGCGCTGTAAGACGGTTCACAAATTTAAAAGTATTAATCAATTGACCATGAATAACTTCATCCATATCTTTATATTCTTCAATCTCATCTTCCAAAATATCTGATTCATGTAAACCTATTGCTTCATGTGCTGCATTTGTAAATCCTTGTCTCATACGTTTAGCAAATTTGGCCGTTTCAACAATAGGATTTCGGGCCTGTTTTTGCTTCTTTTCTTCATTGACTTGAACGAGTATATAAAAATGATATTCTGTATTTTCGGTTGACATTGCCGAACGTTTCAGATATTGCTTCATTTTCCCAAAAAGCCAGCGACCCGTTGGAGCCATTGGGCCGCTTATACTTTCAATATGTTCATCTAAAATTTCATCGGAGTTTGTTGTGCGCGGGATAACTAATAAGTGTAAGTCACACTCTAAATGAGTAAATAATGTTGTTTGATTTAAAAAATAACCTTTTTTTGTACTTTCATCATGAAAATCATACTCAAACCCTTCAACCTCGTAACCTAACCAAACCCTTCCATCAACACTAAAGCAAAGATTTTCTTCAACATGTTTAGTTGGGAACCTCGTTAAAGTTTTCAGCATATATCGCTTCCTCTCCCTCTTCCTCATTAATAAATGTAAGTTCAAACGCCGCAATATCTTCTGTTTGTTTAGATTGCGAAGAAGAAAGTTTTATTACTTCTTCTTTTGAATATTGGATAAAAATTGGACTATTAAAAACATAGATTTCTGGTTTTCTTAAACGCATTGATCTATTCATTTGATGTGTTCGCATTTTAAATGTGATCCACGAGCGAAAAAAGGCAAAAAATGATTTTCCATCTGTCTTATAACGATCTAGGCCCCATACAAGCAAAATAGGGAGTACAACATAATAAAGAAAGTAATAGTCATCAGCTAGTGGCCCCACGATCCAACCTGTTAACGGAAACCATCTTAATAAAACAAACAGCGCAACAATTAATATAAAATAGCCCATCAACTTCCACGATACGGGCCGCGGAAGTTGATAACCTAATATTTCATATTGTCTTCTTTCATATTTCATAAAGCTCCCGAAACTGTAGACTTTAATTGGTCTGCTTTTTCTATCCCTATCTCGCATTCTCTTACAGCCCTAAAAGTCCAGAAATCCATGTACCAACATTTTTTAATACATCTGGCTTTTGTACGAAGAAGATTAATAATCCGCCACCAAAAATTAAAGTTACTAAAAGCCCCCATGCACGTTTCACAAATAAGAAGATCCCAGCTACGATAAACACCACATACAGGGCCATAGTCCCTTGACTTTTAACCTCTTGTAATAGCCCATCTAAACCAATCCCTAAATACAAACTTTTCAATAGTCCTGTAAAAAACATATCCAAATTCCTCCCCTTAAATATTCTGGATTTGTGTTACTACAAACTGACCTTTTTGTTTCTTTACAACTAACTTATAATGCATTGTCATTTTCGCTTCTGAATCAGAATTAACAAGAATGACATTTACATCCACTTCGTATTTTTCTTTTTGATTTTTTACCGGATATACTTTCGCATCAACAACCTTATCAAGCTTCATTCTACCTTCAAGCCCCTTAACGTCTTTATCCTCTAGTACATAACGCAATTCGGCTGGTGTGGCTGTTGTATATGATTTAAAAAACGTTGGTAAAAACTCTTTTATATCCTGTTTAACATCAAAGTTGTTAATTTCTTCTCGTTTTTCTTCTTTTTCTTTGATTTCAGCTTTTTCATTGATATTTACTACTTTGGGAAGTCCAGAAATAACAAATGCGTTTTTATTTGCTGTGATTGGAATAGAAAGAAATTGAGTTGCATTTTTTTCTTCATTTGGTCGATTCAATTTGTAATTTACTTTTAAAACAATATTTGCTTGATCTTTACCAGTTTCTTTTACCATACTAACTACAGATTGAATGTAATTTGAATCCCATTGAGCGCTTTTTACATCGAATCCCCCCTGTTTATCCAGGCTTTCCATAAGGTAAGATTTCAAATGATCTTCACGCTTTTGTTTACCTTCGTCAGTTCGTTGCCAGGTGTAATATTCTTTAGCAAAGGACTTTGCAAATTCAATTGCTTCTGGTCTAACTGCTTGATTCTCTGTATTTTGCTTTAATTCTTCGTTTTGAGAACTAGCATTAACCGCTTTTGTACTGTTACCCTTAATCACGGTAGTAACCGAAACGGCAAATATCCAAAGAAACGCCACCCAAAAAATAATTGTGCCTATTTTTCGCCCTCGATTTTTTGGTGCTCTGAATTGTTGCCTGCTGCCGCTAGGCTTCAACTTTTTCAGTAACTCTTTCCAATTCAATATATTCCCCCCTATTCAATTATCAATGTTCATTAAATCCTTACTTTTTCTTTTGGATTTTCTAAATCGCGATAAATAGGGCCAAATGGATCTTTTATATAATCCTCAAAAGTAGCCACATAAACAGGTAATTCTGGACTCTCCACCCCTTTTAAGTGTCTAAGTAATTCTTTTTCTCTAGCTGCATCCCTAGCCACAAATACCAATCTCCATACTCGAATGGGATAAGAAAAGCCTACATTTTGATCGTATTTTTCAATATTTTCTTCACTTTGTAAAAAATTGTTGTATCGTACAATCTTCTTTAAAAGAACATCTTTTGTACCGAATGTCCTTTCCATTTCTAAAAACAATCCCACATTTGAATCAATCCTATCTTTAGCACCAATTACCGCAATTCCATCTGGTCGAATAACATCAACTGAACTTTTTGTATATCTAAATGTTGCTCTAGGTTCATTTATCCACTCTTTCAGTTCTAATACTTCTTCTTTTTCTGATTGAAGTGTCATGGAACACTCTAGATGGGCTAACATAAGACTGTGATAAACGAATGTCGCAACACGTTCTGACCATCTAGGGTTCCAATGTACTTCCCCTCTCAACTCCCTAACCATTTCTACACCATACTTTGTAAGTGTATAAACGTTTTGAGGTCTTCCCGACTTCCTCACTTGATTTCTTATAGAAGGAATGGGTAAATGTTCATGTTTGATGTATTCCCCCTCTTCTAGCCTGCGAAGGCGATAATATACGGAGTTTTTCCGATGCCCTGGATAACATTTCGATTCGATATATTCCAGGTCTAAGTACACATGAGTATGCAAATCAATTAATAGTTTTTGGTCTTCTTCTGATAACATTAGGTGGGCCATCATGTTTTCTCCCTCTCTAGCATGTCAAAAATGCTTTTATTCCCATCTTCCTTCTTCTTAGATTCCTTTATTTCCGGCTGCTCTTTTGGTTCCTCTGGTTGCCGGCTTTCTTCAACCACTTTTTCTATTTTTGGATTTTCTTCTTTTACTGTTTCTGGAACAACTTTTGTCTGTTTCTTTTGAAACAATGGGATAATCTGTGCTTGTTGTTCTTCTTTAATGCTTACATTTGATGTTTCCGGCTGTTTTTTCATTAAAACTGGTGTGTCCAACGACTTACTTTGCACTGATTCAGTAACTTTTTCTTTTTCAAGAGCACTAAAGATTGAATATTTTGAATATTCCGATTTCTCTAGTGGTACTTTCTTCTTCTTTGGTCCACTTTTACCGTAAAGAAACTGATCTATTTCTTTATCTATTTCTTCAATAGACTTTCCTGTTTGCTCTAACTCTTTAATTTTCGCGTGTGTCCATGCATTCGATGCTTTTGTCATTGCTTCATTACCATAAATAGCAATTTTTCCATCTGGTAAATAGCGATCTAACGGTGGAACTTCTATCGTGCACCATACATCTTGCGCCTTACCGTCAATTTTATCTTGTGTTTGAACAGCAACAACTAAATCCGGTAAACCTTGCAAATACTGTGCTCTAAAGCGCTTTTGCATAATGTCTTCTAACACTTTAGCCGAGTCTGGCCCTTGACGACAGACAAAGAAATTACCACCAATTTCTTTTAAGGCATCCGCCAAAGCTTTGTCTAATTGTCCTGTAATTTGTTGTGTAATCGGCCATAGGCCCAAACCGTACTTTCTGTCTTCTGCTACGATTTTCGGAAGGATTGGCACTTGTACTTTGTGGGCTTCGTCAATAAAAGTTAGATGTAGTTTAGATCCAATTGGGCGTTGTTGAACAATACGGTGATATTGATTCATGATATATCCAATTGTTAATTGAATATCGTCTGATTCCATATCAGATAAGTCATAAAAAACAATATGGCCTTCATCCATCCACTTCCTAATTTCTAACGAAAAATCAGATTGACCATACATTCTTTTCAAATACGTTGTACTTCTAAATAAGTCTAATCTGTTCAATATTGGCTGAATGCTTGCATCCAAAGCCTCTCCAACATCATGTTTCCAATAATGAGAATAATATTTCGCTTCTGGCCCCTCTAAATTCGATAAGACTCGTGCACGAAATATCTCATTTGTTAAAAACATTGGAATACTAAGTGTGTTGTGTGTTTGTTTCCCATCAATTAGCAAAGTTCCAATTGTAGCTTTTAAAATACGTTCTGTTTGAGGTGCTTGACCTGGGATGATTGATTTAATAACGCTTAAAATTGAGTTAATAACTGTTTGAGTGTCTTCATTAGGAAATCTATGAAGTAAGTTCAGTGCTGGAGGATGTTGTGAATGACGGAAGCGAATGAAATGTACTTTATTCCAATCAACTTGCTTTCCATCTAGTTCCGCTTTCAACATGCGGTTTAGCGCGATAATTGCGAGGTCTGGAGTAGGATCAAAAAGAGAAAAACCGCTTGCATTTTCTGGATCACTCATCCACTCATCAATGACACTTTCCATAATAGCCATTGCGACTGTACTTTTACCCGATCCAGTTTTACCGGTTATTGCACCCATTTTCTTCATTTGCTCTTTTGCTATTCTGACCAGGCGGTCTTTTTTCATTGGATGTCTGGCATAACCTACACCAATTCCATCACTAAGCAAATCTTTGGGCAACATTTCTTCTCCCTTATCGAGATACAAAATTTTCTTTTCTACTTTATCCTTTTTATCTCCCTTAATCTTTGGAAGGTGAAGTAAATTTGCAAGTTCTGACCCCGTCCAGGTCATTTTTCCGTAACTCGGACACGGAACCTTCAAGACTGAATGTTTTAACCTTCGATAGCGAAGCTCATTTACGTCAGCCATAATACTTGCAACCATATTTCCCAAATTTTTCAGAACAGGGACACCAGGATAATATTCACTTGCAAATGATACAGCGACTTGAAAGGCCATTTCATTTCCTGCGAAACGTCTGTTCAAATCTCTATACTCTTCTTTCTCAAAAGCATCTAGGCCAAAACCAGAACTATGCTTCTTTCTTTTCTTAATTGCTTTTTCTGCTTTACGTATGCCCTTTATCAAACGATGGCCGTTATCTGGAGAAAAAGAAACATCAATCCACGTTTTTTCTTCCGTTGCATTAAGTAGAGTCGGCAATACATCTTTTGTGTATCTTGCTAAAGATAAAGTTGCTTCAAGATGTTTACGTTTCAAAACCATACGCCCGCCAACAGCTCTCCAAGTTGGGAATGGTACTTCATCCATTTTCTGTTCATACACTTCTGCATGAATATATAGGCTTCGAAATGCCTGGACGACACGATTAATCCCATCATTTGGCCCTGCAAGATAAAAACGCAATCTTTCTTCTTTTCCTTCTGGACGATACGCGAGCAAACGATACCAATCACGACCTTTAAATAACCGCTCTAACGGACGGCGACCCGCTCCATGAACTTGACGGATCATACGGCCCACAGTATCTACGGTTATTTCATCATCTACATGAGGAATGATCATAACATACCGGTAACGTCTTCGTTCAATTTGATACAACAGAATACGTCGTATGATCTGCAATACTACTACTACGAGTAGTCCCAAGATCAATAATTGTACTACTTGAACTACAACTGGCATCCATCGAGAAATTTCAGATAGAATTTTATCTCGTGAAAACCATACGGCGGCTCCAGCTCCCAAGATAAGAAGCATCGGCCAATTTTTAGTGACGAAATCGTCAATTTCTCTGTCCATTTTGCTGCGTGACAACGTCCCACCTCCGAACATATTTGGAGCGAGAAACAGCGTAACAAGTCAGAATCTCGTCTGACAGAGAAAAACAGTACAACCAGTAAAAGCCGAATAAAGACAGCTTGCTGGCATGTGATACGAGACGAGACTCGGAAATGAACCGCCGCCGCCCGCACGTAGTTTAAAAGAAAATTTTCGCCTGTGTGATGACTATTCATACGAATGAGTCTATCCCCCAGGGAAAGCTTCGTATTCTGGATAACCATATTATACCATAAAATCCCTGTTATTTCAAGCATCTAGTTTAAAATAATTTACACAATAATCTGCATAATCACTTTTAATCACCTTTAGTAATTATTACGCAAGTATTTGGAGGAATATTCCACAAGTTTTTCATTAGATTATTCATTAGATTATTTCAATCGTTTTAGTAGTTATAATTTCAATTACCAGAAGGTTATAACTATAAATAAGTACGAACATTAGAACTATGAATAGTGGAAATCATAAAGAAATATAATCCTCGGCTCGTCATTCGCAAGCTCATTTCCTTACCTTCGGACTACGTCCCCCAGCACTAAAAAATAACATGTTATCCTACATCTTCATAGTAATTTTGTATCTCATAAAACAAGTACATTAGAAGATCCTCAATACGTGTATAAAGATATAAACTACCTGTAGTCAGTAATTCAAACAAGAACGAATGTGAGAGCTCTGGAAACTCTGTAAAAGTAAAAGAATAGATATAAGCTACCAGATCCAAAGGAAAACACGTAACTGTAGAAACTCGTTGAACAAAGGACAGCTGAGAAGCCGAAAGAGTATCTACAAGAGTAGTAGTATAAGAGGTACGGGAGATCGAAATACTAGGCATTAAAGAGCTCCCACCCACCACCATATCTTTAAGTGTATACGGATTTGGCTCATTTTTTTTAAGGGATACAACAGGCGCGCTCATCACTATTGGTTCTGAATCTATGTTTCTTTCTTGCTCAACTTCAATTTGCTCCTGGGCCACTAATTCAAGCGTTGTCTTTGCTCCACGCCCTTTCCCTTCTACCGTTAGGTTAATATGTCCAGAAGCTTGTAAACGGCCTATAACTATCTTAAAAGATGAAAAAGGTACTCCCATATCCTTTGCTAATTTGCGTTGTGATCCCGATATTTCCCCTTTTTGCTGCTCTAAGTACGCTAAAATATCAGCTTCCCATTCTTCCATATGGCTATATTGACGATCTTCACGCTCTTTTTTCCCTTCAAACGGGCGATACGAAAACACCATTCCCGATAATTCACGTATATAGCAAGCCGCTGGCCCTTTTTTCGTTCCCTGGAACGCACTACGAACCTTTTGTTTTACCTTTAATACCGTTAAAGGCTTTTCTAGCTTTGCATTCCATTCATGAAGCTTATTTTCAGCTTCTTCCTTTGTGTAACCAGAAGCTTTAAATGTCAAAGCTAACGTATAACAAGTGTTATCTCTCTTCCCTTCTTCTACACCTTGTAGAAGCTTTAAAATAGCTGGATGAGACAATAAATCACATTGCCCTACTGTTACCTTTTTAAAGAAAGAACGGTCTTCTTGCTGCATGATCATCCAGTCAATAAGTTCCTGGAAGTCTATACGATTATTAGACTCATAAACTGTATTTTGATCTGTAACTACACGGAAATAACGCTCTGCACCAACAGCAACAGGATCACCGCCGATACTTGCAATAATTTCACGCTGAATACGCTCGTAAAACTCTATAGTCTTTGTATAGGCTCTTTTAGCTACAGCAAAATAAAAGTAAACGTGGAACCCACCAGACGGCGTTTTAACAATTAAAGAAGGCTCTGGAAGCCCTGCGCACTCAACGCGGTCTAATACATCTGGAACCGTCAAACCTTTATTTTCTTCATTGCCGCCTTTTGCGTCTATATCAATGACCATTGCGTTTAACCAGCGTAAAGATGCCTTATTGCGCTTGTCATTACGATAAAATGTGTTAGGTGTGTAATATGTAGTATCTTGAGTCATTGCAAACAAAGTTTTATATGTACGAACCGCCTTAAAATCCTCACAATTATTACTTAAAAAAGTAAAACCGTGATCATTATCATAGCCATTTACTTGCTTATCTCCTTGACGTTTCGCTACTTCTGTAAATTGATTTTGAAATATTTGTCGATACATCTTCACTTGCGTTCCTCCTCTCTCGGAGAAACAAAAAAGACAGATAGCCCAAGCTATCTGCCTTTTAATTGAACCTGTATATTAATTTTCTCATGTCATACTATGTCCCAAATTGACTATGAATTTATTGCATAGCCAACAAATTTCATGGTACAATAGGGCCAGACATTAAGTAAAATAAATATACATCCAGTTTGTTCGAACTAAACTGGAATTGGTTCAAGCTATGGTCGAAGATAGCTTGTTCCCGAAGCAATCTTGTTTACAGCAAGATTGCTTTTTTTTATTCTTTTTTGTTTCTACTAGACATTAGTAAAATTTATAATTTCATTTGTTTATTTATGTAATTTATGTAAATAAGTCTCTATTTTTCTAAATTGTGCGAATAATTTTCTGTTCTAGTACAAATATACTCCTTTTCTTTCCAGCCTGCAACCCCTTATCTTTATTTACACTTTTCAGATTGTTAACTTTATATTTTTGTTAACATTATATGAAATTAAAAATAATAAAATCACCAAAAAGCCTTATAAAACAAGCATTTAAACATAAAATATTTTTGTTAACTTTAATAAGAAAACACTTCCACTTACAGTTTGGTTATGGTATATTGTTAACAAAGATAAAAAAGGAGTGGAGAAAAAAATGAAAATTTCTATGATGAATAAGGATTCTGGTAACTCACTTGATATGAATTTGATTGATGGTTTTTATGTTGAGATCCCTACAAACGTTGTGGAAATCAGCAAAAATGAAGCTGATTCCCATTTTGTTGCTGCCATTGGAAACCCTAAAGATCTAGATTCTCGCTTATTAATCTCTACAACAATTCCGGGCGAAGAAAAAGAAAGATATTTTTTAGTAGGTGAAGAAGCTGCAAAACACGCACTAGCAAATAATCATGTTAATAAACTACACGATAAAATTACTAGTCATATCCCTTATGTAATGTTTTTAGCTGCTGTTGCTTACTACCACGCTATTAATGAAGAAAGAGAAAATGATGATAACACTGTTGAGATTGAATACTTCCAAACAATGTTACCTATCTGGTTACTAAAACGCACGGCTAAATTTAGCGAAGCACAAACAGCAATGTCAGAACGTTTTACAGGAGATCATATCGTATCTGTTCACACTCCTGGTTTAGAACGTACTTTAAATATTGATGTAAAAAAAGCTTCTTGCCGCATTGAAGGAGAAATTGCCCGTTTAGGTATCAAGAAAAACTTTGAGTTAGAAGATCGCGAGGAAGCAAAACAGTTTGATAATAATGATACTGTATTAGTCGATATTGGCGGCGGTACTATTGATCTTGTTTTATCACCAGCTGGTTTAAAAGCGCCAAAAAACCGCGATTCTATGCAATCAATTGATAAGCTTGCTTATTTATCACATATCGAAAAACTAAGAAAAGAAAAATTCATAGAATTTTTCGATGACCTACGATCCTTCGAGATATTTATAGTACAGAACTACCAAAAACCTAAAATGGAATTAGTTGACGGCAATAGCGGAAAACGTACCGATTTAACCGAGAAAATTAAGTCTTCTTTAAAAGAATTTGCTAACATCTTAATTTTAAAAATTCAAGATGTTATGCCTGCACCAGCTGATAAAGTATACAAATACATCTATTTCGGCGGTGTTGCTCCAATTCTAGAGGATAGTATCCGTGAAGTTATTGAGGAAATGTATGGCGCTGAAATCGCACAAGCAAATCATATTTTCTTGCCAGATTCTCGTAAATTAAACCTATATGGCCTAGAAGTTAAAAGCCGCGGTGAAATGCTACAAAAAGCACCTAAATAGGCATATCACCAGAAGAAAGGAGGGAGCACATGGGACGTACTAACAAAGAAGAAAGACAAAAAGTCTTTGGCCTTCGAACAGATAATATGAGTGAAAAAGTATATAGTCACTTAGATAAAAAAGCCCGTACAAAACAATTAGCTTCATATCTTATAAAATTGGTTGAACAGGACTTAAAAGGTCAAGAGCCATTTGATGCAAAAGAAGAACTCATTGAGGTTTCAAAAAATCAAGATTATATGATGAAGGCCATCGAACAGTTAACAAGAAAAATATCTACTATCCAAGTAGCTCCAGCTCCATCTGTTGTTATGTCGAATCAAGAGAATAACAATACATCCTTAGAAAATGATTTATTAAAAGACGTTGGTAAATCGGGACAATTAATTACAAGTAAGGTCGTTACTGGATCTCTTGACGATGAGGATCTAGAAGACCCAGACTTTTAGAAAAAAGGATCTCACTCCTTATTTAAAGGATGTGCGATCCTTTTTGTTTAATCTATAATGTAAATGAGCGACTTTGGACGGGAGGTATAAAGATATGAGCGAATCCGAACAAGAGCGAGCCTATTGGACTCATGAAGTTGCTGACAAACTCCAAATATCACACAGTACATTAAAAAGATGGTGTAGTGAGCTAGAAGTGAGCGGTTATAAATTTACTAAAGGCACAAATGATAGTCGCGCATTTACCGCTCATGATTTATCAGCATTAGAAAAATACAAACACCTAACAAAAAAACAAAAGATTCCAAAGGAAAAGGCCGCAACAACTGTTACAGAGGAATTTTCTAAAGATATGAGCGATTGGGCGGCCCCCGCCCATAAAGAAAGTGACCATTTTTTAAGTAGCCCACAAGCCGCCCAAACACTTCAAGCACTTATGCAAAGGTTCCAGGAGCAAGAAGAAACCAATCGTCAAATCTTACAGGAACTAAAAACAGCTAATGAATTAAATAAAACCATTTCTGCACAGTACGAACAACTAAAAAAAGAAATACAAGCCCTTAATGCTGATCAAAAATTGCTAGCATCTAGCCAGGAGAAAAAACAAGGATTCTGGGCAAAGCTTTTCACAAAAAATAAGGACGTATGATGATAAATTACATCACACGTCCTTATTTCTGTTCGGATAAAATCATATCCGTTTTTATATTTGATTGTATACCCATGTCATTTAACTTTGATTCTAATAAGAGGATTTCTTTTTCAAATCCTTTTTTCAAAGCAATATCCGATATTCTTATAACACACCATCCATTATCCTTCATATGAGCATCACGTCTTTTATCTTTTCTTCTGTTTTCCGGTACTCGATGAAATGGCCCATCAATTTCAAGATCCAGCTTTCTTCCATTAGGTGAATAAAAGGCAAAGTCTAACTTATATCGTGTACCAGGTACTTTTTGCTGCACAATAGGGTGATAACCTTTATAACGAAGCGCATCATAAACCTGCTTTTCCAACTTACTTTGACATTTTCTACGTTGTGTATCGCTATCCGGTTTATAACCACCAGAGGAAGTTGTAATTTGCGCTAAAAAGAAAAATAACAAAGCGCATCCAAGAACCACGAATAACCCCATCATATTCCTTCACCTCTTTTATTTTTTATCACGGACAAATTACATCCTACTCAACCGCTGCATAGGCTAATGACTAAGCAAGAGCTTTTAAATTACCTTATCAGCAACTTAAATCACTACCTACTTACTGTTACCTACGTATTAACGTGTCATGAGTAGCAATAACAGGAAATAAAAGATGTGTTTATGACGACGAGGGCGGAAGGCCGAGGGAAGTCATAGTGCCCTCTTAACTCAAATCTTATACCATGTAATTTTTACCAATAGGATTGTTATGTCCTGGTAATCATTACAATGGATTAGAAAGGATGGATTTCATTGTTAGCGAAAATAGAGAAGGCCCTGCAAAATTACCAAAGTTATATAAAAAGAAAAAATCAAATTAACGATCTAGAGGAACAAACGAAAAAATCATTTCATTCAGCAAGTTTATTTTTGACTCACATCACGTATGGAAATGTCAAAACCTACATTTACCCTACTATCCAAAAAACACTTATATTAGAGACACACAAGGAGATTATTTTCACCATACCAAAAGGTATGAATCCAAAGAATTTAACCGAAAAGGAATATGTCTTTAAGCAATATTTAGGCGACAGTATCGAGCTAGAAATAGGCTCTATAACTTGTGTAATACGTATATTCCCTAAGCGTATGAAAAGCGTGAATTACAGCTTTAATGAGCTTCTAGTGCGTAATGAACTATTACCGGTTATTGTTGGTCAAAACAAATATAGCCAATGGATTAAATACTCCCTCATTACATCCCCAAATACACTAATTAGCGGTGTACCAGGTAGCGGAAAAAGTTCTATGTTGCGTACTATTTTAACAACATGGGTTTTAATGAAAAAACCTCATGAACTTGAAATGTACCTAGTTGATTTAAAAAAAAGTGAATTTCACATTTTTGAAAAAATCGAACATGTAAAAGCTGTTTGCGATACTCCTGGACAATTTAAACCTATAATGAAAAAACTAATGAACGAGCTTGATAAACGAGGAAATTTATTAAAAAAGTACGGTGTAAGTCACATCAATGACGTTCCTGCATCTGAAAGGCCAGGATTCATTGTACTTGTGATTGATGAGGTAATTGTATTGAAAAAAGAAAAAGAAATTACAGAGGATTTGCTACAATATGCGTGTTTGGGAAGGGCCTACGGAATGTTTCTTATTTTGTCTATGCAACGCCCGTGTAATAAGAGTCTAGATACAGCCATACGCGCGATTCTAAACGCTAGGTTGGGTTTTCGTTCAGAAGATAAAACGAACAGCGATATAAGCGGTACTCCCGGCGCTGAAAACATCCCTTCTGATGAGCCCGGACGAATGATATTTAAAATAGATGCTGATAGTCTCCAGGAAGTTCAAGCTCCCTTTTTATCTATAGAAGAAGCAAAAAAACTACTATCTCCCTTTAAGCAAAAAAATGATACCAAAGGCCCCGACTGTTCCCATATAAGCAAAGAAAACGATCCAAATACTATCTTTGGATTAATGGAGGATTAGTCCCATGAATAAGCGTGATAAGGCAATTTTAAACGATCTAATTCGTTTCCGTGTTATGAGTCGAGATCAGATTATTACGTTACACTTTTCACATTTAAAAAATTCCGTGTCAAACTGTAATTTAGTTTTGAAACGCCTTCAAGATCGAAACTATATCCGTCCCTATAAATCTTTTCAGCCCTATGTCTACGCGCCATATGACTCAAAAATAAAAGACAACAGCCAAAAAATTTTCCACTTTCTATCCATTGTTGATACCTATATAGAATTAACAAAATACGATACCCCATCTAATGTGTTAATCGAACCAAAATTTGGGCAAAAAGGAACAATTGAATGTGATATGTTTTGTTTATTCCGTAACACCCCATTCATGATCGAAATTCAGCGCAATCAGTACAGTGACAAAGTTATGCACTCTAAAATAGAGCGATATGAACAGTTTTATTTATCCGACATTTGGCAACAATTCCACTGGCAACGACCAAATAAAAAAATATTCCCTATTGTGCTTATGATTACCGATACGCATTATCAGATCACAAGCGAATATATAAAAGTAGTTCAAGTACCAGATATCCATAGTTTAATAAACATGTTTTCTCCTATCGAAAAAAAACCTATATCTTCACAATCATCCAAAGGTGGTATCAAAATTAAAATCAAATAACATAACAAAAGAGCTAGATTTCTAGCTCTTTTTCTGTGAAACTTACATACTCCAAAAATCATTAATATCAACCTTTGAATCATGCTTTCTGATAGCCTTAATTAATTTCCTCATCACTTGTGGACTAGGAATATAGTCTTTTTCATTACACGCCCTAGAAACTGTATTGCGACTTACTCCACTAACACTTATTAGATCCTTTTGCTCCAAACCGCGTTCGAAAAGCCATCTTGCCAACTTTGTTTTTTTCTTCGGTTTTCCCCACATTGTTTATGTACATCCCTTTCACTATGCCTTTACCCGTAATTATGGACAAAATCCCAAAGTGCTATACGTGATCACAATAATTTGTGCATATGTCATAAACTTTGTGCATATGTATTAATATGACCATAAAAATTGCGACCTTTTTGTAATTTTTTTGTGGAATGTATCATACATAACAATAGTAATAGTTTGCCACTATACATCATCCTATTAGCAAACCATTGCTATGAATATTCGAAAAAATATCAAAAAAAGAGCACCTATATAGGTGCTTATTTCTTTTTCTCTTTGTATCTCGTATTCCCTAATACTTTTGGTTTATTTAACGTAATTGGTTTTTTATCTTTATTAATAAGCTCTGAAAGAGCATCCAGGTTTTCTGTGAATTTTTTGACTGTTAGCTTATAACTAAATGCATCGGGAACTCTTTTTATATTTGAAATTTCTGTAACGCCAATATCTAGCGAATAACGTTTAAGCTTTGGAAGGGTACTAATATCTTTTTTGACCATATCTTTGACTTTAAAGTACGGTACGTGAAATAAAAAGAAAGTATTTGTTTCCTCATGCTTAATCTCAACAGCATATAAGGAATAATAATGTTCTTTTCCCTCGCCACACTTAGAACATTCTTTTACTTCTCTATACATTTTTTCTAACATAAAATGTACTGGTTGTTTTCCGATCTGCATTTTATGCTCATTGCATAATTCACGATGGAAAGGCGGTATAAATGCTTTTAATTGCGCATATTTGCTTTGGGCCAACAAACTAAAAGCTTTATGTTTCAAATCATATAAATATTGACGTTGTTTTATACACTCTTGTCGCTTTGGTTGTTTCATTTTTCCTTTTAAAAGCCATGTGCAATGCTCAATGTGGAATGATACCCATTGTGTCCAGTATGCTAAACGACAAGTATAAAATAATTCTTGATCTATGCCATGCCACGTTCTTTGTAGCGTCTTATATTCTTCACTGTATTGTTTTTTCAATGAATCTTGTATTACCTTTTGTTCTGTAGACACTCTGATCCCATCCTTCCTAGTTAGAAGTATACATCTAAGGATAACATAACAACAAATCTATACTTCTTATGAAGCTTTTTACATCTTGCTCCATACCCGATAGCTCAAATTTATGAATTATGGGTACTTTGTACATGTTTGCAATTATATCCGCACTCTTCGCAAAGCTTTGGCCCCAATTACGGTTCCCACTTGCAGCCACGGCCAATAGCCTATTATGGTTCCTTTTTAAGAAACCCAATGTTCTTTCTGGAACTTGCCCAAATCCCGTTGTATACGTAACGAAAATAAAATCATCTTCTATTTTCATATTTTCCTTTATTTTGATTGCTTTCATTCCTAATTTAGAAATAAAACGTTCTACATTTCCTGTTTGCGAATCATAACAAACCAAGATGTTTTTCATGATGCACTCTCCTTTTTTTAAAAGAAAGCATGAAATTTATTGAATTATATTCTTTATTTGTTATAACATTAAAGAAGGAATTTAGTGTACCAGACTAAATTCCTTTAGTTAAAAATCATTTGCCAACAGAATACCTATTGTAAATTCACTCTATACCTTTGTATAGGGTGTTTTTACTGTGCCTTTAACATAAAATTCAAGATTGTATACCCCATTTTCCTCATAGTGCAACCGTGTTTTTTAGCCAAAATTTCTAATGTGCGGCGCTCTCCAGCTGGTATTTCAATACTTACAATTTCATATACACTTTGATCATATTCGTGTACTGGAATATCATCCATATAAGCATACTCTAAACCTTCACGGATCAATTCTGCAGCAATGATATTTATCTCTTCTTCATATAAATTCAATTCTTCCAATTGGTCATACTGTGTTTCACTCAAAGGTATCATAAATTTTGTACCTTTATTCTTACGAGATTTAACCCCTAAAGATTTTACCTTAACCGTTTCATCCAACATAACATTTAACATTTTAATTACCCCTTTCGTTTTCAACAATTTTTTTGGTTAAAATTCCTCTAAATTCGTTTCTATAACTTTCACTTCTTTTCCGTGTTCTTCACTTAAAATTTGTTTTATCTCCGAATTATTGTCTTTCCTTAACTGAAACCCTTCTTCTGGCCAAGCCAGGAGCCATGACTTTTTATATTCTTCTCCACCCAATACATACCGCACATCGAAAACGTACAACCTGTTCACCCCATTATGAAGTTATTAAGCTGATATTCTCACCGTACTTACAGCGGCCAAGCAAGCCGCAACGCCTAGACGTTCATCGCTATAATCTTTATCACCAATTTTTATATGCCAATGACCATCCACCTTATTGATCGTTGCATTATGTTCCTCACCTAATTTTTCTAGAATATTTGTAGACTCATTAAGAGCGCCAAACTGGTCCACTGGCATATTTTCAAACGGTTGATTTCTAACCCCCCAGTATTGGCCTACTCTTTCCAATCCAAAAAATTCTATCGCTATGACATGATCAAGCTTTTCAGTTACGTGTAAATCTTGATAAGGAACCCACCAATCAGAAGTGCTCATTGCAACAAATTCCTTTGTTACACCGTGATAAAGAATACAACAAATACTGATCCCTTCCTTATCGTCTTGTTTAACAACGAAATCGAACTGTCTTAATGCATTTCCATTTTTATCAGTTGCTCCAATTTCAATTTCTCCCTGTTTTAACATTTCAATATGGTTCATTATTAAATGCCCCCTTCAATTAATTCACTAAACTTACCGAAATCAAAGCACTTAATAAAACTAATCCAACAAAATTTAATGTGTTTTTAATTTTTACAGTCACTTCTTTACACCCTTTCTTTTATGATTTAAATTTTTTTGCTTCCCTTTTTCTTCATCAATTTGTTTTTTTGTATAAATCACAACTTCCTCTATACAGTGATAGCATAATCTTCCTAAACAAAAGCCTTCTGTCGCTTCTTTTCCACAAGCTACACATATATAATCTTCCATTTGCATTCTTCCTCTCGTTGTAGGTTTAAAGAATATCAATAGAAAAGATGTACATGAAAATCATTATTGAAATAGCTATAAAAAAAGTTCCATAAAACCATATTTGATCAGAAATACTTTCTTCAATACCAAACCACTCATTTATATTTTTGTAATTTTCAGAAATGAGAGAGTAAAATTTTTTGAGGGATTTCGATTCACGATGAGGATATGTTAAAATAGACTCATCGTTGGTAATTTTTAAAAGATTGTTTGACACCACAAACCATCCTTTCTGAATTATCACAAGTTATAGAAAGAGTCCTGGCTCCGTTTCCCGACATTGACAGGGCTTTTTCTTTTGCGATTTTATTTTTCGAATTTTTCTAGGGTTAATTCCCTAAAAAATTCCGAAAATGGTTTTTTACTATCTTCTATACGTTTCCAATGTTCTTCTGAAAGTGTAACTGAAACCTTTCTGGTTATACCCAGAGTAGGACGACCAGCACCCTCCCTTTTCCCTCCATGCTTTTTCATTTGTTCCCCTTCCTGGTAGTAATTTGATTTAGGTTACTTTTATTATAATGAATTAAGTTACTTTAATCAAGAGGTTTTTAGAATTTTTTTACTTTTTTATTTAACTACAATTTTAACTTGTGCCCCATCTGGTAAATGATCCACTTTGTTTCCTATAAACGATCCAGCCCCTCTATTATCCGCAGGCTTGATATACTTAATATCCGCACCCGATCCACCTTCTTTACACATTGCCATCGGATATTCATCACGATCATATCCCTTTTTAGTTGGTACACCCGCTAATGATTGTTTTCTTCTATCCCCGGCCCCTTTTCGGTCTATCGTACAAATATCAGTCTTTCCTTTTTCAATTGCTTCTTTAATATGAGCGCCCGTTTCTGGATATTTAGAAGACGGAAATTCTATGACTTGCGCCACTTTTTCAGATCCGTTTACTTGCTTTACACTTGTTTTATCATTAATCATTGAACATCCAGTAAGTAGCATACTAGCAACCGCAAAACCACCTATAACGGCCCTAATTTTCATTATCCATCACTCCTTTTCTGTAAAAAAGTTAACTGGATCAACTGGTGCTGGTAAAACAACCTTTTTCCCATTAATGATTGAGATTGTTTTGTTCAACCTTTTTTTATACAATACAACCTGTTTTTAATCTTCCTAATTCTTCAAACCAAATTTTATCGTTAGTTTCTAATGCTAGAAGTTGAAGATTATGAATTGCATCATTGTCTAATTGAAACTTAGCTGGAGATATGTTGTCTTTTGAGTAAACCTTACTGTTTCTGTAACCAAATTTAACTTTTATAGATGTTTCAGTATGGTTTTTAAAAACGATAAAACCGACTTGATTTTCAGCTAAAACCCATTCGCCAACGTTCATAATTCCCCCTCCATTTTTATAAAAAATTCAAATTTGATTAAACTAAATATTTTCATTTCGTTTACTTTTATTAGTTGAATACTGTTTATAAATCCCTAAAACAAGAAATAATGCCAATATAAAAATGGGTAATATAAAATAAAATTCTGTTGGAATCCAATCCATCTTTGGAACTGTTATCAATGGTTTCATAACTACCTCCATTATCTTGTTTTAATAGCGTTTTAGTTTTCTATAAAATTCAAATTTGATTAAAACCAATTTAAACCTTTCATTTCTTTAAGAATCAACTAATTTAATTCACTAAAAACAAAATCATATAATACATCAGCAATACTTTCTGCATCGTAATCACTAACACACTTGGATAAAGCTTTAATTAACATCGGCCTTTCATCTTTAAAATTGATCTTGTAATCCACAAGAAAGCTCCAATTAAATGAAGGGATAGCAATTAAACAGCTATGTTTCATATCATGTTCGCAAAAATACACCGTTGGTGAATCATAGTTTTTTAAGGCTTCAAACTCCGCAAATTTCACCTATATCGCCCCCTTTCTATTTATCCCTTAATCCTTTTATGAACGTGTCTTATTGAAACGCCCGCTAAAAGGATTAAAGCAAGTGTAATGCCAAAACCAGCCATTACAAACGTTTCAACATCTGGATTTATTACACCCACCCTTAAAACCTCCCATTCCCCATTTAGAAAGATAAGAGTCTATTTAGAACCTCCCACTGCAATTGGCCCACCAATTGATTTAGATATTTCTTTAAAAAGATCTGGATCGAATACATACCACGTTACTAGTACACCAAACAAAAAAACTCCAATTAGATATAACAAAACGCTCATACCTTTAGATTCTGTTTGATTTCCTCCCATTAAATCCACCCCTTCTTAGAGCGTGAAATCTTCCATTGTCTTTCTAATCTCATCAGCTTCAATTCCAATGTAACGCAACGTTTGCCCTTGCGTTGTATGACCAAATAACTTCATCAAATAGTACACATCTTTTTTCCTCTGGTAGTAATGGTAGCCAAAGCTCTTCCTCATTGAGTGTGTGCCCCAATGATCTTTATCAATTCCACAAGCTAGGGCCGCTTTTCTTAGAATTGTATCAGCCATTTGCCTTGTAATTGGCTTATCTCCTTCACGACTAGGGAACAGCCAATCTGAATCGGCCATTTGCTTTGTATACTTTTCAATTTCACGCTGTAAGACTGCATTGAAATACACATCAACGGTATTTTCTGTTTTCTCCATTTTAATTTTTGCTACATCTTTCCCTCTAACATCTTTTACTCGCAAGCGTAATATGTCACTGATCCTTAATCCTGTATTGATACCAAAATAAAAAATAAAGTAATTCCGATAAGACGAGTTGCGCAATAACCATTCTTTCATTTCATCAATTTTTTCAAGTGAACGAATCGGCTCTTTTGCTCCTGGCTTACGTCCTCCTTTCGTCATAAAAAATGACCTCCTAATCTCTGTTGTTAGTTATATTATGTAAAACTTAATTACATTATAACTGTAATTTGTAAAATTAACAATGATTCCCTATCACTTTTTTTCATAAAAAAACCAGCTGTTACATGCATAAAACGCATTATAAAGCTGGTTTACACCAATTTGCTATTTTCATACTTTTGTAAAACTCATGAACATATCTACTTTCTTTTTATTCTTTCAACGCTTATTATTGATTTTTCTTGTAATGGAAAAATCACCTCTTGTTCGTTTTTGATAGCTGGTGTGACAATATCCCTACCCTCAAATTTCTTCATAAATTCTAAATATCCAATAAAGCTAATTGCAGGATTATCTTTTGTTGCTACTGCTGTAATTATGGTATGAGAATACGATGGATAGAACCAAGATAAACCATTAAAGTTTTCAGCTAATGTCCATGACACATAATGATTATCATAATCTACTTTATTAAGGTCTTTATGAACTCTTATTATCTTTCCTGTATACAGTAGACCTTTTGCATGCTCACTTATTTCTTTATCTTCGCTGTTCGCCCATTTACGAAAATCCTGTATTACTTGCTTCCAAATTCTATCTGTTATGTCTAAATTACTTCTACGACTTCCTTCTTTTGTATGGTTTACCCAATCTAAAAATAATTTTTCTAGCTTCATTTTTAACTCCTTATTTTTTAAAGCGGCCATTGGTTTTTATTAGTTCACTAATTACACTTTTGTAAAAATTGCCTGGTGTAACTTTAGTTATATTTTTTGTGTTTTTCTTTTATGAATAACTTTAATTCATCTTTCAAATCCATTTCAACAATAAATTGATTATACAAATCAATTAAATTTGATACTTCCATTGATTGCTCTAATATTCGGCTGCTATCTTCATTAATTGTTTCAATATGGCTATCACGCCACTGTATTTCTTCCTCTAATTCCTTTATTTTCAATTCTAACTCTTGTACTTTATCCATGCCCCTTTACTCCCCTATAATCATAAATACTTTTAAATTTCATTCGGGATCTGTATAAGCTACAGCTTTACTTCTTTCATCCGTCCACTTACTACTTATCTTTTTTCTTTTACAAGTATTACGGGCATCTACTCCTAGTATTTTTTCAGTTTTTTGTAAATTTTGTGGTCTTGGGCCCTTACCTTCTTTTTCATGATGTAACCACCCTAAAAAGTATATTTTGTCAGCTTCTTCAACATCCCTTCTATAGCTAGCCACCTCATGCGGTTGCGGTCGATTATTTGTATTTACAGTTACAGGGATTCTTTGATTAAATTCTTCAAAGAAATACTTGGATTTAAAAGTATTATCTGGATCATACTTCAAACCTAATACTTTACATAATTCACTGAACTTTCCCCCTAAATGAGTATTAATGTTAAATCCCGGCTTTACATCTAATTCAAAATAAAAATTTTTAATTTTGGCCCCAAACATTAATTTATAGGGTGACTCATCTATAAAAAAGAAAACATCAAAAGTTACTTTATTAAAAGTAAAATCAAATTTATAACGCTTTATCCCTTGCGCTTTCATAGCTTGATATAATTTTACAATACCGTCTAATTTCACTGTATTCCCTCCAATTATAACCTTTTATTCCATCTTACCATTTTATAGTAAATATTAAATTCTTAAAAAAGTAAAAAACCTTACTATTAATAGCAAGGTTTCTCCTAATGGGGTAATGACATTTATTATACAAGCGCTATTTACCAGCCTGTACCGTGTTCAGACATATAAATAACTGGCTCTTTCGGAAGTGGTTTTGCTTGTTGTGAATCATTAGATACATTAATACCAAATGATAGAATTACAGCCGCTACAAAACTTAATAAGCCGAGCTTTTTCATTTTAAAGCCTCCCGTTCTTGTAATTTTTTCTCTGCTTGATGAGCTATGTGATAATACTTTCCGGCTTTTTCTAAGCCATTATCTTCAACAAATTTAATCGCTAACTGTTGAGAGTAGTCTTTCACATACCCAATTAACCCTTCTTTTTCAAAAACGGAAATTCCTTCTTGTATTACTGTTTCTAATGTTTCAGTTGATGAACCATTATTCATAGCTTCTAAAATTTTAAAGTGATATTCATATTCTTCATTATTTAAGCTCTTACAAACATTAATACCATCTAAAATTAATGTTGATGCAATTTCTTTTTGACCTAATTTAAAATATTCTCTAGCTAATAAGAAGTTTGCTTTTAAAAGCGGAAGGTCTGTAAGACTGCATTTTTCATGATCAATTACCTCTGATAAATAGCGTATTGCAAGTTCAGACATATCTTGATCAGCATATAACATGCCTAAATTTTGGCGTGTTTTTAAAATCAAATTCTCATGCTCTGTATTTTCTAAAACATTTAAGGATAAAAGGAAATGTTCCTCTGCCTTTTCATACTGCCTTAATGTATTACAAATCAACCCTGTAATATTTTCACATCCTGCAACATTAATTTCATATCCTTTGTGTTTTAAAAATATTTCTTTAGCATACAAAATATAATCCAGGGCCTTTAATGGCTGGCGCGTCTGCCAGTAAAAAATTGATCGTTTATATTGAAATTCTGCTTTTTCAATTTCATCTGGAACATATTTTAAAAACTCTTCTGCTTTTTGATATGCTTCATTTGCAACATTGTACTTTCCAATTTCTACAGCATGTAACGCCTTAAAGAAATAATAATAATATGTTAAAAAGTTATCTTTAGGTTTTTCAATCTCTTCTAACGCCTTTAGACTATCTTCCATACTTCCCGTATTGTTAATCAAAATATTGTAACGGTAATTAAGAAGTGCATAATATACAAGTATATTTTGATCTTCTTCTATACTGTGAATTTTACTATCTATACTTTCTTTTAATTGTTGGGCTGTCCCGATATTTCGTATGCGAATTTCTTCGTACCATTCGTTCAATAGGCTTGTAATTTTTTCTTTAGTAATTACTTGAACACCCATAGCATTCACTTCCCCTTTTTCGTGTAAATTAATACCATAATATCAAAAAATACAGCTAAGCACATTAAATATTCAGAAGATTGAATATTTCTCAATAAAATATACATCTAATTGTTTTCTTTGAAATAAGTCTAATAACAAACTAAAAGGACATTTTTACTAAATAAATCGTAATTACATATAAATTCATTTTGTACCTACTTTTTAGGGCACGATTGCCTTTTTGAAACGATCCATCTATTACCGATTTTCTTCGCTTTAACCTCACCAGAAGCACATAAGTTTTTTAATGTTCCAGGTGACATGTTCCACTGTTCAGCCGCTTCTTCTACACCCATAACCTCATCTAGCGGATTTCTATCCTCATCAATATAATTAATCACCAATTGACGTAATGTTTCAGCTGGCGCACTTGTTTTTTTAGTGAATTGCTCCCAGACATCGTCTGGAAGCCTAAATTTTCGCTGCATTAAAAACCTCTCCTTTCAATTTCACAATGATATTGCAACGCTAGACTATCGGCATATTTTAAAGCCTGGTGGCGTTCTTTCCCTACAAACATTTTGTAATGTTCATTAAATCCATTTACCTTTTCATCTTCTATATAATTTTTATCGACCATTGGCCGCCTTTCCAATTGAACATGGAACTTTACAAGATTTTTATCATATCTATTTCTGACTAACGTTACAACGCTTTTAAATTCAGTATTTGCGACAGTTTGCGCATGTTCATGTATTTTCATTTGATACTCTTTTAATTTTTCTATAATTTCCTCTAGCCTATTTATATCCCTTCCGGCCCGATCACTGTAACCTTTTAATCTCTCCATATCATAAATGTGTTTGAATTTATCACAATTAGCATTTATATACATTTGGGCATCTCCTTTTTTTAGAAAACTAAGAGGGAAAATCCCTCTTAGGCTTCTAGTTTCGGCTTTCCTTTTTTGATGCGTTTCACTTCGTGCATGGTACGAATTTCATCTAGTGAAAATTCTTTATTATGGTATTTTTTATACTCTCCCTCATACCAGTACCAAGCCCTTTTTTTAGATGCCCATTTGAAACCAAGTTCTTTTAATTCTTTCTTTAACGAGTAAGTATTACCTGTAACCCAAACCCAAGTCCCGATGATTTCAATTTCAAGATCATATTTGATAAGTTCGTCAATGATGTTTTGATACGCTCCACTTGTTTCTGTTTTCGTATTCAATTTTTCAAAGAGCTTATCATATTCGTTCTTTAGTTCAATGAAATCTTCATGTTTCCCGCCTAAGTCTGGATGATGTTTTTTAGCTAATTTTTTATATTGTTTCTTTAGATCCTCTAAGGTAGTGACACTTTGAAAGTATTTCATGGCCAACAACTCCTTTTGGTTTTTGAATGCGCTAGCGCATTTCTTAATTTTATAATATCATGCGCTAGCGCATAAAACAAGTATTATTTTACATTTATTCATTTTATTTACATTTAATTTCAAAAAATAATAAGGACTAGATCTTATCTAGTCCTTATCACAATTAATTATTTAAATAATATCGGCCCTCCAATGCTCTTTATAAGCCCTAAAATGTCAATATTAGTATGATAGATACCAAAGATTATACTAAGCACCATAAACCGAATTAAACTTTTTATCTTTTTCATTAAAAAAGAGACAACCGCCCCTACAATAAATACAACTAATAGGACTGTCATAATTGTTCCCATGCTTTCCTCCCAAATTGATAATAAAATCCTTTCTTATCTAAAATTAATTTAAGGCCCTTACCAGACAAAATAACGTTTAAATACAAATTTGATACCTAATGTATTAGTGAAGTTTAAAAGGCGTTTTATAAACAAATCTGAGAAGTCATTTTCTGTGGAATGGTGGAAGTTTATTATGATGATAGTCGTAGACAAATTGTTTTGTCATAAACATAATGCCAATCCCATTTATAACAATGGAGATTAGGATAAATATTACTTGTAGATCAATCCTGTCAGTTAAAACAGTTCGAAGAACATACATACCAATGAGACTAATAGCTACAATTCCAAAGCCGTATATATCATATTTTCCGTTCTCTAGCTTTTCCTGTTCAATATTAAATGTTTTATAACACAAATAAGCAACAATTCCCGTTGTTATCCAAATAAGTACGCTTATCATTACATGATCCACCTCCTTTCCTTTATAACCAGCGTACTTATTGGATTTTATATTGTTAAAAAAATTAACTTATATATCCATCTTCTTTCATAGGTTGTTGAATTTTCGTTTCATCTACTACCCATCTATTTTTCTGTTCATCATATATTAAAGAAATGTCTAACGGTATTTGTGTAATACTTGAAACACCATTAACGGTTATTTTCTGCCAAACACGGGCGAATATATTCGCATGTGTTGCATCTACTGGTGTATAGTACAATAACGATCTATCAATATCCGAAACTATAGTTTTATCTGGTTCTGTTTTTTCTATTGGCTGATTTATGTCTGTTCCCGATGGAACTAACATTTTCAAAGCTTTTTCTGTAGTGAAAGGTTTAATTTTAGTCCATGCTCTTTCTCCTTTAGCTGTATCATAAGCAAAAAAAGCTTTTAAAAAATCTTCTGTATCTTTCTTTACCTCTGTTTCGGTATTTCGTTCTTTCCCTTTTAATTCCTGGTTTAATTTTTCGTTTTCCTTTTGTGCTACATTTAATTTTTTCTTTGTATCCTCATATTTTTTTTGATAATTATTTACTTTTGAAGTTTGAGAGCTTGCATACGTTCCTACTCCTAAAAATAACAATATGAGAATAGCTACAATCCCCTTATTCATATTACTCCCCCTTTATTTTACCCTTCTAATACCAGAGAAATGCTCCACCCAATACGGCTTACTTAGATCTGCATAATGTAAATGTGTTCCACCTGCGTTAAACATCTTGTTATTACCAATGTAAATTCCGATGTGTGAAATACCCGGTTTATATGTTCCTTGGAAGAAAACTAGATCGCCGGGCGCTGGCTTATCTACTGGTACGGTTTGATTATACATATCCTCCGCTGTTCCGCTAATTCTAATCCCTAGTTTGTTGTAACTCCATTCAACTAATCCCGAACAATCAAAATATGGCGGCGCCCGTCCTCCAAACACATATGGATAACCATCATAAGGTGACACTAGAGCCATAATTTCATTAAATTTAACATTGGCTGGGCCATCCCCTGTTCCATCTCCTGGGCCAGCTCCACCACCGCCAGCATTAACAACATAATGCTTTAACACTTTTTCTACATAGCTAAAGTCCCCATAACAATATGGACTCCTAAAGCCGCACTGAGTGCGTCCCCCGTTATGCTCCAGGGCAAATTGTTTTGCTAATTCAAGTGTATACGCTCCACCATTCCTTTGAATAAAATTGATAAATCCTGGCCCGAAATTGTATGTTTGAAGTGCTAATTTAATTTTTTCTATATCAGCCGGCCCAGAAACACCAGCTAATTCTAATGAATGTTTTAACTCCTGTATACCGCACCATATTGAATAGTCGGGATCTGTTATACCATTTTGTATTTTAGGATAACGAGTGTTAAAAGCTCCCTCTGCACTCTGCATTACGTCTATCAAAGTCCCGCCGCTCTCCTGTTCAATTAGGGCCAAAGCCAAAGGAACGAAAGGTTCCATCCCAAAACTTTGCGCGTGTTTTCTTACAAGAGGTTCCCATTTTAAGACTTCTGGCGATACAGTCGCCGTTCCTATCCCACCTATTCCGCCTACTCCACCTGGAGTTGTTGGTTTTTCATCATCTAACATTAAAACAGTAACCAAACCAACTCCAGCTACAGTAATCATTAATGCCGCTAAACTAATCAAAATTACGATCAGTTTTATTTTCCATCCCTTTTTCTTTTTTTGCTTTTTTTGAACATGCTTTACTATTTCCTGCTCAACCATTATTTGTGATTGACTAGATTGCAACTTTTCTTCCCCTCCTTTTACTTAGAAAGAAAGCCCTCATTACTTAGAGGGCTTATGTTACATTCTCTATATCTTCATCTTCATTCATTGACGCTAAGTGTCGAGATCCACGCGCTGGATTGTTATACACTTGCTGGCGTTGACCTGGTCGCACTTGTTCTTCTTGTTCCACACGTTCTTCTGTTCGTTCTATATTAGATGCATTCTCTATGTCAGTTTGATTATTTTGTGCTTCATTTTCATTTGATGATTTATTTGTTTCTTTTTCTTTTACCGCTTCTGTCGATTCAATCCAATCTTGAACAATTTCTTGAATTTGTTCTTCTGGATTTGTTATGAAATCTTTTAACGGATTAGAAACATATTTTTCGTTTTTAATTACTTTTTCTTGTTTTTCTTTTATTTCAGAGGAATCAATATTTTTTGTTGGGATCTGTTCCGTTGGAACATTATTTTCTATCGGCGCTGTTTTTGTTTCTTTGGTAGGTGCTACAACTGGTGTAACTAATACATTTTGACCTGGCACTTCATTATGAATTGGTGCAGCTGGTGTTACCGGTGTTATTGTTGGCCCAGCGGCTACTTCTTGATTTGGCACTTCATTATGAATTGGTGCAGCCGGTGTTACTGGTGTTGTTGTTGGCCCAGCGGCTACTTCTTGATTTGGCACTTCATTATGAATTGGTGCAGCTGGTGTTACCGGTGTTGTCGTTGGCCCAGCAGCTACTTCTTGATTTGGCACTTCATTATGAATTGGTGCAGCTGGTGTTACCGGTGTTGTTGTTGGCCCAGCGGCTACTTCTTGATTTGGCACTTCATTATGAATTGGTGCAGCCGGTGTTACTGGTGTTGTTGTTGGCCCAGCGGCTAC
>NZ_JAKUHE010000032.1:0-25928 GCF_022664315.1 Bacillus cereus group sp. BfR-BA-01309
CCACCAAACAATGGTAGTGGTGAAGGAAATACAAAGCCGCCAAACAGTGGAAGTGTCGAAGGAAATACAAAGCCACCAAACAATGGTAGTGGTGAAGGAAATACAAAGCCGCAAAACAATGGTAGTGGTGAAGGAAATACAAAGCCGCCAAACAGTGGAAGTGTCGAAGGAAATACAAAGCCACCAAACAATGAGGATGGCCATGGAACGCCGATGCAACCCAGTAATGATGGGAATTCAGGAGAGGATTCAGCCAATAATGGTTAATAAGTAATATGAAGATATTGTTGGTCCTTTTGCAAATTTTAAAAAGCATAAACAGATTTGTAAATGAGGAACAACGTTTAGGAAGTAGCTAGTAGTCGTTGAAGTCTCTTTATATAGTACCCCATTGCTATCAAGCTAATAAAACAAAATTCCCCCTAAAATGAAAAAATACGCTATTCTTTCTATAGAATCATAGGAAAGGATGGCGTTTTAGTATGAATTTCTCGATTTCTGATGAATTAGAATTGTTTTCTAAAGAATTGCAACGATATATGTCACCTGATGCTTTAGAGTAATTAGCTAACAATGTAGGATTTGTTAAACGAAAAAGTAAATACCGCGCGCAAGATTTAGTGGCTCTATGTATTTGGTTAAGTCAAAATATAGCCCATACTTTATTGGTACAATTATGAAGTCGATTAGAAGCTAACACAGGTATTTCTATGAGTCCAGAAGGACTCAATCAACGTTTTAATTCTCAGGCTGTTCAGTTTTTACAACAACTCTTAGCACATTTACTTCACCAACAATTTTGTATACAAACTATTTTCGACGTATTCGTGTATTGGATACTACACATTTTCAGATTCCGGATAAATTCACTTTTATATATCAAGGTTCAGGTGGTAGTGGTCAAAATGCTGGTGTGAAAATTTACTAAGTGGTCAATTTCTTCATGTTCATGTAGGATCGAGAAAGCACAATGATAAAACGTATGCTTCTACTTGTTTAGCCTCCCTTCAACTGAAAGATGTATACGTGATTTAGGATACTTCGACCTAAAAGACTTACATACTATAGAAGAGTGCAATGCTTATTTTATTTCAAGATTAAAGCTCAATACACGTATATATCAAAAAATAATGAGCCTGAATACTTTCAAAATGGAACAATAAAAAAGCACTCTGAGTACATCCAATTAGATATGGAGCAATTCATTGACCAATTACAGTCAGGTGAAATATATGAAATTCCTGAAATTTATATTGGAATGTATCAGAAACTTCCTGCAAGACTCATTCTGTACAAATTAACTGAAACACAAATGAAACGTAGGCAAAAGGATTTAGCATCTAAAGAACATAAGAAGCAAATTACCTATAAAGAACGTAGTAAGAGGCTTAGTGCAATTAACTTTTACATTACAAATATTCCTTTAGAATATCTACCAAAGGAACAAGTATACGATTTTTACTCCTTACGCTGGCAAATTGAACTTATTTTTAAAACATGGAAATCATTTTTCGTATTCATCACTGTAATTCTGTAAAATTAGAACGACTAGAATGTCACTTATACGGACAATTAATAAGTATCCTTCTTTGTTCCTCCACCATGTTTCAAATGCGCCAATTCCTCCTCATCAAGAAGAAACGAGAATTAAGTGAATATAAAGCAATTTATATCATCAAAGATTATTTTCCACTTATTTATCAATCTTTACAAAAAGACACCCAAGAATTAACAAAGATTCTCTTTCGTCTGTTTAATCTCTTACAGAAAAAAGGACGAAAATCCCATAGGTATGAGAAGAAAACAGTCTTTGATATCTTAGGCGTCGTATACAACTTTTCTATGTCTCACAGTCATGTAGCGTAATCCAAAAAACTGAAACCTGATAGGGTTTATTTGGCATGCAAATCTTTAAAGAACTTACATTGGTCTTTAGAAAAACGAAAAAATTTCACGTGAAATTAAACTTATATTAGCTTAGCTTGATGGCGATGGGGTACCGCCCACATTTTAACCAAAATATATGCTAAGCAAATTTTGAAACAAAAAAGCCGATTTTTACCCAGTTAAGAGTACATCGGCTCGTTAATATTTAGCAGTAATTTCGTACTATGTACATAAAGATCTTTCCGTTATCGCTCACTTAGATAGAATCCATCTTCACTTCGTTTTCTACCAAAAATTTAAAAAAATAAGTTTAACGGCTTGATAATGAACCTTAAATGATTTATATTTGTATTAAATGATAGTATTATCTATCAAAAATGACTTTGTACAGAGGAAGGTGTGATTGAAATTGTTAAACGCCTCATTGGTGGAAAGCCTTTAGGTGCAGCAGCATTGAAAAGATTGGGAAGAAATGAATGAGCTTATACAATAAAGAACGCTATAAATTTAAGTAGTGCTTGATACCCTTGAATTGGATTATTTGGTAAAAACATAGAAACTCATTGAAATATTTTCTCGTCTAGTAACTAAATTAATTTTAAGAGATAACTAATGAATTGAAAAAATCCATTAGTTGTTATCGAGTCTTGATGAAAAACGTAAAAATAGACAAGAGAAAATCCTGAAAAACCTATTCACAAAGTATGGTATGAAGGCAAGCTAGTAAGGGGAATTCAAAAATTATTGGATAAAAGCGAGGTAAATAATATGACTTTTGAAGAAAAATTACAAGCATATGCAGAACTTACGTTGAAAATTGGTGTCAATATTCAACCAGGACAATACTTATTAGTCAATACATCAGTGGATGCATTGGATTTCGTTCGTTTAGTTGTGAAAGAGGCCTATAAGGCTGGGGCAGGGCGTGTTCATGTTAATTTTTCTGATGAGGAAATGGATCGTGCTTACTTTAATTATGCCTCAGATGAGGAATTTAATCGTTTCCCAGAATGGATAGTCAAAATGAATGATGAGCTGATTGAACGTAAAGGCGCACTATTAATAATAGATGCTACAGATCCTGATAAATTTGCAGGTATTTCATTTGATCGTCTAGCTACCTATCAAAAGGTAGCAGGAGCTGCTCTGAGAAACAATCGCAACGCCGTAATGAAGGATTCAATAGCTTGGTCGATGGTAGCAGTTCCTTCATCAAAGTGGGCATCGAAGGTGTTCCCGGATTTAGCAGCTGGGGATCAAGTACCAGCATTATGGGAGGCTATTTTTAAAGCTGTTCGTATTGGTGAAGGTAATGCTATTGAAAGATGGCGTGAACATGTAGAAAATTTAGAATCTCATGCGGTCCTACTGAACAATAAAAGATATATGAAGCTTCACTATACAGCGCCAGGTACTGATTTAACAATTGCATTAGCACCACAGCATAAATGGATTACTGGAGGTGGTAAAACGCCAGATGATACTATCTTTATGGCTAATATGCCGACAGAAGAGGTTTATACGTTACCGATGAAACAAGGGGTAAATGGCTATGTAAGCAATACAAAACCATTAGTTTATCAAGGGAATATTATCGATGGCTTTAAACTGACATTTGAAGAAGGGAAAATTGTTAAAGCTGAAGCACAGATAGGAAATGATTTATTACAGGAGCTTATTAATGTGGATGAAGGCTCTTGCTATTTAGGTGAGATAGCACTTGTACCACATGAATCGCCAATTTCAGCATCGGGGATTTTATATTTTAATACATTGTTTGATGAAAATGCATCGAACCATTTAGCGATTGGTAAAGCTTATCCAACTTGCTTAGAGGATGGAAGGGATTTAGAAAACGATCAACTTGAAACGTTAGGTGCAAATATTTCAGTAACACATGAGGACTTTATGATTGGCAGCAGTGAGATGGACATCGATGGTATTTTACCAGATGGAACTGTAGAGCCAATTTTCCGTAAAGGTAGCTGGGCATTTTAAGTTTTTAATTTGAAGAAAGGAGTATATGAAACAATTATTAAGGATAATTGGTGCAACTATATAGGCGTTTCATCTGTTTTTGCTCAGATTGAAAATTACCTCTTTAAATTAGATGTAAAATGCATTCAAAGGAGATAGGCCAATGAATTTCTGGGAAATCGTTTTGATAGTTGTGAATTTTAGTCTTTTAAGTTGGATACTGTTAGTAGGTAGAGAAACGAAAAAGTGGTCTAAATTAGCTACTTTGGTTGCTGGTGTAATGGTTACAGTTCAGCTATTGGTAGAAGGTTTTAGATGGCAGATGATTCCGGCATATGCATCCCCAGTTATCTTGATTTTATGCTATTTATTAGCTGGGCGGAAAAAGGGCTTTAGAAGCCGGGGTATATTCATAGTTAAAACTTTGTTGTTGTGCATCTATTTGTCTGTAGCAGTTGCGCTACCTTTACTTATGCCAGTATTTTCATTTGAAGAACCAACTGGCCCACATAGGGTCGGTACGAAGCTATATCATTGGGTTGATCATCAAAGAAATGAACCATATTCGCAAAATCCAACTGATCGACGCGAACTGATGGTGCAAATTTGGTATCCTGCAGCTGAAAAAAGCAAGGGGGACCAAGAACCTTATATTCGTAATATAAATGAACTCTCTAAGGGATTGGAAAAAACATTGTCCATTCCTGCATTTGCATTCAGCCACTTGGAATTGGTAAAATCTCATTCGTTTATGGATTTACAACTCTCAGACTCAGAGAATCATTATCCCATATTACTTTTCTCTCATGGTTTTAATGGTTTTCGTAATCAAAACACGTTTGAAGTTGAGGAGTTGGCTAGTCAAGGCTATATTGTTCTAAGTATCGATCATACCTTTGATACTGCAGCTACCGTCTTTCCAGATGGTCGAGTTGCTTACGTACAGCCCTTCAATTTAACTGATGACGCAGGGGATAGCCATATAAAATTATGGGAGGAAGATGTCACCTTTGTGCTTAATCAGATAGAGAAACTTAACCAAAACGATGAGAGCGGCTTCTTTACAGGGAGGCTTGATACCTCGCGAATTGGAATGTTTGGGCACTCTTACGGTGGAGCTACCGCAGCACAAATACTTGCAAAAGATTCTCGCGTCAAAGCAGCTATCAATATGGATGGCGCTTTGTATGGGGAAATTTTACCTGAAAGTGGGATTGGAAAACCATTTCTGCTCATGAGTGCCGTAGAGCCTGATGAGGCAGATCCCGATAAAGTGACGGAGCGATATGGGCGTGGGTTAGCTGGCGGTGGTATGTCAATGGTCATTCCTCATACAGATCATACAAGCTTCACTGATTTACATTTGTTCTCCCCACTGTTGCAGAGCCCAGGTGAAAATCCAAAGGAAGTTCATCACATTATCAATGAATTCAGCCTGGCATTTTTTGACCAGTATGTAAAACAGAAGGATGATGGCTCAACCCTTAAAAGGCTGATGACCAAATACCCGGAAGTGAATTTTAAAGTAAACCGATAACTTTATGCAGAAAGTACCTTCATTATAAAATATTCAGTAATTAAATGAAGTGCAAATGGATTTAATATAAGTAGAAAAATTACTGTAATTATTAATTCTTCATAAAAAAATGCTGGAAAAATTAGCGAGAAGGATAACTGTATTAGTGAAAAAAATAAAATATCACAAGGGAACATCGTGATAAATAGCTTAAGAAACCCAGCTAATGTGATCATTTTCTCTACTAAGAAAGCGACTCGTACCATTTCCTTTGGCTTTTGTATTTATTACATCAAAAAATTAATTTCTTCATCGTCATCTAAATAATGAAATGCTAAAAATGAAACATTCAAAGTACTATCAGTTTCAGTAATATAATTCTTTTGGAAAGCTACATTCAGCAGCTGGACACTTTGTTTGAGATTGTTTATCATAATATCAAATGATATATTTATCTATCAAAAAATGACGACTTTATATATAAAAAGGGAGAGATTGACGATGAAGAAAGACTTATCAACGTTAAAGGAAGCGAGATTTAACGCAATTCTTGATTCGGCTACTATATTGCTTGTTGAAAATCCTGCTGCTTCGATGAATGAAATTGCGGAATATGCGGGAATTGGCATTGCTACACTCCATCGCTACGTCGAAAGCAGAGAGAAATTGATGCTATTCTTGGGCCATCGAGCTATACAATTGGTAAGTGATACCGTAAACCAGATTCCACTGGATGAGGATAGAAGCGAAAACTATATCCCAGAACTCATTGAAGCGTTAATCCCTTTAGGTGACAAAATCTATTTTCTAGGTCATGATGCATCTGTATTTAACAACAAAGAATTAGGTGAAGCTGAAGAGAAGCTGAGGGAACCTATACGACGCGTTATTGAGTTGTTACAACAAAGAGGTTACTTTCAGCAAACGGTTAGCAGCGAATGGATTTTGAATACGCTTTATGCTCTGCTTTTCCATACTTGGGAACAGGTACATGAAGGAAATGTGGCTAAAAAATCTGCTGCAGAGCTTGTTTTAAATACATTTTATTATGGTTTCAAAGCTAAGGATGAGTCGAGAGGGGAGTGAAATGATACAAATCCATGATAATTAACATCAATAATATAGAAAGCGAAAAGGAGTACTGGGAAATGAATAAAATCTCTATTGTAAAGGCTGTTCATCAATCCATGGTCGGTGCCCAGCTAAATGTAATGGCATTGGAATACATGGCATTTGCACTTGCAGGATCTGAGGAGAAGAACACAGTCGAAGGGACTTTTTGTAAGCTATGGCGGCAGGGGAACAACCGTTTCAGTCATCAATACGCTTATGAAGCTCAAATGGACGGGAAAACTTTAGGGATGATTACTTGCTATCCCGTACCCGTTTTAAATCGTCTTGCCTGGCCCACTTTTAAACAGCTGCTTTCATTCCGAAAGTTGGATTTTGTTGTTTATAACATTCGGAATATCAAAATGCTTTATTCCATGATTACCTTGAAGGAGGGAGAAGATGACGAGTTTCACATCGGAACAATCGCTTTATTGCCCGAAAGTCGTGGACTGGGGATAGGTACCAGACTACTTGAGTTTGCCGAGGAACAGGCTTCCCTGCAAGGCTTTGCCAAATGCTCTCTGACGGTAAAGAAAGAGAACCAACTTGCTATTAAATTGTATCAGAGGTTAGGCTACCAGATTACAAGTGAAATTAATAAACCAAAGTTATCGTTGTACAGAATGGTCAAAAACGTAGGACGTTAAAACCTTTTATAAAAAAGTTTTAACGTATTAGGATAGTACCAGGGGTAACGCCACATCACTATTAAGCTAAGCTCATTCAATGTTAATTATAGTAGAGGCTGTTTCTTTCGAAATAGAGTAGATAAGTGGTTAAAAGAAGCAGGCAGTTATCCAAAGCGAGTGATAGAATTCGGAACAATTAAAGCGATTAATGGTTGTGTGAAGGCTAGAATGGGCATTGCTGTCATGGTCAAATCAATTTTGAAAGACCATGAGCAATCTTTAACCATGACTGATTTACCTGAGAAATATTCTAAAGTACCAACTTATTATATTATGAGAAAAGATGTACTTTTTCTGCTGCTTTACAGAGATTTGTTGAGATGATAAAAGAAAAAACTATGTAACCTAATTTTGATTATTGAAGATCGTTTTAGTGCGGCATAAAATGTAGAACCCCACATCCATCAACTTAAAAAGTTTTTTACGACCCCAAATAAGATTTTTGTACATTTTTACCCAGAAATATCAATTTTACTGTTTTTGAGGTGTTTTTTTCACTAGCTTGATAGCGATGTGGCAGGACCCCATCACTATCAAGCTAAGATTAAATAAAAATCAATTAAACTAGACCTTCTTTCTGTTTTCTAAAAAATTAATATGAATCGTTTGAAAATTCTTACTATAAATTTAAAAATAGAAACAATCTCACCTGAAATTAAACGTATATAACCTTATGTTGATGGGCATAGGGTCCCACCAACATAACGCGAATTTCGTACGCTAAGGATTTTCTAAGTTGAAAAACTTAAGTTTACCGCGAGTTAGGAGGGTTCCTTAAACGACCATTTTTGGTGTGAAAAGAATTTCTTTTTATTTATTGACTATGAAGTAACCACATAGTTTATAGTATAAATATTATTCCTTAATAGGAGGCAATATAATTAGATGGATAGCTATAAGTTAACTAAAAGTGATGTAATTAAGATTTTTAATACAACGAAAGAAACACTTCGATTCTATGAAGAAAAAGGATTAGTTCAGCCAAAGGTAGGTAAAAATAAGTATAGGCTTTATGGAAATGAAGAACTACAGAGAATTAGCCAAATCTTCTTTTGTAAAGATATAGGTTTTTCAATTGAAGAAATTGATTTAGTAATAAATAAGAGAAAAATAATAAACAATATAAATATCTTACAGAACAAAAAAGATGAAATTGAAACTGAAATTTATCGATATATGGAAATGCAAAAGAAAATTACTAGGCTCCTCGATCTCCTACAAAATAGAAGTAAAACCTTCAATGAAATTCAGAGTGTCTATTTTGAGGAAAGAAAATATTATCACATCAAAGGAGAAGATTTTAATAGTGTAAAATTCTTTTTTGATAAATTCCGTTCTATTTTTAAGCAAGGTGAATTTTTTCAAGAACAATTTATAACAATGTGTCCTATTAAGAATTTATTCAATGATGATCTGGGACTATCAGTTTATTATCCTGTTTTGAATGATACAGAGATAGAGCATGTTGATATTCTTAGTATACCTGCAGGTAATTATCTTTGTGTTGATTACGTATGTACAGAAGAGCATATGGATGAAGTACGACATCAAATATATACAAATATTACAGACTATATAGAGAGAAATGGTTTACAGTTTAGATCATGTAATGTAATTGAAACAGATTTACATGAATTGAATCTGTTTTATTCAGAAGGACAGATAATTATGAATATGCAGATTCCTGTTGAAGGAAAATCAAAACACCAAAAGAAGTAAGAATTTATATATTCAACACTATTTACAAGGAAGGCGTAAAAATCGGCTCGGTAAAAAAATGTTCGCATTTTACAAACTATAATCGACGGTTAAATACAAAATACATTGTTAGTAGAATATAAAGCATGAAAAGCACGCATTTCGATAGGACGGAGCACTGGAAAGTGGAATTAATTTTACATTATGCGGGGGTTAATTTAAACGATAAATATATTGGAATGTAACATATAGAAAAATCTAAATAGTCATTCAAAAAAACTGTGAATAAAAACCTGCATTATAACAAGTTTTTAGCACAGTTTTTTTTATTTTATGCCTCTCATTAAAACTTGAATCTTTGGGGCCATAAAATATAAAATTACACTTAAAATGATTGAAAGGCCACCAATTGCACCGAAATAAATAATTTCTGTTTCAGGATTATATAATCGAACTAGTTGAGCATTTATAGCTTGTGCAGCTGCACTAGTTAAGAACCACAAACTCATTGTTTGAGCAGAGAAGGCAGCTGGTGCTAATTTGGTTGTAATTGATAAACCTACAGGTGATAAACAAAGTTCCCCAATTACTACTAACAGGAAGCTAATCGCTAACCACATAGGGCTTACAAGGGATTCTGTACCATGGATATATGCAGGAATAATCATAACTAAGAAGGATAAACCAGCAAATAATAAACCAATAGCAAATTTATTAGCAGTACTTGGTTGACGTGAATTAAGCTTTACCCATAACCAAGCAAATACTGGTGCTAACAAAACAATATAAATGGGGTTTAATGATTGAAACCATGAAGATTGAAGTTCAATCCCGGCCAATTTTAATTGAGTACGTTGATCAGCATAAGAAGCTAAAATGATAGCTCCTTGTTCTTGAATGGCCCAAAACATTGTAGCAGCTATAAATAATGGTATGTAAGCAATTAAACGAGACTTTTCAATTTTTTTAGTTTTCGGGCTACGATACATAAAAATAAAGTAACCAGTTGGAATGAGAATACCTAAGATACTTACTAATAAAGTGAATCTATTAATAGTTAAAATACCTGTTGGTATCTTTAAAATCCTATATAATAATGTTAAAGAAATGTGAATTGTTGATTCTAAAGCACCGGCATTTAAAGCTGAAAAAGAATTAAGAGAAGCGGTGAAATAATTATACATAGTAAAAAAGGATTTGATATTCATATCAGATCCTTTTTTCATTATTGGTTTTGTATAATTGCTCATCGAGGCTACTTAACAAAGGTTTAGAAACTAGATATTTTTCAGGTACTACAATCTAAAAATAATGCTTTTCTTTGTTGGTGGTATTCACTTTTCCTAGCTTAACGGATATGGGTGCACTATAGCATAAAAAGAAAATTAGCTGTTTAGTATCAATACAATCTTGGTCCTTTAAGGAAACCAAATTAGAGAGCAACATTTCAAAGAGTATCCTGTGATATAACTAAGTAGAATTTTAAATAAGGGGATGATGAGATGAATAAATTGAAGGGGAAAGTTGCATTAGTAACAGGGGCTAGTAGGGGAATAGGACGAAGTATTGCCTTACATTTGGCACAGGCTGGTGCGTTAGTCGTAGTTCACTATAGTAAAAGAAAAGAAGAAGCAGAAAGTATAGTGGATAAAATTAAACAAGATGGCGGTGCCGCATTTGCAATCAGTGCAGATTTAAGTACTTTTAACGGCATTAATAACTTGTATTTAATGATGGATCAATCTCTTCAAAAACATATAGGTAATACTACATTTGATATTCTTGTAAACAATGCTGGAATTGGGCAGATTTTAACGTTAGAGGAATCTACAGAGGAGTCTTTTGATGAGGTTATGAATATTAATGTTAAGGCTCCATTTTTCATTATTCAAAAGGCTTTGCCACGTTTAAAAGATGGAGGACGCATAATCAATATTTCATCATTTGTTACACGTGTAGCCACCCCAAGTGTTTTTGCCTACAGTATATCTAAGGGGGCAATTAATACACTCACTCATACTTTAGCACAACAACTTGGTGCTCGTGGTATTACAGTAAATGCAATTCTCCCGGGTATAATTAATACAGAAATGAACGCTGAGACATTAGGTAATAAAGATGGCCAAAAATATGCTGCAGGTTTATCGACTTTTAATAGGTGGGGAGAACCTAATGATATAGCTGATATTGTAGGTTTTCTTTCTTCATCAGACAGCCGTTGGATAACTGGGGAGTTAATCGATGCAAGTGGTGGATCTTGCTTATAATGCTAGAAGAAAAGCCGGCTTAAATAGAGTTGGATTTGCAATTTTATTTTTTACTTGTTAAATAACCGAACTACGCACCATTTATTAGCTCTTACAAAAGCCACCTTGAAACGAGTCCAAGTGTTGAAAGTCCATAAAGGTAGAGAACCAATTATGCTGTAGTAGGATTAATGATAAGTGCAAATAGTAAAAATGCAATGAATATGCACAATTTCATATATAAATAGGTACTTTTTGTTAACTCTTTTACAGGGAAGAAAGTTTATGAAATTAGTATGATAGAATCAATTTGTATTAAATATAAAGGGGAGGATTGTATGCTAAAAAGAATGATCCTAGGGGTTTCGTCATTAGTAGTGGGAGCAACAGTTGGCATAGCGACAGATGTATCTGCGGCACCTGCACCACCGTTAACATCATTAAATGTAGTAAAAGTTGAATCTCAATTAGGCGGAGTCGAATTTATCGGTCCAAACAATTTTAGTACAGTTAAAGATCATGGAGGAAGCTATTTATACATTTATACAAATGAAATGGGATATGGTAGAAATCCGATTGCTCAAATGAGTGGTCAAAAACTAAAAAAAGTAGATTCTAAGATGATTGATATTAATGGTGATAGAACAGTTGATGGATGGGAATATAAATGGGATGCTTCGGGACAACAAAATGGACAATTCAAATATCAAAACACATCTACAAATGCACCTTGGAATACATTATCTACTTCATTAAATATTAAATAAGCTAACAGAAGAATTTAATGTTAATTTTTGGTCGGTTGCAATATTTAATGTTTAGGTAATTAAAGGAGTCTACGTTTTTTGTGGGCTCTTTTAATCTATTGAAAAGACACGTGCAAATTGATAAGCTATTTTATTAATTATCACGATGTATGTTTACATAATGTTATTTCCGTAAACAAATTTATAGTTAATAGCGCGAGTAATTAAGGAAATAAATCTATTGAAAAATCATGAAATATCAAAGGAGTCTTTCAGCATAAAAATCTAAAACTATATATTTATGAATTTTTATAATATTTTTAGCCAACATTTAGTCACAAATCATACGATTTTCTTACTAAATACTATAATTTAATTAGTAATAGTAGTGAAAAAAATATTAAACATAACTAGGTAGTATAGCTAATGTTATTTTTTTACATAATTTGTTTAATAGTATGTACATCGTTATTATTCAATGTAACTAAAATAATTTAAAAGGAGATAGGAAGTTATGTTTAAAGAAAAAACAAATAGAAGACTAAAAAAGATTGTTATAATTACTGCGGCTTGCACCATGATGTCAATGTATGGAGCACCAATTTCTAGTACAGAGGCAGCAATCCGATCTCATGCTCCATCGGTTTATGTAACACCACAAAATACTGCTGCTTCAGATATCATTAGCATAGACTGGTCACCAGTCCAAACAGCACCTTATACGTATTGGGCTGTGCATAACTGGAATCAGGGGGGAGAGGGTGGTGGTTATGCTGGCTTCCAACAACAAAGTGGCTTTGATCAAACCGGTAAACGTACTCTCCATTTTGCGCTTTGGGATCCAATAGCATCAAACCAAGCAATAAAAGCTGAATATTTATCGCCGACTTCAGAAGCCGGTAGATTTGGTGGAGAAGGAACAGGTCTGAAGGTACAAACAACTTATAATTGGAAAGATAGTGAATGGTATCGAATGACTCTACGTTCTTGGCAAGAAGATGGCCATACAAAGTTTGGCCAATGGATAAAAGATAATAAATTAAATCAATGGAAGTTAGTTGCTATTATGGATCATCCAGTTGCAAATGTTGCATTTAACTATGGTCTATCGATGTTTCAAGAGGACTGGGCTGGTAATGGACAAGATGTAAGAGAAGCACGCCTTAAAAATGGATACAGCAGAAAAGTTTCAGATCAACAATGGAATTCTTGGAATAATCAGCGTATCTCTGGGCAACATGATACGTCCTATCAATACGATGGAGGAGCAACTTCAGAATATCTCTGGGTTAAGGCAGGAGGAAATACTCAATCAACTATTGGTACTGGAAAAAGTTTCAATATAAATCAGCCTAGTCAACCAGAAATGGGAATTTTAGATTTTGATATTCAAAATATTCGCTTTGAAGATGAGAAATTAAATGTTTCTTGGAAATTGAAAGAACAAAGTACTCCACAATTTAAAGGGAAAATTGAAATCTATGATAATGAAAAGTTAATGGGACAACCTTTGAAAGTAATTGATAATATTAAGTCCTACGAAACTGAGATAAGTCAAACTATGCAATTATCTCAAACGGCTTTTGCTAAAATTACATTAACAGACATATTTGATCGAACTGTAGAGAAAAAAGTAGGAATTATAAATGGAAATTCTGATATTTTAGTAGGGAACCAATTTGCATGGTCCCTAAAAGGATATAGTGATCGAGAAATTGCAAAAGTAGATTATAATAAGGCGGCAGAAGAGTTGAAAATCAAATTAGAAGCTGGTGTACCGCATTCTTACTTCAATAGCACATATGCAAGTATTAAGGTCCAAAACTCATCTGGTAGCGTATTATACAATAAGGAAATCGTGGGGAATAGACAACAAAATACCGAAAGCCAAACTGTGTCTGTAAAAGTGGGGGATTACATTGAATTAACTCATATAGAAGGAGACGCAGTAAAGGAAAAGACACGCGCAACATTAACGAATCTTGAAAATAACAAAAATGAGACTATTGGAAAGACAGCAAGGTATCTGGTTACTAAAGAGGGATTAAAGAAAGTTGAAAAAATGCCAGAGACAACAATTCTAGATGGAAAACAATTTGCATGGTCATTAAAAGGATATAGTGATCGAGAAATTGCAAAAGTAGATTATAATAAAACAGCAGAAGAGCTGAAAATCAAATTAGAAGCTGGCGTACCGCATTCTTACTTTAATAGTACATATGCAAGTATTAAAGTCCAAGGCTCATCCGGTAACGTTATGTACAATAAGGAAATCATGGGAAATAGACAACAAAATGCTGAAATCCAAACAGTACCTATAAAAGTGGGAGATTATATAGAATTTACTCATATAGAAGGGGAAGCAGCAAAGGAAAAAATGCGAGCGACTTTAACTAACCTTGAGAATGGAAAACAGGAATATATAGGTAAGAAAAGAACATATCAGGTCACATCCACTGGATTATTAAGACAATAGATGTATAAAAAAGTTGGGGGAATCCCCAACTTTTTCTATAGAAATGGAAGAATAACAGTTTCTGTAACATCAAATGACCAATACTTCTCAAAATACATAAAAAGCATCACAATACTGTGATGGGAAAATAGAAAATAATAACCGGAATTGTCAAAAAATGCGTAAGTTTTTGAAATGAACAAATAGAATAGCAAATATTAAGGTAAGATTAGTTTTATCATTTTTATCTTCTTTTGAATTTCGGCTTGTGTAATAATTAAATCGAAAGGTCGTGAAAGAATGAAGATAGCTGTGATACAAGCAAGTACCCAAACTAGCAAAAATGAACTGATATTTGAAGAAACAAAAAGGGCTGTGGCGAAGCATGGATATGAAGTGTTGAATTTCGGCGTTACTATTGAGGAATCGGAGTTAAGCTATATCCAAGTGTCCTTAGCTGTTGGTCTACTTTTAAACTCAGGTGCAGTTGATTTTGTCGTCACTGGATGTAGTAGCGGTGTTGGTATGTCGATTGCCTGTAATACACTTCCGAATGTCATTAGTGGTTATCTGCCAACTCCAACAGATGCGTTTCTGTTTGGTAGGATAAATAACGGAAACTGTGCATCACTGCCACTTGGATTGAATTTCGGTTGGGCGGGCGAACTAAATCTTCGCTTCACGCTTGAGAAACTTTTTGAAGAACCGTTCAATACTGGGTATCCTCAAGAATCCGCCGAACGAAAGAAACGTGATGCAGAACTTTTTAAAACAATCAAGAGTGTTTCACATCATGGCATCGTTCAGATTCTGAGTCAGTTAGATGTAGCAGTTATTAATCCTGTTCTTCAAAAACAAGATTTAGTGGAATTCCTCTTGCGGAATGGCACCAACACAGATATATCAAAGTTTCTTATCGAGCAAAGGACGGATTTAAATCACGGTAGATAAATACTGTATTTTTTAATAAGTTTGGCAATTTTAATGTTAACTATAAGTTGATTCAATACCATTGGCCAATTGGGGAATATGACTGCCATTCCATTTGTTTTGGGGTTCTTTTACAGTCCTTCTCCAACGAAAAAGCCCATCGCCTTTAGGCATGGGATGAAAATGAGGTTGGATACGGAGTGCTACTAAATAACCGCAAGGTTTGTGGCACTTTAGGTATCCAAAGTGTGGATATCCATTACGACGATTTTCCTGTTCTTTTCACTTTTTGAGTTTAAATCTAAACCAAGAAGGTGATTCATTTCGCCTTGAACCATTGCCTCAAACATAGGTCCAACAACGTCTTTCAAAGCCTCTTGCATATCTCCAACAGTTTCCGATTGGTAAGCTTTAAAAATTGATTGAGCTAAATTTACGGATTTTGGATCTCTTTTCTATCTAACAATAAGTGTAACCATTCCCTCATAGTAATTTTAGAAAAAGAAAAACCGTGAAGCGACCCTCTATCTAGGATAGTAGGTTATTTACACGGTTTATATTACACCCTCCAATAATCGATGATTATTTATTCGTAGCTTTTAAAGTATCTAACACGACTTTGGTTGTGTCTGCAATAAGTTTATCATCGTATTCTGCATCTTCTTTATCGTGATTAGAAAGGATGGCAAGAACAATTGGCTTTTTATTTGGTGGCCAAATAATTGCAATATCATTCCTTGTCCCATAAGATCCTGCACCTGTTTTATCAGCTACTTCCCATCCTTTTGGTACGCCTGCACGAATTAATTTATCCCCAGTTGTGTTTCTCTTCATCCAATCTACTAATAGTTCACGTTTCTCAGATGGTAGTACAGTTCCTAATGTAAAAGATTGAAGCGTCTTAGCGATTGCTTCTGGTGTACTCGTATCATGTGTTTCTCCTGGATTTACTTCATTTAATTCAGGTTCAAATCTCTCGGAATTAGTAACAGTATCACCGATTTCCCTCAATATTTTTTCAAATGCGGATGGACCACCTAACTTTTTAAGAATTAAATTATGCGCCGTACTGTCACTATATCGAACAGAAGCATCTGCAAGTTCTTTTAACGTCATTCCTGTATCCAAATGCTTTTCAGTAATTGGATTATAATTAGAAAGGTCTTCTCGCTTATACGTAATCCTTTCATCAAGAGCTTCTATTGAGTTCTGACGTAAAAGAGCTCCCGCTGCTAATGATTTAGATGTAGAGGCAAATGCAAAACGATCATTTGCATGGTAAGAAACGGTTTGATTCGTACCTGTGTCCAGTGCATAAATACCAAGCTTAGCGTTATATTCTTTTTCAAGTTTAGCAAAAGAATCATTACCAGTATTTTCTTGTTTAATTTGATTTGTTTGTTTCGTTTGTTTAGGTGATTCAGATGGAGTATTACTATTAGAACAGCCTATTAATGTAACGCATGAAAGTAATACGACAGGTGCAATCTTTTTGTAATGTGAAATGGTAAAGAACTTGTTTAAAACGAACATAAATTTTCAACCTCTTTCAAGAATATATAGTTTTTGTTTTGGTATTTTAAATACCGATGTTATTTAAAGTGTGTATAGGATAACAATACTTTTGAAGTTGAATTTTAACAGGTTAAGCAGAATTAAAACATTTAGACGAATGAACAGACGTTGTTTGAAGTGTTTCTTTTTTTTAATTACACTTGTAATCGTTCATCTGTGAAAGTATTAAACTTGTAACATTTAAATGCAGTATTTCAATACACACTTTTTTACATCACTTTACTTTTGGTAATAATATGTCCTTTCATATTTTTGGAATACACGTAATAGACACTCTAAGTAATAAGTTTGTTCCATTTTTAGAATAGGAAGAACTTGTTGAACGGTAAAGAAAATAAGATGAATTGCAAATAAAATCTAGTAGCATATAGTACAGTGCATATGAAAAATTCCTCAATGCTATCTCTCAAAAAAATTATGTTTCTCGACCTCATAGACTGTATTTTCAGAAACATTTCAAGCGTGTAAGAAAAATGAAAGATATTTCAATATGAGAAAAACAACCATACTACTACAATGAAAAACAGAAACATGTTTAAAAATCCTGAAGTACGATAGCAAGTTATTTTAGCGCTTAATACATTCGACCAAGTATGACAGCCTTAAATAATAAAAGCTGAAACAAATTATTAATGAGTAGTACATTAATCGTATTTTAAATAAATCAAAATGTAGGAAGGCAATAGTTATCAAATCTCATTCTTAGTAAATAAAAATGGAGGGAATTTCTCATATGAAAATAGTAGAAGTAAAAGAACTTAGTAAAGAATACACAGGAAATGTTTCACACACGGCACTTTCAAATATTAATTTAACAATAACAGAGGGAGAATTTGTTGGGGTCATGGGTCCTTCGGGTAGTGGAAAAACAACGTTATTGAATATGATATCTACTATTGACTCGCCAACATCAGGTAATGTATTTATTAATAGTAAAAATCCATATCAGCTTTCGGTCAATGATTTGGCCTTATTTCGCAGACAGGAATTAGGATTCGTCTTTCAATCCTTTAACCTGTTGCATACATTAACAGTAAAAGAGAATATGGTTCTTCCGCTTGTATTAGATGGCATGAATGTGAAAAGAATAAATAAACGAGTAGAATCTATTTCAGAAAAATTAGGTATTAATGAAATTTTAAATAAACGAACATATGAAATATCAGGAGGGCAAGCGCAGCGAACAGCGATAGCCCGTGCACTCATTCACTCTCCTACATTGGTTCTTGCCGATGAACCGACAGGGAACTTAGACTCTAAATCCTCTCAAGATGTAATGGAGATATTAACACTATTAAATAGAGAAGAAAAGGCAACAATGATGTTAGTAACGCACGATCCAGTTGCTGCTAGTTACTGTGATCGTATTATATTTATTAAAGATGGACAGTTATACAATGAAATTTGCTGCAAAGGTGATCGCCCACTATTTTATAAAAATATTGTGGACAGTCTTTCTAGGTTAGGAGGTAATAAAAATGACATTTCGACAGCTCGCATTTAATAATGTTATACGGAATAAACGAATATATCTTGGGCATTTTTTTAGTAGCACATTTGCGGTAATGATTTTCTTCACTTATGGCTTACTTGTCTTTCATCCAAATCTACAAGGCGAGCTGACTCATGTAAGCACCATATTGAGTACGTTTGGGAAGATAGGATTTCAACTATCGTATTACTTAATCTTTGTCTTTTCATTCTTATTTATTTTCTATTCAGTTAGTGCCTTTTTAAAAAATAGAAAAAAAGAGTTTGGATTATTAATGTTACATGGAATGTCTCATCGGCAGCTTCATCAATTAATTTTTTTCGAAAACATGTTGATTGGAATTCCTTCTATACTAGTAGGAATTGGGCTTGGGATAGTTTTTTCTAAATTGTTCTTACTAGTTACTGGGTCCTTATTGGGAGTAGGGCATAGGTTAGCATTCTACTTTCCATTAAAGGCTATTGGAATAACAGCTATCGCCTTTTTTGTTCTATTTCTACTTATTTCATTATTTACATCGAAAATGATGAAAATAAATGAGCTTGTAGAACTCATAAAATCAGAGGAAAAACCAAAAGCTGAGCCGAAAGTTTCCGTCTGGATATCCATGTTGGTACTAATTTTATTTGGGGCAGGTTACTCCTGTGTTCACCACAGTATCGTTGCAGTGAATTACATGGATTTAGATCAATTATTACTACTTGTAGGGGTAGGTGTCTTATTAATTGTTTTTGGAACCTATTTTTTCTTTAATCAATTGTGTGTATACGTGTTATATACTTTAAAAAATAGAGAAACTACATTCTTTAAAAGAACCAATCTTCTTGTTATTTCAGAATTGGTGTATCGAATGAAGGATAATGCGAGAACATTCTTTATCGTTACAATTATATCTGCTGTTTCTTTTACAGCAATTGGAGTTTGTACAGCTATTGGAAATCCAGAACTAGCAAAACATGAGACTCCATATGCATTTACGTATCGATCGGATAAGGGGAATATACAAGAAAAAGCCCATATTGAAGAGATAAAGAAGCAATTAAAAGAATATGGATTTTCTTATAAACTTGTTGCAACAGAATTTAAAAGGACCCTAAACGGATTGGCGTTAATTAATCTATCTACGTATAATGAATATGCAAAACAATTAGGGTATGAAATAGAGAAATTAACAAATGAAAATGATAGCATTGCTGTACGACTAAATAAGAACGAGAAAAGTGCGGAGGATATAAAAACTTTTGAAATAATACATGGTCAAATAGAGGTTCCACTTTCTGTGCAAAAAACAATTTATATCTCAGAATTATCGTTAATAGAAAAACCTGTTATTGTCTCTGATGCTGTTTATAATAAGGTCCAAAATGCTCAACAAGAAAACGTACTCCGAGATTACACTATATATGGTTTTATCGTTGAAAATTGGTCTGAAACGAATGCAGTTTCTACTAAACTTATGAAGATTATTGGTAAGAATCAAGATGATTATTATATGTTTTCATCTTTGTATTTAAGATGGCTTGAATTGAAACAACAAAACGGATTACTTTCTATCTCAAGTGTAATGGTGGGTATTGTATTTTTCGTATTTACACTAAGCTTTTTATATTTCCGTCTATTTACTGATTTAGAACGTGATCAAGAGCAATATCAAATGATTTCAAAATTAGGATTAAGCCAAAGTGAGTTAAAGCAAATCGTGACAAGACAAATGATGCTACTATTTTTCTTACCGATTATAGTGGCTATGGTTCATAGTAGTTTTGCATTTCTAACGTTTCATCAATTAGGACAAACAGTAAGTAAAGAAATGTCCGTTATTCAAAGTTCAATTGTTGTATTAATAAGCTTTATTTGTATTCAAATTATTTACTTCCTTATTATTAGAAATCACTATTTAAAACGCATATATACAAAAATGTATTCATAGAAAAAGAATGTATAAAAATATAAGTAAAAGCATCCTTATATTGTAAGGATGCTTTTGTATTTACTTCAGTACAGAAGGCGTCGTCTTTTCTAACCAAAGAATGCCATCATATTGTTCTGTGGGGAATCATGATTTCTTCTTTATCTTTTATTCCCCAATAACTTGCTGCAGTAGGAGTAAACATCCATGAAGTTTCTGGTAGGTTACTTTCTCCCTTTAGGTTAATAAAAACATGGGGACTTCCCACCGTGCTGATAATTTATTCAACGCTTTGTTCTTCATGTTCATTATGTACAGGAATAATATCTTCATTACCATCATCCCAACTGCTTCCACTATACGCAAATACACCAATCGTGTACATTTGGTCTTTGATGCGTCGCGGAAGATAATCCATCATATTTGGGCCAACATAATTGTATTGCTGCACCTTCGTAAAGTCTAATATCATTTTTGAATTTTGTTTTCGAATATGATAATTATGCCCTCACACAATAATTTTTTTGTTTTTATACTGCATTTCGGTGAGCCATGCAAAATTTTGTGCCATTTTTTGATCTCGGATATAGGTGGCGTAGTCTGCAATTTTAGGTGAGTAGATACCTCTTTTAACTTTCATTAAAGCATCTAAATGCGTTTTAATCGCATCAATCCGTATACTTTGTCTACATTTAAATATATCTAGTTAATAAACAGCTTTATTAACGTTATGCAGGTACAACTAACAATGCAACCAGGAGCAGTGGTAGATCATAAAAAACATGAGCAAGTTACAAAAAGAATTTGAATTAAATTCCCCTCATAGGTAGAGTAATGCACCATACCAAACAAAAATACACCAACAAGTGTTATAAGAATCATCCACCATTTTTCGCATACCCCTTGTTTTTTCAAAAAGTATATCCCCAGGATAGGTGGAACTAAAATTAAACATTCTTCTCCTAACAAACTGCATATAATTTGCAACAGGTGATACATAAATTGGATTGGGCTATTATCTAATCAAGGTTTATTTGGTATGCGTATTTTAAAAACAAATAAACAAAATATCAAGCATGTAGGCGACAAGAGCGGAAGTTCATAGAAAACCCAACCTTAGCTTGATGGGCATGGGGTCTCGCCAACATAACGCGAATTTCGTACGCTAAAGAATTACTAAGTTAAAAACTGTTTTTTCGGTACGTTAACAAAGTTCCATTTAAAATTGTCGTTTTACACCTTCACGTTTTGAGGAAGAAGTACTTTGTCGGAAAACAATAAAATCTTATTAATTTTTATAATTGGTAGAATTTTTATAGAAATAATCCTCTTAATATATTAAAATAACATTGTATTATGTCAGATTTTAATTAGGGGAGAGAAATTTTATGTTGAAAAAAATTATTCCAGTTGCTTTAGCACTAAGTACAGTTACTTTTACTAGTGTATTTGCTGCGCCTTCAGCCCAAGCAAGTACAGGACCAAACCGCTACATAGATGTGCAAATGCTCGGTATTAACGATTTTCATGGGCAACTAGACACTGTAAAAAAAATTAACAATAAAGATGCAGGGGGAATTGAGTACTTAGGAGCTTATTTACGTGATCGTGAAAAACAGAATCCGAATACATTAAAGGTACATGCTGGCGATGTTGTTGGAGCAAGTACTCCTGTTTCAGCATTATTACAAGATGAACCTACGATTGAATTTCTAAATGATTTGAAATTCGATGTTGGGACTATAGGAAATCATGAATTTGATGAAGGTGTTGCGGAAATGAACCGCCTGATTTATGGTGGATACCATGAGAAAACAGGGAATTTTAAAGGAGCAAAATTCCCATATGTTGCCGCAAATTTCTATAATAAATCCACTGGTCGTTTATTTTTACCACCATTTACTATAAAAAAGGTACAAGGAGTTCCTGTTGGATTTATCGGAGTCGTAACAACGGATGTTCCTAACCTTGTTATGCCTACTATGCTAAAGAATGTAGAAATTACAGATGAAGTTGAAGCTATTAACAAATCCGTAAAGCAATTACAAAAACTAGGCGTTAAATCTATCGTTGTTCTTGCCCATAACGGAGGTACAACAGATGGGAACGGCGTAACAAATGGTGATATCGTCCGATTAGCAAATGAGACTGATCCAGAAGTCGATGTTATTTTTGGTGGGCATAGCCACACCTATGTAAATGGAACTGTTAATAATAAACTTGTCGTACAAGCAAATTCTTATGGTATGGCTTTTGCTGATGTTGATGTAAAGATTGATCGTAAGACACAAGATATTGTTGAGAAAAAAGCAGAAATCGTTACAACTTACCATGAAGGCATAGAGCCTGATAAAAAAATAAAGAAGAAGATGGAGAAATATCAAGCAAAAATCGCACCGCTTGTTAATGAAGTTGTAGGTAAGTCTATTGCTCCACTAGACCGCAAACTAAATACAGCTGGTGAATCTACTCTCGGAAATTTAGTTGCTGATGCCCAGCGTGCAACGATGCAATCCCAAATTGCACTTATGAATCCTGGTGGTATTCGTAATGACTTAGATGCTGGTGATATTACATGGGGAGAGATATATGGTATTCAACCATTCGGAAATCAATTAATAAAAGTAAATTTAACGGGTCAAGACATTCGAGATATTTTAAATCAACAATGGCAAAAAGATATAACAAGAATGCTTCAAATTTCAGGGATCCAATACACTTGGGATGCGAACAAACCTAATGGAGAAAAAGTAACAAGTATTCGCTTAACAAATGGAGAAGAAATTATTCCTTCTAAAACTTACAGCGTCGTTGCTAACGCATTTCTAGCCTCAGGTGGAGATGGATTTGTATCCTTTAAAAACGGTAAAGATGCTGAAACAGGACCAACTGATTTTGAAGCATTAGTAGATTATATAAAAAAATCAAAAGAACCAATTCAGTCTATTATTGATGGAAGAATTCAAAAAATAAATTAGATTTTTATTAATCTCAAAAACAACTAGATTACCTATGCGCTATACTTTTTAGTGTGCAGGTAATCTAGTTTTGTGGGTTTGAAATAAAGTCTTACCGTGGCCAATGGATATACCGTCTAGATGTAGAGTGCCGAAAACAATGATGTAAACCAAAGTCGATATCTTGAACGTACAGGGAGTCTTTTTTTTCGGACACAAAGTGAAATGGTTTTATTATGTTCAAACATGCGGAAAATGTAATGGATAAATATATCCCAAACACCAATCATTGCGCCTCATTATTAGCGATAGGATAGCTACTTAAGGTCAAAAAAGAATGGGCTAACTTTTGTGCAAAATGTAATGGAGGCTCTACCGATTGGATATGAATATACATAATTAAGGGATCCATGTACAGCCAGTGATTATGTAAAGCACTTACAATAATTCCTTGTTGTACAATGGATTTCATAAATGCAGGAATTTCTTCTTGTAGAATAGCGATTTCGCCTAAATTTAATGCATTACCATTTGGATCTAACGATTCAAAACTTACTCCGACAGGCACTACAGAAGTACTCGGTTTTCCTTGAACAAGCACCCTAAAATCGCGGTGAAAAGACACCGAACAACCACCTTGACTTAGTTTACTTTTTCCTTTAAGTATTGTAGCAAATTGTTCACAAAGGAAATTAAAATTTTGCATAAATTCAATTCCTTTCTTGTACAAAATTATGTAATTAGAGATTCGATTGAGGAGATACAGATAAACAATTAAACAATCTTTCTTCAACATTCAAAAAACAGGCTGTGATTTTAATGTATCCAATGTTTATTTTCAAAGAAATACACGCGATATTACTTGGATATTCAGAGTTTCATTGAAGATAATTCATGTATCCTGGTTAATAAATTTATAAAGTATGCAATTATACGCTTTTAGTTTATGTAGGCTAGATAAATATGTGTCTAAATTTGAATGATAAAACTAGAAAAACAACGTTGAGAAAATAACCAATAATAATTTATTTTCTATAAACAAGCACTGCTAAATAGTACTCTTTTTCGGAATAAGTCTTTCTTATATAAGTATATTGCTACTATGAAAATATCTATTTAAATACAGGATTTAGTTTGAATACTAAAAAACGGGTTCTAAAATACTGCACCTATTCACGAAGAATTCAGTTGTTTCTCCTTGTATCTATTTACATTTGAAGTATAGAAAACAGTTCTTATGAATATAGAGGGAAATTATTTAAGTTTTTCTTAAAAAGATTTTAATAACGGTTATTTTAACCAAAAATTTCATAAAAATACCTTTAAAAAGAACAAGAGTTCGTATATAATAAGAACGTATGTTCTTTTGTTAGGGGTGATAACCTTGTATGATTATTCTCTTTTACCGAATCGTATTATTCTTTGTGTAGATCTTCGTAGCTTTTATGCAAGTGTGTCATGTATAAAAAAAGGACTTGATCCACGATATACGAAATTAGCTGTTGTAGGAGATGTAAAACGCAGTGGATCAATCGTATTAGCAGCAACACCGCCATTAAAAGCGTTAGGAATTAAGAAGATGGCAAGGTTGTACGAAATACCGAAGCGGCCAGATATTATTATTGTGAATCCGATTATGCATACGTATATGAAGTGTTCAACCTATATAACAGGCTTAGCTTTACAGTATGTTGCGCCTGAAGATTTTCATCAATATAGTATCGATGAGTTTTTTATGGACATGACCGCAAGTATTCATTTGTTTGCGAGTAATCCGTGCGATTTCGCATTAAAGTTTAAGCGAGAAATATATGAACGTACACGGATTGAAAGTACGATTGGTATTGGACCAAATTTATTATTGAGTAAAGTAGCGATGGATGTGGAAGCAAAAAAGAATAACGATGGAATAGCGCAGTGGACGTATGACGATATACCCGAGAAGTTATGGAGTATTAGACCACTCAGTAAATTTTGGGGTATATCGTATAAAACGGAAATGAAATTAAATCGAAAAGGTATACATACGATTGGGGATTTAGCGCAATACCCGTTGAAGTATTTAAAACAATCATTTGGTGTAATAGGAGAAGAATTACACTTACATAGTAACGGGATTGATTTCAGCAGAATAGCAGAGAAATATGTTCCATCGACAACATCTATAGCGAAAAGCCAAATATTATTTCGTGATTATTCAATAGAGGAGTTCATCGTTATTTTACTAGAGCATGTAGAAGAAGTTTGTTACAGATTGAGAAGAGAAAAGAAATATGCGCAAACGATTCATTTTTCAGTTGGATATAGTAAGGAATACGGAGGAGGAATAAAAAAAGCACATACGTTAAACAGAGCAACAAATTTAACGATGGATATTTACAACGTTTGTACCTATTTTTTATACGAGAGGCATACAGGAGAGCCGATTCGATCGATAAGCCTTTCATTAACAAATTTAATACATGAAGGGGAAGAGCAAATTTCGCTTTTCGATAACATTATACAAAGAGAAAAAGAAATGAGATTAACGAAGGTTATGGACGAAATTCGAACACGATTTGGTAAGAACAGTATTTTACGTGGAATTTCCTACACAAGCGTCGCAACAGCAAGATATAGAAACACATTATTAGGAGGACATAAATCGTGAGTGCGAGACGTTATCGACTAAGCAAAAACGTTGGTATTACAACGTTTTTAGCGACAAACGATGACTGTTCTTTAAAGAAATAAGCCAA
>NZ_JAKUHE010000033.1:0-22470 GCF_022664315.1 Bacillus cereus group sp. BfR-BA-01309
GCCTGTCAGCTACTAGGCGACTTGGCTCTTACCTAGACTGGACTTTCACCAGCAAGCAGTGCCCAGCTTAGCTGGGCACGCAAACAAAAAAGCACCACTATGGATGCTTTAGTCTACATATTCTGCGATTTTACTAAAGGCGCCATTAATAGCAGGTACTACACATGCAGTCGCTACAATTGCAGAAATAAGTTTAACAAAAACATGGTTACAGTCATATTAACATCCCCTGTTCGGTTCTGGTGCAAAAACTTCAAGATAATTACAAGTAATCTCTAAAACTTGGACATACTGATACTATTACCCTAAAGGGTGTGTGATCGGTATGGAAAAGAAAAATTGGTTCAAATGGAAGCACTACCAGCCTGATATTATCTTATTAATGGTAAGATGGTACCTACGGTACAACCTAAGTTTTCGTGATTTGGTGGAAATGATGGAGGAACGTAGTTTATCCATTTCTCATACAACGATTATGCGTTGGGTTCATCAGTATGGTCCTGAATTGGACAAACGAATCCGACGTTACCTCAAACAAATAAATGACTCTTGGAAAGTTGATGAAACATATATCAAAGTAAAAGGTCAATGGATGTACCTGTATCTTGCTGTTGATTCGAACGGAAACACAATCGATTTTTGCCTAAGCAAAACAAGAGATCATAAGGCTGCAAAGCGCTTTTCAAGAAAGCTTTGCAGTCTTTTCATGTTTCAAAGCCACGTGTGCTTCCGTATCCCATTGTGGAAATTCATTAACTACTAACTTTGGTATTAAGGGGAAAGGCTTTAGAGCTGGAAACGTAAGTGACATTTCATTCGGTACTAGTTCTTCTATAGAATCATATTCTCTAATACAAAAATTTCCTGATAAGTTGGATAAGTCTTTTGCAAAGTTTGGAGAAAGAAACACTGCGATGGCTTTCGTGCCCTTTACTGCTTCAGGTACAAAAGGTATTTGAGTTAAATTAAGCATCATGATCGCATACATCTTTTCTTGATAGCGGTCGATTGGGTAAGTTTCATTTGGTAACGAATAGGGAATCTTTCCAATCCAACTTTCATTTATAGATAAATCAGGTCTTTTTCCTCCTGTTTGAAAGAGAGTTGCTTTTTTTCTTAGGATATTCTTTATTTGGACTACTTCCAAAGTATTTCTCCTCCTAAATTTGTATTTTATTTTCTCTGTATTTCAATTAACAAGTATATTGTATCAATAATGTGTGTTTTTTGTTATAACGATTCTTTTGAAAGGTGCGGCTAGCAGCAATTTCACGAGTCAGAATCAAATTTGTTTAATCTATTTTTGAATGGATTCTTTTTAGTGCTAAGTTACTAAGGATTTTCAGAGTGTTTATAATCCAACTTTATTTTATCCCATATTTTTATCAATTGATTTGCAGAAAAATCTGTATATGTTAAAATTCAGATAGTAAATATTTCCATCTAATGATTTGACAGCTGTTTTTCATGAGTAAGATTTTATAGTTCTTAATAAACTAGGAGGCTTAAAAATGAAACTTTTAGGAAAAGTAGCTATTATTGGAGCATTAACTATTGGAGGAAGTGTATTTTCCTATACTGCAGGAAGCATTACACCTGCTTCTGCTGAATCTCAATTTATACAAAAAACATCACCGGTTTTCGATGACTGGCAATGGCAAAACTATTTTTTACTTCATCATAATGCAGACTTCTTACAAGAATTAGCTGTTGGTGATTTAAAGCATGGAGATATTTTGGACATTAAAATTTATACAGGCAGTAAAGATAAAGGTATTATAAAGATATATCGATTAAGAGAAGATGAGAATGAAGTAGTAAATATGCAAAGATATAAAACAATTTATGATACTGGTACTGAGCATAATTATGGTAGATTTGTAACACCTATTACATCAGTTTATGAGCCAGGATTATATGTAGCTGTTATGAAACTTGGAGATAATTATTATTATGGTGGCAGCTTTAAAATTAAAAAATAATAGAAGTTAATTTCACTAATGATAATATTTTTGATATGATCAATGTATAATAAAAACATAACTCATGTAATAGCCTAGGCGGTATACTTGACCAACGGCCGCTTAGCTAATGAGTTATACCCCTTAGAAAAGGTACCTTGCAGCAGGGGTACCTTTTCTTTTATTTTCAGTGGTAAATTATTTTAAATAGAAGCTATATAGCTAAAAAATATAATGATTAAATTGTAATTGAAGTGAAGTATGTATCCCATATGAATATTTTTAAATATTAGAAAGAAAATCATTTGAGCGATAGCTGGTATCCCAATGATAGTTAAACATTGTACCCAATTATAGTTATACGTAGAGAGATGGAGTAACCCAAATGAGCTTCCAGACAATATTAAAGAGGCTGTAATTGAAGCGATGGGGCTTATTTTGAAGGATCGTATGATTTTATGCCAAAAGAACAATATAGATACAAACATAATGTTCTCTCCGATTAATTGAATTGCAATCCCAGGCGTTTTATGAAGCATATTAGTAATCCCTTCATTCTCAATAGGATTAGATGTTCCTTTGAATGTTGTAAAAGAAATTAGTACGGCTAAAAATAACAACATAATAGCATAAATAATGAAAGCACAGAAAAAAGAGATTTTTAGTTGCTGAAAAGTGATTTTTTTAGAAAATAAAAACCTTTGATCCCTCATTATAAATAGGAAAACTAATGAAATAGGTAAAGAAAAATAAACAGATTTAATTATGTATTGCATCAGTATATCTAATTCATTTATATAATTAAGCATGAGTGATGGAAAAGGTATGTAAACAGTAATAATACAAAATATGATAAGTATTAGAAACTGCAGATACGTTTTAGTTTGTACTAAGCAATCTAAATATGTGTTGGAAGCACTTAATGCGTGTATGGTCTGCTTAAACTCTTTAGAAACTGCGTTCATAACACTCCTCCATTTTTATAAAAGTAAATGTATTTAATCCAGCATCTTATATGCCATTCTTCCCTAATTGTATTAAATGTAATCGCATCTCTAGACACATTATAAAATTTCACGTACCATTTTTATTTAATATATTTAAAATATAGTCACCAATGGGATTTCTATGCCAAAAGAAAAAGCATCCCTCTGGATGCCTCACTTATCCTATTTATTAATTAAATATATTTTCATCATGGGGTGGCACCACATGCCCATCAACCTAAGATTTTGAAGTTTCCCCAAAACGAAAATTTCATCCTTTCATAGTTGTCCATAGAAATTTAGTTCATTTTTTTCGTTTTGGGGAAGAATGTATTTCTTAACTTGATAGCGATGTGGCAGGACCCCATGCCCATCAAGCTAAAATTTTATAGTACCCCCAAAACGAAAATTTTTGCTCTTTCATAGGTGTCCATCAGAATTTAGTTCATTTTACACCTCTTCCTGTTCATCGGTGTAAAAGGTTCTGATATGGGCGCACAAGGTATTCGTAAGAGCCTTGAATCTATGACACGTGAAAAAGTAACTGTATCAAATTTAAATTGGGTATCATAATACTTATTATTTAAATCGCAGTTAATTTTAAGTAATTGTGTAAAGCTTATTTGAAAATGGGAAGGAAATTCAATGGTCTCGATTTTCTTTCCCATTAATCTATTTTGAAAAAATTATGCTAATATGGTTTATATAATCGAACTATTGAACAAATGAACCATTCATCGCAGTATCTATGTCACTAAAATTAAGCTGATATTAGCTATATAGGATTTCTATACTTTCTTCCAATTATGTACCGAAAGGATATAATATCTGTATCATTCAATCTGTTTAATGGTTTAATAAATTAAACCATTAAACCATTAAATAAATCGAGGTGTGCATATGAAAAATACAGAAGAATTGAATACACTTGCAGAAGAATTTCAAGAATGCCAAGATGTATTAATTGCGATTGGAGATGGAACAAGGCAATCAATTATTATTGCTTTAATGGCTGCAGGGTGTGAGGAAGGAATGCGTGTTGGTGAAATAACCCAAAGAACTCATTTATCTCGTCCAGCGGTATCACATCATATAAAAATTTTAAAAGATGCAAAAGTAGTTAACGTTCATCGTGAAGGGACAAAAAACTTTTATTATTTAGATCCAAATAAAAGTACTATTAGACTCCTTAAAAGTTTAGTCGAGCATATTGAAGAAGTCATGGTAAATTATTGGCCTTCTCAAAGTAAGAAAGAAAGCTAAATGCTTATATTTAAGTATTTTTATAGACAGAAATATATATTTATTACAGCTTAAATTCTGATACATCCGATTTGAAAGATTTAAGAAATTCAATTGATAACGTTGAAACATTAATAAAACTTAAAAATGAGGAGAACAAACATGAGTGAACTTTTTAAACCTTTAACTTTAAATAATAATATGATTATAAAAAATCGATTTTTTAAAGCTGCTATGAGTGAAAATATGGCAACAAAAGACCATAACCCAACGGATAGATTAGTTTCTTTATATAAAAAATGGGCTCAAGGCGGAACTGGCCTATTAATTACTGGAAACGTAATGGTTGATCGTATGGCTTTGGGTGAGTTAGGAAATGTTGTAGTAGATGAAAAGACGGATAAAACGAAATTAAGACAGTGGGCAGAAGCTGGTAAAGTAAATTCGACACATATTTGGATGCAACTGAATCACCCTGGAAAACAATCACCAAGTGTTTTAACTAAAAAGCCAGTAGCACCAAGTGCGATTCCTTTATCAGGTAGTATGGCTAATTATTTTAATACACCAAGAGAATTAACAAATGATGAAATTTTGGAGATTATTAAAAAATTCGGCACTTCAGCTAGAATTGCCAAAGAAACAGGATTTACTGGTATTCAAATCCACGGAGCCCATGGGTATTTAGTTAGTCAATTTTTATCGCCTTTGCATAATCAGCGTCAAGATGAATGGGGTGGTAGTATAACAAATCGTATAAAATTTTTAACTGATATTTATCTTGAAATCAGAAAAAATGTAGGACCAAATTTTCCTATTAGTCTCAAATTAAATTCTGCAGACTTTCAACGAGGTGGTTTTACTGAAGAAGAATCAATGACTGTGTTATCAACGATGTCCAACTTAGGTGTAGATTTAATTGAAATATCTGGTGGAAGCTATGAAAAGCCAGCATTTTTAGATAATCAATCTGACAGCTCTAAAGCTAGAGAAGGCTATTTCTTAAAATACGCACAAAAAGCAAAAGAAATTGTCAAAGTTCCTTTAGTAGTAACAGGTGGTTTTAGATCAATAGATGGGATGTTAGAAGCAATTAAATCAGGTAACACAGACATGGTTGGTTTAGCCAAACCGCTAGCACTCTGTGTGGACTTACCCAATCAAATTAAAAATAAAACGTATAAAACAATTGAAACACCTAAAATCAAAACAGGGATAAAAAAGGTTGATGATTCAGTTGTTATGTTAGAAATTGGCTGGTATGAAATTCAGTTGGATAGAATATCAAGAGGACTCGAACCAGATCCTAATTATAGTCCATGGCTTGCTATCTTTAAATTTATTTTAAAAAATGGTAAATTAACATTTCAAAAGCGAAGAATGTAGGATTTATTATGTAATTAAAGGAGAAAAAATGGTTATGAAAATACATGAAGAATATAAGAAAGCACCAGTTTTAAAATATTCATTAATTTTTTGGTGTATTTATATGATTGCATCGGGGTTGTTATTAGCCTTTACCCCTGATTTATTATTAAATTTTTTTGGTGTTGCTGAGCCTACAGACAGTTGGATTCGTTCTTTTGGTGCATTGGCATTTATAATTGGAGTTAGTTATATTGTTATTCTAAAAGAAAAAGTTCCAATTGGTTTTATTAAGTGGTCAATATTTGCGAGATATTTTTTCTTTTTATTTTCAGTCATATCATATCTAATGGAGTGGACAGAGTTTATTTCTGTTTTAATCGGCTCTTTTGATTTTCTTAATGCAACATGGACTCTGGTGGGAATTAAGATATTTTTCAAACGTTATAAAGTTTAATCATATATATGGGGTACCGCCCCATCGTTATCAAGCTAATAATACAAAATTCCCACTAAAATGAAAAAATACGCTATTCTTTCTATAGAATCATAGGAAAGGATGGCGTTTTAGTATGAATTTATCGATTTCTGATGAATTAGAATTGTTTTCTAAAGAATTGCAACGATATATGTCACCTGATGCTTTAGAGCAATTAGCTAAAAATGTAGGATTTGTTAAACGAAAAAGTAAATACCGCGCACAAGATTTAGTGGCTCTATGTATTTGGTTAAGTCAAAATATTGCCCATACTTCATTGGTACAATTATGTAGTCGATTAGAAGCTAACACAGGCATTTCTATGAGTCCAGAAGGACTCAATCAACGTTTTAATTCTCAGGCTGTTCAGTTTTTACAACAACTATTAGCACATTTACTTCACCAACAATTTTGTTCTTCTAACAAGATTCCAACTTTGTATACAAACTATTTTCGATGTATTCGTGTATTGGATTCTACACATTTTCAGATTCCGGATAAATTTACTTCTATATATCAAGGTTCAGGTGGTAGTGGTCAAAATGCTGGTGTGAAAATTCAACTAGAGTATGATTTACTAAGTGGTCAATTTCTACATGTTCATGTAGGATCGGGAAAACACAATGATAAAACGTATGGATCCACTTGCCTAACGTCTCTTCAACCACACGATGTATGTATACGTGATTTAGGATACTTCGACTTAAAAGATCTACATATTATAAGCGAGTGTGATGCTTATTTTATTTCACGATTAAAGCTCAATACTCGTATATATCAAAAGAATAGGGAACCTGAATACTTTCACAATGGAACGATAAAAAAGCATTCTGAGTACATTCAATTAGATATGGAGCAATTTATTGACCAATTACAGTCTGGTGAAACATATGAGATTCCTGAGATTTATATCGGAATGTATCAAAAACTTCCTGCAAGACTTATCTTATATAAATTAACTGAAACACAAATGAAACGTAGGCAAAAAGATTTAGCATCTAAAGAACATAAGAAACAAATCACCTATAAAGAACGCAGTAAGCGGCTCAGTGCAATTAACTTTTACATTACGAATATTCCCTTGGAATATCTACCAAAGGAACAAGTATACGATTTTTACTCCTTACGATGGCAAGTTGAGATTATCTTTAAAACATGGAAATCATTTTTTCATATTCATCAATGTAGTTCTGTAAAATTAGAACGACTAAAGTGTCACTTATACGGACAATTAATAAGTATCCTTCTTTGTTCCTCCACCATGTTTCAAATGCGCCAATTACTCCTCATCAAGAAGAAACGAGAATTAAGCGAATATAAAGCGATTTATATCATCAAAGATTATTTTTCACTTATTTATCAATCTTTACAAAAAGACGCCCCAGAATTAACAAAGATACTGTTTCGTCTGTTCAATCTCTTACAGAAAAACGGACGAAAATCCCATAGGTATGAGAAGAAAACAGTCTTTGATATCTTAGGCGTCGTATACAACTTTTCTATGTATGACAATCAAGTAGCGTAATCTAAAAAAATTGAAACCCGATAGGGTTTATTTGGTATGCAAATCTTTAAAGAATTTACACTGGATCTTTAGAAAAAAGAAAAAATCACAACTGAAATTAATTTATATAATCTTAGCTTGATGGGCATGGGGTCCTGCCAACATAACAAGAATTTTGTACGCCAAGGAATTATTAGGTATATTTTTTAATATATCAATTTTAAAAATAAGTTATAAAAATAATTTAATTTATTAATCGATACGGCTGTACCCCATATAAAGGATACTTCTAAAAGATAAAATAAGAACTATTTCTTCATCCTATTTTCAACCCAACTAATAAAACCGGTACTTAGTTGCTGTTCTTGCAACCAGTCTTGTAGCTTTCTATATTTATACCAATATGTTTCCTAGTTCTCTTTTACAGACTCGAATTGGTTCAATGTAGTTGTAAAATATATAAATTGTTCTTCAGTATATGCAGCCATACTTTTTACTTCCTTTTTTGTTTGTTTAATTTTACTTAATATATGGTTTTATAATATCTAATCTAGTTAAATTAAAGCATTAATCCTTTATATTAATCTTAAAATATCTTTTGGTTCTTCTAAAATATAATCAGCGTCTTTAAAAGTATCTTTTGTTTTTGATCCCCACGAAGCAAGAGCAAATTTCACACCAGCACTTTTTGCACATTGCATATCATATATAGAATCTCCAATGTAAATTGCCTCGTGACAAGGAACGTCTAATCCTTTCAAGCAGGCCAATAAAGGTTCAGGGTGTGGTTTATGCTTATCCGTATCACATGTGCAAATTGTATGTTCAAAATAACTACTTAAGCCAAATGGCTCAAATTCGTCTATTAATTCCTGTTTAGTTTTCAACGTCACAATACCTAGTTTTATATTACTTAGTGACAACATACCAATGATATCTTCAAGTGACTTGAACACGGAGACTTCATGATTATAATCTAATACAGCTTTACTCCATTTTGGATGAATAACGTCTATATTAGGCACATTCAATTTTTTTAAGGTTTCCTTCCCAGGGATACCCAATGCAAAGTCCAACGCATCTAATGTATAATCTTGATTTAATTCTTCTTTCAAAATCCTTTGTAACGATTTTAATATTGCTTTTTCTGTATCTAAAATTGTACCATCAATATCGAAGATAAGAGTTGTAAGCAAATTAGTCCCTCCATTTTCAATTCTATTCCAAGCGATTTTTTCACACCATTTAAAGCTTTCTTCCTACATGTTCTTAGGCTTAAATATTCTCTTAATGTCCATTGTGACAAAGTTCCAAATGAACTATCATTATTTTTAGTAAATGGAGGGGATTTTTTGAAAAAGGAAAATTTGAGGGTGTTTATTAAAATTTCATTCTTAACAGCATTAACTTCAATTACAATTCTACCAATATCCTTATATATGTTAGCAATGACTTCAAATGAAAATATAGTATCTATTTTAAAGGTTTTTATATCAGTTACATTTTTTGCTTCCTTATTTGCTGTTCCTTTAAGCGTCATTTCAATGTTCAGTAAAGAGAAATTAACCAACAGAATTTTTGTCTTATTGGGTAATTTATTACCAATCGGTCTTTTAACTTATGCTATAATTTTAGAATTTCTAGATGAATTCTCCCGGACTACACCTTAAAACAAAAAATAGCGACTTTAGGTTCAATAACGTTTAACAGTCTTCAGGTTACTTTTAAAGGGTTTAATAATTTTCTAGACTTATTGTATTGTCACGTCAAATGAAATCTCTTACAAATGAATCTAATCGGTCGTTTTTAGTTTCTTAAAAATGTTTTTAGATTTTTTGTAAATAAAAGGAAAAAGATTCTTCTTAGGGGACCCTTTTCCTTTTATTTTTTAATCTTAGTGTAATCTGTATTGTCCTGTTAATTGCTCTTCAGCCATTCGAACTAAGCGCTTTGTAATTTCTCCACCGACAGATCCATTTGCACGTGATGATGTATCAGGTCCAAGTGTGACTCCTAATTCACGGGCAATTTCATACTTCATTTGCTCAATAGCACTTGCTGCAGCAGAAATAAGAATTTCATTCGTATTACTTTTACTTTCGTGTCTTTGAATATTCATAATTGCACCTCCACTATATTTGTATATAACATGTGCTTAATTATGATATTTATACGTAAGTAGACTATTTTCTTCTAGGATTTTTAGGAGAATTCTTTTTTGTTCTCTCTTTCCCATATTCAACTAACTGAACTTGAAAAATATCTGAATCCTGAATTCCTAATACGTTCATTTCTTCTCGAAATGAACGCCATGACTCTACCTTTATTGATTTTTCTTGGCCGTTTCTTAATGTGTAGATTCTTGAGTATTCTATAATTAATCACCCTCAAATCTTAAATAATCTACATTGTACTTCAGTATAACAATAAAACCGCCCGTGAGGACGGTCTCTCTTTACGTTATTTTTTTATAGCTCTACGTTTTCTTATTTTCTCTTTAATATATTTTATGTTACGTATGCCTAAACGAATCGAAGCGAATATAAGGTAAAACATTAAAATGACGTAGACTGCTAAAAGGTTCCTTGAAATGCATTTTCCGTAAGCCAGTTAGTGACCCATATTAGTAAATCTCTGTTTTATTAAACAATTTACTTTAAATATTCCAATAGTCACTATTTATATCACTATTATATTTATATTCGATCTTTTCTTTTCCACACTTTTCACATTTATAAAAACTAGCTGTACCCATCTGTCCTGTTTTAAAATTTTCACTATCTTGAGTTTTAATAAAGTTATATTTATGAATACATTTAGGTTCTTTTGCTTTATTTATCCATTTTCTTAACATAAAGTAATCACTCTCCTTTAAAGAATATTCCTCGTGAATTTCTACATTTATAATAGCCTACTAAATATTCCTATTCAATGGTAGGTACCCGCGAAATATTGGTGATATCCCATGTTAATCATATAAAAAATACATAATTAAACAAGAATTTTATATTTAAATTTCATACCAACATATCCGCAAATGAAGTACCCACATTATTCTTTCTTTTCATATGCTTCTCTAAATAGATTTTTGTTGTTTGGATATTTTCGTGACCTAGTGTTTGCATTAAGTGATATAGATCCGCGTTTCCTTGTTCAACTGCCATGATTGCAAATGCATGACGGAATGTATGTGCCGTTACAGGATTTTCACGATACTTTAAGAAATCTAAATTTGTCTTTTTTATCATGTCTGTTACCTGATTTGATAAAGTTTTTGGATTATAAAAATTTCCTCTTTGATTTACAAATAAAGGACATTCATCTCCTCGATCCAATATAGTTGAGAATCCTCTTCTCCGTCTCATTTCGCTAATACACTGGAATAAATGCTCAGGAATGAAAAGTTCACGTACTTTATCCCCTTTTCCTGTGACTTTTAACCAATACTTCCCGTCATAATGTAAGTCTTTCACTCTCGCGTTGCACAATTCCTGAATTCTTGCACCGGTACTTGCTAGAGCTAGTAAAATTGTATAGTTTACTAAATGCCCTTGTTCTTTATAAAACCCTAAAATTTTCATCACTTCATCATAGGATAGGTCCCGATTTGGCCGATCCTGTTCATTTACATTCGCGCGCTGCAGTTCTTCGTGAAGAGGTCTTTCAATATAAGCAAATACATGAAGGTGTTTTAAAAAAGAACGTATAAGCACTGATTTTTTTGCAAGTGTTGCGACCGCGTACGTATCCCCATTTCTACCGTTCTCAACCTGCTTCAACCAAGCATTATATTTACGAATATGCCAGGGCTGTAATGTTTTTAGTAAAGAGTCATTTTGCTGTACCTCTTCCCCATTCAATTCGAATTCCTCTGCATGCTGAACCATGCACTGACAAAATGATAAGATTTCGGAAACATAACTCTTTTTTGTATCCTCTTTTCTATTCTTCTTCTCATCCATATCTTTTTGTAAATGTACGAAATGATAAATGACTTCCAGATCACTTAAATACGTATATTTACTCTTTCCCTCTTTTTCTGCAACCTCCATCTTCTCTTCCAACTTATCTACATAACGACTATCATGCAGGAATGGAACCATATCTCTTATATTTTCTACATATGTATATATATCTTCACTCTGATTCATTATTATAGGTAAGTTCTCTTTTTTATTTTGTTTATCCATATTTCGAATTCACCTCTACTATTAAAGATTATAAATATAATTCTTTTTATTAACCTTACCTATCATTTTATTTTACTTCTATACATTATACAAATGATAATTCATTTTCTTTCTGTAAGAATCCTACATTCTTCTTGATTAACCTATACTTATATTTTTTTATAAATTATTAGTAAATAGATATCTTTTAATGATTAACTACTTTATGTTAAATTTATTTTTATAATTAAATTAACTATAAAAACCCATTAAAATATAAAATAAACTACAAATATTTTTAAACTATAAAAATGTATAAGAACTTTAATAAATTCTATTTCTCATTTTAAATTCAAATCATATTCTGATATGATATATACATATCTAAAATACTAACAAACAATAGTTATGGAGGTGTCCTTACATGACACAAGATTTATTGTTCATTACAAAACCTACTGTAACGACAAAAGAGGCAGCCGGCTTATTAGGAGTAACGGTACAAACAATTTTACAAAAAGAAAAAGATGGATTAATAGAATGTGTATATAAAGATAATTGGAAGCAATTCGGTAGTAAGATTTTCTATTTAGAGGATATTGAACGTTTAAAAAATATTGAAGAGGTTGAAGGCTATAGCACAAAAGAAGCAGCTGAAATTCTTAATGTAGCACCATCTACAGTCTTTACATATATCAAATCTGAAAAATTACCTGCTTCAAAAATTGAAAAACGTGGAAAAGAAGTGTATATCATTGATAAAGATGACCTTGAAACTTTTCAACTTACTTATGAAAAAACTACATCAAAAGAGAGAAAAACATTCATTACTAAGATTCAAAATGAAGATATATATTTATATCAACTATTAACACATCAACATACCGAAAAAACAGCTAGGGTAATAGAAATCAATGGAGCAGACGGCAAGATTCTTACGGAAGACGAAGAAATTTTCCCTCTATCCACTTATAAGGAACATGATTACTCCTTTGAACCTTTCCATAAACAAGGTGTAATTACAAAACGAGGGTATTTATCTTTTTCATTTAAAAAACCTCAGCTATTTAATTCCATCACTTATAATCTAATAAATTTATTTTATAAAGAGCTAGGTGTCACAAATATGCGATTGAGTATTTCATCTGATACTATTAAATTAGAAATTAAACCTTTCGTATTACAAGTTGATCCATTGCAATTTCAAGAGGAGATTAATTACTTACATTCTCATATGAAATCCGGCACGATACTTCCACATGTAGAAGGTATTTACTTTAAAAGTAATGTAGAGACATTAACTTTTCATGCAGATTATAAATTTAAGCAGAAAGTAGTTCAAATGGCAGCGAGTGCTGGTATGGGACAGGAAGAATTCTTATTACAAGCTGTAAAATCTTATATAAGAAATTTAGAACAACAGTAAACATTTATTAATGATAAAAAACGTAGAAAATAAATCTTTCTACGCTTTTTTAGATTTGTAAATTTTAACTTAATTTTCTTTATAGGGTAACACCACATCGCTATCAAGCTAACAAGACAAAATACCCCCTAAAATGAAAAATACGCTATTCTTTCTATAGAATCATAGGAAAGGATGGCGTTTTATATGTCTGTTTCTGTATCTGACGAATTACAACTATTTGCTCAAGAGATTGTTGGTCATAGTAACGTAGTCACAAGACACATAGTACTCGACGTAGTTACGTTCAATAGAAGGGAATTCGTGTACATCCTTGTTAAACATATCGAATGCGAGACCTGAAGCAGTGCCATTCACCTTTGATGTATCTACGATAGAAAACACCGCTATACATACGGTTGTAACGTTATTTTGTTTTCTTATCATCAACACCCGTTAGCTTGTCAAATCTTTCAATAAGCTGCGATAATGTAGTCATTGCCCTTGATTGTGCATTTAAAAAGGTAGCATGCTTGTCCCAAGCAAATTGAATTTCCCATTCTTCTTCAAAACCACTCTCAGTAACTTTATTCTTTCGTAGTTCTTTTGTTGTATCTTCTTGATATTTAACAAACATTAATCTTTGTGCTCTAATAATAGCAGCATACTGAATCGTTATGTTTTCCCATAACATATCAATTGGATTCTTCTCCATGATCTCAGCAGCTAAATCAGCTACATCTTCTGGAAAGTGTTTTCGAAAGAAACCATGCGTCATAGCGTTATGGTTCCCTTTTGGTGGGCCATGCCCTACAGCATTCTTATTACCCCATTTAGGGTTTTTGTTACCTGAATTACCAACCGCATTCTTATTGCCAAGGGGTTTTGGTGCATCCTTTTTCATCTTTTGGGTGCACCCCTTTTCGATTCCAACCATGCCTTTTTCTCCAGGACTTAATTGTATTAATACTGACCTCATATTTCTCAGCCAGCTCCTTGTACTTCATACCTTGCATGTAATCTTCTTAGGCTAACTCATGTTTTTGCTTCACTTCATATCACCCACCACCTTCTATATAATAGGAAGTAACTCGTTCATTTCTCCCTTCGGATAACTTTTTTACAAAGAAAAAAGACCTTGTAAATTACAAAGTCTTTTTTCTTATATATAAACTTATAACTTTCATATTAGTATTAGTTAAATTCCTCCACCAGGCTCTGTGTTAGCAGGTGCTCCTCCAGTGTGCCCATGTGCTTCTAGCTTTGGAGCAGGGAAGTGTTCATGACCATATGATGGAGATCCCCCAGTATTTCCATGCGATTCTAACTTGGGTGCAGGTGTATCTCCTCCGTTATAAGCAGGAGCCCCTCCATGATTTCCATGTGCATAACTCGGCGACCAGCCCTCTCCATGAGTATAAGATGGTGCTCCTGTATTTCCATGTGCATATGAAGGAGCTTGGTGATCTCCATCAGCTTCTAACTTAGGCGCTGGGAAATGTGTATGACCATATGCAGGCGCTCCTCCTCCATCCCCTTCTGAAGCCGCTTGAACAATCCCTCCACCATTTCCATGAGTAAAACCAAAAATTCCAAATCCTAAAACAGATAAACCTACGACTGCTGTACCAATTTTCCTTTTCATAATCGCTCTCCTCTATGTGTATTTCATGTTAATTGAAATGAACATATTATGGATATCAGTCATGATGAAAATTCGACTCATTTAATTATCATATATTTATACTTCTATGTATTTTTTTGTAAAACCTTCTTGAAATCTGAAGAAAATGGTTATTTTTTGTAACTTTTCAAATATGGTAACAAATTGTCCGTTTCACAATCTAGGCTTCGTTGCCTAGCCATATTCACCGCCTCGCAGTAATCCCTAATGTAGTATTGAAATTCTCTAAATCTCGATGTATTATTTTTTGTATTTTCTCAGTTCCTAAGCCGAGAAAACATCATCACTTCTGAAAGGACCCGAACTCCAGCGGGGTCTTTCTTTTATTCCTCTTCTTGTAAATCCGTTTATTTAAATGTAAAATTATAAATAAGTTCTAACATTTTGAATCGAGGTGAAAATCATGAGAAGTTTTGGCTCATTAATGGTCTCTACTGTCTGTTCAGTACTTCTTGTAATTTGGAATGCCTATGAATTCTATAACGGATTCACAACAGGGCGCACATACTACTGGATTAATGGCATCGGAGCTGTTATCTTCCTTCTATTCTTTATCCTCAACATGCGAGATTTCAAAAAGAAAAACTACAGAACCTCATAACAATAGGAGTTGATACATATGTGGAAAAAAATTAAGAATTATAGATTGAGCTTAAAAGACTTAAAGTTCATGTTATGGTTATTCGGTATTATATGTTTTATGTACAGCTACAATTTCATTACAGGATTAGCTTTTGACCACAAATTCCAAGTCTATTATTTAGGTGGTGCTATAGCGACCTTCGCCGCATTTATGGATACTAAGAATAGGATTAAAAATAAGAATTATAAGACAGTGTAATGTAAAAGGGATCCTTTATGGTTTCCTTTTTTCTATGCAAAATAAAAAAGCAGCGGATTCGCTACTTTAATTGTTCAGTATTAACTTCCATTCCTTCTTCATTAAATGATTTTTGTACATCTCTTTTCAAATTTAATCCCTTATAAATCAGTTTTTTAAACTCTTTCATCGATAATGAATCCACCAACGAATCATTTAATACTTCCCATACACCTATTAACTCGGTATATTTTGGTGTACCCATAAAATATTCATGCGTTTTGACAGCTTCAAAGTGCCTATGAAATTCCCAATGACATTCTTCACAAAGTGGGATAAGGTTTTCATAATCATTTGTCCCACCTGCCTTTAATGGGATTTTATGATGTAAATGTACATTTATGTTTGAAGAACATTTCTCGCACATTTTTGGTTTCTTTGTATTTTTCCAATATTGTTTACTTATATTGCGAAACTCTTGGCGAAGCTGTTCATATTCTTCCATCATAAATCCCCCTCTTTTAATTCTTTAGCTTTTGCATAAATAGTAGAACGTGGAACACTTGTCATTTTAGAAATATCATTTACACTCAAACCATTTTCTGACCTATTAAAAAACAATTTCATAGCTTGTTTAACTTGTTTTTCGTCTTGACCTTTTCGTCCCATATGTTTTCCTTGCGCCTTTGCTCTTTCTCGACCTTCTGACGTTCTTTCATTAATTAAGTCTCTTTCAAATTCAGCGATTGCCCCTAGCATTGTAAACATTAATTTACCTGCAGGTGTAGAGAAATCAATTTGTTCTTTTATAAATACAATTGAGATACCTTTTGTATCTAACTCACGTACAATTTTATGTAAATCAAGAGTAGAACGGGCTAAACGATCAATTTTATAAACTACTAATTTATCACCAGAACGCAGATAATCAATTGCATTACTTAACTCTTCACGGTCTGTTTTTGCTCCACTTTGCTTTTCAGTAAAAATCTTTTCGCACCCGTAATCTTTTAGCTTATCAATTTGCAGTCCTAAATCTTGATCTTTAGTACTAACCCTGGCATATCCTATTAATGCCATAAAAACATCCCCTCGCCGTCTAAAAGTCTTATATCTTTTATACCTTTAATTTTAGACTAACTTCTAGACTATATCAAGTAATGTTTTTATTATATTTTAAGCGTCTAAATGTAAGTGTCTAGATGTTTCAACTTTTAGACGGGGAAGCAGGAATCATTTGATTCTCGCTTTTCTTTTCCGTTGTGTTCGTTTGTTTTGTTTAAATGGGCTAATCTATCAATTCTATTAAATCACTTAATCCAACTATTACATATTATTGATTAATTCATATACTATAGTAGATTGCTAGAAAGGAGGCGTAACCATGGATAGTTGCGTAGTGTTTGTAAATGGACAACCTTTTTTAGTTCTCTCAGTAGCTGGTATTGAAATTGCTAGATTAGAGATTTCTCTTCAAGTAGCATTGGCTCTAAGAGTGCTTGGAATACCAATCTGCGATTAATTACCACATCAAAAAAAGAGGGCATTAGCTCTCTTTTTTTATTTACCCCTTATCTTTCCTTAACAACAAACAAGACACCATCAGATCACGGCAGCGCCTACGATAATTGCTATTGGTTTTATCATGCGTAATTCCATCCAATTCATGGTTACTATTCTAAATAGACCAACGATGTATTATAATCCTTTATATACCCAAGGAGGTTTATCATGCTCAGCTTTCATAAAAAACTACCCATCTTAGGATTCTTTTTGTTTTTATACGGTTTCATCGGTTTCATCTTTTTATTACTATTCCTTAACGTGTAGGAACACAACGTATAAATATATGTTTAATATGTAATTTTTATATAACAAAGAAAAAAGCATCCATATTGGATGCTTACTGTATACTAATATTAATATTGAATAGCTTCATTGATAGGATTTCTAGAACAATAAATATACTAGCTGAAACTGATCTATATCCGATATTCTTTCCTGTAACATTAATAGTAATCTCCGCTAAATGGGTTGGTACATTATCTTTTTCAAAAATTTTATCTTCAACCTTTTCAACTATTGCTACATTATCCACTTCTTTAAAAGTTTTCAGCAATTTTGTTTCTAATAAAGTAAAATCAAAATTTTCATCTTTAATCACATCAAATATAATCTTCATTTTTCTTTCCCCATTTTTAACTAGTTAATATATTAACATCAATATAATTATATATATTTGTATTAAATAATTCAAAAAATATGTTTTATAAACTTTCCCATAGTTAACCCATCTAATAGAGAAAGAAAGAAAAAACAAATGGAAGAAGTTCCTCTTCCAAGGTCAAAATCACACTCTCAATCTTCTCGTTTATATCCCGTAGAGCTAACTCAATACTTCGGCTACTTAATGTCATTTTCGCCTTAGCTGGCCAATATTGTATGATAACGTGATTATATCCAAGACGTATATGTTTCTTCCAACGCCTTGTTTGAACCAATACACTAAGGGGACGGAAGGGGAATGTTTCCGCTGTATTGGCTCAAACAAAGAGCGGAACTCTTTGCCCTCGTTTTGGTCATTAATAAGAATCGTGAGTAATTACTAATGTACGAGATCACGTATACTGTTTTAGATTTTTAGAATGCAAGTGTCACTCAATCATGAGCAACCACCCCCATTCCATTTTCAAGAACCGACATACTAGAGAGTAATAGACTTATATTTATTATCAACCCAGAGGACGCATTCCAAGCTGATTGATAAATATAATAGAAACAGTATGACGAATGCGAGTTATCTCACACCCGCCACACTGGAATATGTCATTGTAATACATTCATTGGTCTTTTCGTCTTAACGCGGGTTCGTACCGCCTTGCCCGCCCTACTATGCGGTATACGTTACCGTGACATTCTCGCATAAGAACGTTTCACTTATAGGTGTACTAATCCTCTTCGATATGCGGTTGTCAAAGGGCTTGTACATTAAGAATACCGTTGATTTCATTATCAAAATTCCCCCTATTTAGTCCCCTTTTTTATCGAGATTTTGTCGACGATTTAAAAATAAAAAAAGGCAGGACCATTTAATAATGATCTTGCCTTTTCCTTCAAACTATATACCTTATAAAAAGCGATTATAATTTTACTCTTAAGTAACCTTTTAATTCGCCTTTTCCATGCCAGCCACCCGTATCTGATGTTACCACTACATCATATAATCCAGGTGAAACACCGTTTAGTGGTAATTGTTTAAAGAAATGACCTGCGCCAATATCATGACGTTGTACAACAGTTCCGTCTTTTCTAACTAATTCAATCAAACTATTACGATAAGGTACATATCCGTCTACATCAATAGATGTAGCACCCCAGCCATAGCTATTAGAATCAGTACTAAAATGTATACTGTCAGTAGCACTTTTCGAATCCATTGCAAATGCATCAGAAGTACCAAAAAGAAGTCCGCTTGATAAAACAATACCTGTTAGAAGTGTTTTCCCTAATTTTTTCATTTTAAAACCCCCAAAATTTGTTAACTACAAATATCATTATATAGAAATAACTTTTAAATTTGGTTAAATATGCATAATTACATAATTTCTATCGTTTTTAGTTATTAATAGAAATATAATAATCAAATCATCCCCAACGAAGTGGCAATCAATCGAATTGCATTCTTTTTCTTATTGTAGAAATGATCTCTTTTAATTGATAACTCTTGGTATATAAAACTATCTTTAAGCTTCTCGCCATTTAAGTACTTCATCTTAATTATTTCAGCTTCGTCATAATCAAGAACGTTTTGTAAAGCCTTATCTATTTGCTTAAACTTAATATTACTCACACGTCTTGTGTTGCGTATTTCTGGAAACAAGCTAATCCCTTCCTGTTCTTGCTCTATCTCGTTTTCAAACCGTACCTTTAATGCACGGTACTCTTTAAGAATACTCACCACTTCTTTTTGGATCTTTTTATATGTCTCATCATCGATTTCTGGAAAGAATGCTAATTGCTGCTCCATCAATAATCCCCCTATTTCGAATTTGTTTTTTTACATTCACATCAGGTACGTGAAATTTTACTATCTCTTTGTTGAATAAGGGAAACATGCATAGCGAGTAGCCCCCACCATCCACTCTGCATGGTTCCGTTATCCATTAAGCCTTTAATAATTTTCGTTTCTTGTTGGCCATCTTTTCTTTTGCTGCTTCAATGTTATTCGCTATCTTTTTATGGTCCTGATCAAATTGAATCATGTCATCAAACATAACTGGTGCTACTGCTTCATCAATGTATTGTAGGTAATCAACTGGCGCTCGTTCCGTCTGTTCTACTAAGTAACCGTAAATATCAAAGTCCGCTCTTGATATAGACTTCTTGCCATTCGGTTGATGAGACATTCTCACGTAAGACTGAACAACTGATGCAGGTACCAAGAATACTGTTTGATCCTTACTAAACTCTATAAGGAAGAAACATACCGCTCCCATCTTTTCCGCTTTCTCTAAGTAATCTAATTGATGTTGCGCTATGTTACTTAAATCAAATCTTGTAAGGCTCTGCGTTGACTTCGCTTCAAACGCTACCGCTCGTCCTTTATACACGCCGTCATAGTCTACTGTACTTTTAGCTTCATAGAATCCGCTTAACACTCGTCCACCTGCACTTTTTAACACCTTCACAGGAGTCGCACGCTTATTTATAAGCGCCACTCCCTTCCTTTGATACATTTCATTCGATAGATTAATAAGCTTTTCAAAAGCCATTCCACGGTTTCCTAGTCCCATTTTTATTCCTCCATTTCCTTTTTACACTCTTCAAGAAAATCAATAACTTCCTGAACGTGACCCCTTGTCGTCATACTCTCCATCACATGTCCTTCATCGTTATAAACATTAACCTTACTTCCTGTAAACTCCATTCCACACATTCCGTCTGCACCTAATAGCTTTACGTTACCTTCCATTCTTTTAACCTCGCTTTCTATTAAAAGGATTATTTTGTTGAATTTTTTACTACCAATTATCAAAAAATATCTTATAATCGTTATATACAAAATTATTTTTAGGAGTAGATAGAATGCCAGTTACACTCGAACTTATTCTTTTCATTCTTCTAGCAATTTGTGCTGTTGGCTATTTAGTAAAGGAATTTCAAAAAACTAGGAAAAAAACACTTGGAATTTTCCTAGAATTCTTGGTTCTTTTCTGGTCAATATGGAGAATATCGACTATCATAATCTAATTTGTAAAACATGAATTCCTTCGAATAAAACCCAATATTATGTCCATAATGTTGATAGGCTGTATGCCAAAATCCATTTATTTTTTTCTGTATCTCCTTGTATTGAGCAGTTAGCTTTTGCTAGCTGCTCTTTGTTTGTAAAAAAGCACTCAATTGACAGGAAATACATATAATATTCTGTGTTCCTTTCTTTATAAAATAGTCGTTACAAAATGAATCTCGTCACAAGAGCACTTTATTAAGTTCTCTTTTTTGGTTTAAAACTAAAACAAAATGAAATTTTTACCATGAAGATAATTATTAAACATTTTACGCCCATGCATTATAATAGAATAGTTATTGTATATTGGCAGTAAGAGGAGCGACCTGATTAAGGGCTTCTCTTTTTTTATAAAATAGCATTATTGCAATCTCCCCCTATATATCTTCTGGATCTCCACTTCACTGAATCCCTCATACACCGTAAACACTTCTGGAAACTGACTCACGCACATGTCGATGATCATGTCGTCAGTTGTTCTAACAAAAAAGTATTTAACCTCACCCATGTAATCATTGTGTAGGTAATAACTCCTAATCTCGTGATGGTAGCCATTAGCTTCCAAGACTTCATACAGCTTAATTTTCGTTTCATCCATTTCAAATATTGATAACTGCCCTTCGATCTCAACCTGTTCAATCATTTCCCTATTCCCCTTTCAAATAAAATGACATTTTGTTAGTTCTACTACACCAACCACGTATAGACAACTATATATTGAGGTGTTAAAATATTATTATGATTCTTATATAGAGTCATATACGACCTTTTCTTTGTTCATGGGGCTCTTACAGTAGTAAGGGCCATTTTTTTTATAAATAAATAGTTTATTTATATATTAATTCGAATATACAGTTGTAAAAATTATTAGTTAAGTGTTAAAATTCCCTATATACTCCTTAGGGAGTTCTTATGTAATTAACAAGAGTCTAAAAATTCTCGAATCTTAAATCTTAGCCCCTTGGAGCGCCCTCCAAGGGGCTGCAACAATTAAAATGACGTTTTTGTTCACTTTTTTGATACATTTATGAAACATTCATGTGTTATCTTCAATACGTTCTATTCTTTTTATTATGTCGTGTGAGATATACCAAGTTTTGAAACCCTAGACCCCCTAAACCTAGGGTGATTTTATTTAATTACTAGTTTTCATCAACCCGATAACTTAGTAATTACATCCACAGGCTCAACTCTCTCCCTTTTGAGAATTGAGCTTTTTTATTTAATCCCCGTTGATCCGAAGCCATAGCTTCCTCTTTTGCTCTCAGACAACTCGTTCACCTCAACGAAATTAGCTGTTTCAATTCCCGCCCAATCCGCTGCCATACTTATTCCTGCAATTCCCGAACATAGATCCAACATTTTCTTTTCCTATTCCCCTTTGTTTTAAAATAGCGTTTTTATTAAAAACTCTTCGTAATTCAATAATTCACAATGAGTGTATTTATATTTTCTTTTCAGTTAAAATAAAAAGTATTCAAATAAACGTTTTAGAAAGGGTTATAAATGACACGAATTATACTTTTTGATGGAGACTGCAACTTATGTAATCAAAGTGTTCAATTT
>NZ_JAKUHE010000034.1:0-19627 GCF_022664315.1 Bacillus cereus group sp. BfR-BA-01309
GCGGCACACAGCTTTTGGATATCATTTTGTCGTCTATCACAATTATTCTTTGCCTATTGGCCGTTTTGCTATTTCTCTTAGGATTACGCAGAAGGAAAACGAATGAGCGGCAGCCAATGACAAAAAAGAGAATAACCGTAACAGTTATTTTCCTGATCGCTACGATTGCCCTGGGTATACTGTGCTTTGCTTTCGATTGGTCAACAATACTTATTTGGCAAACGTATAGTGTTCTTACAGCTTTGATTTCGTCAGCATTATTAACAGCAAGCATTACATGGTTTGTATACACTCACCGATAAAATACCTCACTCCCAAGATAAGCATAATGTTAAGTAATTAAATTTCAATTTATCGGTATGCTTAATTTGAAAAACATAAGACACTTCGGTGTCTTTTTTAATATCATCGGCAATTTTCCCAGTCAAACCTAATTACTATTGCTTCCACTAACCTGCTCCGTTCGTGGAATAAGGATTTTTAAACAACTTTATTATTTTTTAAATGACTTTATTGTAAATTAAACAACTTTATTATTTCTACACAATTGCAGCGTGGGGATTTCCTTATTCAATGTATATGGATACCTATAAAAATACAAAAGCAAAAAAAAGAGAGTCGTTATTTACTCTCTTAAACCCTCTACGACTTTTGGCTATTTTTTTCTTCTATTTATAAATTAAATGTTAGTTTTACAAAACATTCAAAATGTTAAACTTACAAAAGCCATTAATATCATGTGCAAATGCTGATATCAATGGCTTTTTGTATAGATATGTAGTAATCATTCTTTTAAATTATTAAAAGGCATAAGCTCAGTTTTACTTTTTACCAGTATTATGCTCTTACATTTATCTTTCTTGTCCATCTGTTTGATTGGCTTGGAACTCCATTTTTAGCGCAATACTATCCCCTTGGAACACGTTTTGATCTGTTCCGTTGTCTTCAAATATAAACTTTATCCAAAACCAATCCATTTTCCCAGGTTTTAATCCTCCTGTTTCAGTCCACTTAGAATGAAATACTTTTTTGGAGGCAATCTCTGGGCTTTGTGATTTTAGTTCTGCAAGAGTTGTCTCGTATACAGGGCTTTTTGCAGGATCCCAATCCCAAAGAAATTGTACTTTAATATGTTTACCTAAATCTTCTGTAGTGTTATTTTGTTTTAAATCGTTTACAGTATAGTCTATTTTCATCATGATATCTTTAATATCTAATGTGCCACTATTTTTTAAATTGAATTTCTTTAATATTTTGTCCCCAGGTTTTAAATTTTCTAAGTTAAGTGAAGTAGTTGGCTGCATAGCTAAATCCAATGTACCTGCAGCAAATGAATTATTTGTCACCACTTGATCGCTAAAATATGCATATGTTCCCCCACCAATTAAAGATAAACCCAGAGCGGCTGAAACCACTCCAACACCTAATTTCTTTTTCAATGACATTTTTTGTTCCTCCCATATCATTTTTATAATCTTTCTCCCTAATCAACCGAAAAGGTCCCCTTAATACAGATATACCATGAATTGTCAAAAAATTATATTAAAAGCAGTAAATTCCTTATTGAGAAAATTATGTTATTATCTATCTTCTGTAAATGAAACGTCCCAAAACTAGAAAAATTGGATTTATAATAATCAAAACCTATACCAAAAATGAATTAATATTAACTGCCCTTCATAATTAGAATTATTTATTTCTTCAGGAGTATTCTAACACTTCAAAAGGTACGTATACCTTTTGATCTTTTCTAATAATGTTTTCTTTACATCTACTATTGAATAATACCCCGAAGTTCCGGCAAAACTATAAATAACCAAGTCTTCAATTCTCCTGGAGCTGAGCAGTTAGTTTATTCTAACTGCTCTTTTTCTTTTTATCGTCACCTTTCCGATAATACGAATAGATTGGTAACAGCCAATCTGTATCCATAATGAATCTCTGATTTTCTTGAATTTCCCCTGAGGCAAGGTAGCTATTTTTTAGCTACCTTCTTATATGAACTGCAAATATATACACATACTATTAACGGAATGCTTGAATCATTGTCATTGAAAATGTTCAGCACTTCCGCTCCTTAGGAGAGCAGTCTACGCAGCTGTTCTCTTTTTTATTTTCTTTTTTTAAATATAAATGGAGAAATATGTTTCAATAATCCTTCATTGAATAAATTTAGAGCTATCACTCATGCCTTCAGTTGAACACCCCGATGACTGAACTAAGATAAGTTATGGATGAAGCGCCCGTGCCATCGCATCAAAATAATTCTGACTGGCACGCTGACTCACTTCGGCTTCAGGCACAAGTACTTCAAAGCAATGGAAGCAGCCGGGGTAGAGATGAAATTCAACATCTACTCCTGCTTGTGCAAGTCGTGTTACATATTCAATAATTTCATCTCGGAATAAATCGAGTTGACCTACACATGTATAAGTTGGCGGTAGTCCTGCTAAGTTGTCTGCTCTCGAAGGTACGGCATAGGGAGATGGTTCGTTAGTATCGTTCTTCTTTCCCAAGTACATATTCCAAGCCGTTAAATTGTTTGATCTATTCCATGTTGCGTTGTCTTCTATAATCTCATAGCTTGATGGTGTTATGTTGTGGCTATCAAGCATCGGATACAGCGGCATCTGAAAAATAATAGATGGACCTCCTTTATCACGAGCCATTAACGCAAGCGCTGCTGTTAGTCCACCGCCTCCACTTGCACCGGCGATTGCAACTCGATTCACATCAATTCCAAGCGAGTCTGCCTCATTTGTCATCCAAACCAAGCCTGCATAACAATCTTCAATAGCCGCTGGATAAGGATGTTCGGGCGCAAGTCGATAATCGACAGACACAACAACGCATTCAGCAGTCTGAACAAAGCGTTCACACAAAACATCGTCCATATCAGGGTGGCCCATTACGTATCCACCACCGTGAATCCACAGCATAGCTGGAAGTTTATCAAGATTTTTCTCAACGGGTTCGTAAATTTTAACTAACATCTCGCCGGCTGCGCCAGGAATCATTCGCTTGGTCATGTTTACAAGCTCTGATTTTTCCAAATGTGGATTCGACAAGAGACTTCGACTCGCCTCTAAATCCCCCTCTAATTGAAAGCCTGGAAATTGCGAGAAAGCCTGTTTTAATTCTGGTAATACTCGACTGTCAATTTTCATATAAATTCCTCCAGTTAAATAATGAAACTTGATGTAATCCTTATGGAATAATTAACGGAATAGATGTGTCTCCTGTTCTCCTTCAGCTTCCCATTTGGCAATTTCCTCTCTTACACGAGGGGCAACTTCTGTTCCAAGCAATTCTATGGCACGCATGACTTGATCATGTGGCATGGTACTTAATGGTACATACATCATAAAGCGTGTAATCCCCACATGCTTACGAAGATGAATGATTTTTTCGGCGACTGTATCTGGATCACCAACATACAACGCCCCTTCAAAACTTCGTGCAGCATCAAAGCTGGAACGATCATAATAAGGCCACCCCCGCTCTTTACCAAGTTTATTCATGCCTGCCTGAGTGGAAGGGAAAAATGTATCTGCTGCCAATTCCGTATTCTCTCCAACAAATCCAATTGAATGAGATCCCACCTGAAGCTTTGATACATCATGACCAGCGTGAGCCGCTGCTTTCTTATATAACTGTACAATTCTTGCAAAGTGCATTGGGCTACCACCAATAATCGCCAGCATAAGTGGTAATCCCAGAAAACCGGCACGGATAGCAGATTCCTGATTCCCACCGCTACCAACCCATATCGGTAAAGGATTTTGAACAGGTCTTGGATACACACCTAAATTATTGATTGCTGGTCTATGTCCGCCTTCCCAAGTCACTTTTTCGGACTGACGTATTTTGAGCAGTAGCTCCAAATGTTCTTCAAACAGTTCTTCATAGTCTTTCAAGTTATAGCCAAACAATGGAAAAGATTCGATAAAGGAACCACGACCCGCCATAATCTCTGCGCGTCCATTTGAAATGCCATCCAGTGTAGAAAAATCCTGAAAAGCGCGCACAGGATCAGCTGAAGAAAGCACGGTGACTGCACTCGCGAGCCGTATCTTTTTCGTTTGTGGTGCCGCCGCTGATAGAACCATCGCTGGAGAGGATGCTGCATAATCCTTCCTATGGTGCTCACCAACACCAAACACATCAAGTCCTACTTGATCAGCAAGAACGATTTCTTCAACAACTTCACGTAATCGCTGTGCGTGACTTATCACTTCACCACTATGAACATCTGGTTTCGTTTCTACAAAAGACGTAATACCTATTTCCATTTGTTATCTCTCCTAGTCCAATTAGATTTTAAGTCAAAAAAATTAATCATTTCCTTTATGGTAGTAACGTGTTTCTCATATTGGCTAACACACGTTTATTTCATATAATCTTAACTCGTCTGGTCATAGCCCAAAAAAGAAGAGCTAAAGCACTAACAGAGGCTCCAAGTAAGGAAACCCCTCCCCAGCCGAAGTGTGCGTATATTTGAGTCGACGCAATTGAACCACCAGCACTGCCGATAGAATAAAACACCATATATCCAGCAGTAAGTCGACTCCGTGCTTCTGTATGCAATGGAAGGATCATGGTTTGATTCGTGACATGTATTGCTTGTACGGCCAAATCAAGTAGAACTATCCCTATCACTAATGCGATTAATGACTGCTCTATATAGCTGATGAACAACCATGAAATCAATAATAGAGCTAAAGCAATGCCTGTCGTTCGTTGTCCGTAACCTTGATCGGCCAATTTCCCTGCCCGTGCCGCAGCCAAGGCTCCAGCCACACCTACAAGACCGAATGCGCCAATTGCACTATGAGATAGAGCAATTGGCGGTGTACTAAGTGGCAGTACTAGTGAAGTCCACAAAATGCTGAAATCAGCAAAAATCAGCATGGCTAGAACGGAGCGAACGCGTAACGTTCGTTCTTTAATAAACAATGCAAGCACCGATCTAATCAACTGAGGATAGGATAGCGATTTTACCTCGCGCTCAACATTGGGCAACATCTTTATAAACATAAAAACCATCAAAAGCATGAGCGCTGCAGAAAATAGATATACAGAACGCCATCCCGCAACATCTGTTAATATACCAGCAAAAGTACGTGCGAGAAGTATGCCAATAACTATCCCACTTGTTACAATGCCAACGACACGTCCTCTTTCTGTAGGGGACGCGATGGTCGCTGCAAACGCCACGAGAGTCTGTGTCACAACTGCAAGCAGACCCACCAAAGCCATACCTGCGAAAAGTACCATGCTGGAGGAAGCAGTACCAACTATAACCAGAGCTGTTGTAGATAATAGCATCTGACCGACAATTAGACGTCGCTGGTTTAGCAAATCTCCAAGCGGTACGAGTAGCAGTAAGCCCACTCCATAAAAAATTTGTGTAACGGTAATAACAACACCAATAATGGAATGGTTAATACTAAACTCATTAGATAGTTGATCAAGCAACGGCTGTGCAAAGTAAATATTGGCAACAGACATTCCACAGGCAGTCGCAAACAATAATGCCAAAGCGTGAGACATGGATAGGTGTTGATTCAAATTAGGTTTTGTTATGGAAGATTTATGACTTATCTTAGTGTAGAGTGGATCATCTTCTATATTTGTCTCTGTTTTGCACATACCTTAACCTCCAATCACATTAGATTTTCAACCATAACATACCGTTCAGTACAATATGATTACTGGTAAATATAACTTAGCCTTATTTATGATGTCAACGATTTTTTTGCACTAAAGTTAATGTTGCATTAACTGAATGGAGCTTGATTTGACATGAAGAATGGCTAATTATATAATAATTACATACTGTTTGGTAATAAAAAAAACCAATTGTAATTACCTACACATCTATCCTAAAAAAATTAATAAAATCAAAGTTTGAGAAGGAGAATTCTTAATGGCAAGAACCCGTGAATTTGATGAGGATCAAGTTTTAGATGCAGCAATGCAGTTATTTTGGGAGAAGGGATATGAGGCTACCTCATTAAGTGATCTTACTTCTAGAATGGGCATTCAACGCCCTAGTATTTATTCGACTTTTGGAGATAAGAAAGAATTGTTTGAAGCCGCACTTCGCAGGTATACAATGTCTCGGGCCTCTGATATACGAAATAGGCTTCAAAGTCAATCCTCTGTAAAAGAGGCATTTTCTATTTTCTTTGCCGATGTCGTCAATGAAGAATACGCAGGGGATCTTAGTAAAGGTTGTTTTTGTATCAATACAATGGTTGAACTAGCACCTCATGATGAGAGATTTGAAATTTTGACCAGAGAACATCAAATGTACCTCGCCGTCATTTTTCAGGAGACGATCGAACGAGGAATCCAATCAGGTGAGCTGGAAGTCAACACAGATGCAAAGTCTTTGGCACAGGCACTGATTGTATCGTTAATCGGTCTAACGGTTATGATGAAATCTCGCCCCCAACGTTCATTTGTCGACAATGTAATAGCAGCGACGCTCACATTACTTAAGTGACATAATTGTATTTAAAAGTACGAAAACCATACCTTTATAGGGGTAACGTCAAATCTCCATCAAGCTACAATTTTATAGTACCCCCAGAACGAAAGTTTGTGCTAACTTGTAACAAAAAAGCTCATTTTTTCATTTCGGGGTACTTCTTAAGTTGATGTGTATGTTGCCGTGCCCCTATTAGACTAGATCATGAATTATAAAATAAATTTTTAGTATATTAGAGTAAGTAGTAACGATCAATCTATTGAGAGACGACTCACGACCGCATCAGAGATAAGTATTTCTGAAGATTACCCCATCCTAACTTTCTATCTGTAAAAAACTTTGCAACAGAACCGTCTACTTCATTCCATGTGTATATGAAAAGAAGAAGCAATTTTCTTGCTTCTTCCCTTAATTTTATAATCTATTAATGTTTCAGTTTGCTCTGTTTCCATCACTACCATATCTTTATCAGTGATTATCTTCACCGTTTGATTTAAAATTATACTTTTTTCATAATATATGCAGAAGAAATATAACCTACTAGTTTTTGATCTGCCGTTTTAACTGGATACCATACAAACTGATTGCTACTATCTACAGATTCATCATATGCAGCGTTTCCTTGAATAATCAAGTTCGTATTTTTACTTAACGGTTTCCCACTTGAAGCGGAAGTAGGTTTAGATCTTAAATTTACTCCTTCTCTTGTTACAAGTACTTGATCACCTGTTTTTAGGTAATAGGTAGAAGAATGTAGATTTGTTAGTAGATACTCCTTCTTTTTAAATACAATATTTGTGCTCGTGTTAGGATCATATTCGAAATCTGCTGTACTGAAAGGAAACTGCCCCAATTTTGTATCATTTAAAAAACTGTATTGTTCTAGAATAGAAAACACTTTTTCTTGGTAAGCATTTAAATTTTTTTGACCGGTAGCTTTATACAAAGGACTGTTTGCAGGTTTTGTTCCATTATAAGCCATAACAGAGAAGTACCAGTTTTCGATTACTTCTTGTCCAGCAGCTTTTACCTTTGGTAGATCTGTTCGCTGATACATACTACGAAGAACTTTAACACCTGCTTCAATATTATAATTAATATCATATTTTAACTTTTGTTGATCGAACTGAGGTTGATTGGTAATTTGCATAATCCCAATTCCACCATCTTGCGCTATGATTGGCTGGCCGTTTCCATCGAATTGTTTCCATCCACTTTCTTGTGTAGCTACTACTTTTACAACTTCAGGAGGAACATTTTCTTTTAATGCTGCGTTCGTTAGTAGGCAATTTATGTGCTGACGAGAGGGATTTTGGTTCGGCTTAATTTTACCATATGGCTCACACGTAGATGCAGCAGAGACATCTTTATAGGACCAACAAAATATCATGAAGCAAGCCAATATCCCTATTCTTAGTAATTGTACTTTCATTCTAGTATTCTCCAATCTATTTAATAATTTATAGTTATACACATTTTACCATAATATTTTTCTAATATTCTATATTTTAAGAACCCATAGGGGCAATCACGAGAGTGGTAATGGGACACCACGGTCTTGCACGTCAGCGATAGTAGAAATGGACTTCGCCTTTGGTAGCAAGAATCCTACTAACGTTAGTCAACTTGCCTCTTTAGGGATAGGAGTTTCAATTTAAATAATGCGTTCTGAGACACTACTCTTCTTCTAAAATAGCGTAATAATATTCATCCCACCATTCATTCCCATGTGGTATACACTTCCTGAAATAGCCTTCTCTTCTCATTCCAATCTTCTCCATCACTCGATATGATGGGATATTTTGTGGCTGACATGTAGCTATTATCCTATGTAATTTCATTTCCTTAAAGCCATATTTTAATGTAGCTTGTGCTGCTTCAGAAGCATATCTTTTATTGAAGTATTTTGAATTGAACACCCAACCAATCTCATAAGTATGCTCACCAAAATATTTATGGAAAACTATATGACCAATCAGAATATCTTCATCTATTAATACCACAGGAAAGTTCTTAGCGTTTTTACCAATGTTTTCATTCACAAAGTGGTTCTGTTGCAAAGTTTGAAAAAGCATAAACAGGTTGGTAAATGAGGAACAATGTTTAGGAAGTAGCTAGTAATTGTTGAAGTTCATTGTACGTTGAAAAGGCGGAGTCTCTTTGAAGATTTTGCCTTTGTTTATAAAGGGCATGAATGGTCTCGATACCTTTAAGCATGACGAAGGTTTTGAAATCCTGCGGATTTGGCAAAACGTCTTTTTACATGCCTATGATCAAGTTTTTTACGAAGTTGAATATCCAATGTGTGGCCATCTTTATCAATTGCACGATAGAGATAACGCCACTCTCCCTTAATTTTGATATAAGTCTCATCCAAATGCCAAGATAATCGTGCAGATTTATTTTTCACTTTCCAAATTTGATAGATGAGATTGCCATATTCAGGAACCCATCGCATGATGGTTGTTGGGTGAACTGAAATACCACGTTCTCTCAGGATTTCAGAGACACCGCGATAACTTAAAGAAAAACGGCAGTAGTAGCCGACAGCTACTAAAATAATCTCTTTCTTGAATTGCTTTCCTTTAAAATATCTCATGCCTGATTCTCCTAAATCCTGTTTTCTAGAGTGTAGCTTCATGTAGAAAACTTTGCAACAGAACCAAATTAATCAATGATAATTCAAATAAAAAATTCCCCGGATCATTAAACAGATACAGGGAATTTTTTTAGCAATGATTCTCTATATTTCCATACGTTTCATATAACTTATGCTGTACCATCTCCCTGTTAACAAAATAATGTCAGGCTTATAATGCTTCCGCTTAATCAAATGTTTTATTTCCATACCGATCACAAACCTTTGTAGAGTAATAGTATGTCTAAGTTTGATAGATTTTTTGCACCTGAACCATTTTTCTTATATTTTTTTAATAACCCTATTAAGTTTTTTGTAAAATTCACCTTTTGTTTTTACATGATTAAACTGATTCGGATTAATATTAGCTTTTTGAGAGAGTGCTACAATCTCTTCTTTTGTAATTGAATCTTTAGTATTTATAGACGCTATATTTGTATATTTTCCATCTTCTGTTTTGGGGATTTCTAAAATTCCTTTATTTACAAGATCTACTACAGCCTTATGCTCTGCAGAATGTGTATCTACACCAGTAATTTTCCAATTATGCATAACTTTTGGCGTGTATACACCATTCTTTACCTCTTTTAAATATGTAATAGAAAGGTTACGGATGGTTCCACCTGTTTCTCCAAATGCATTCTCTTGTTTAGATGACCAAGTTTGTTCAAACTTACGCCCCTCTAAAGCTCCACCTTTTGCCTGAAGAGCCTCCATTCTATATGCATTCATTCCCAGCGTCATAACATCGCTCATTTTGATTGGTTTATTTGTACGAATAGATCGTAAATTTGTAATTCTACTTCCATATGGTTTTGTTAAGTCAATTTCGTATTTTACGCCTCCAAAGAAATCATTCGTACTGTATTTAGACGCACGGCGAGTTTTATCAAAGCTAACGGTTACATCTCCTGCACGAGATGAGTTAAAATAGCCTGCCGCCCATTCCATGTAGTCTTTTAAATCTTTCCCAGTTACCTTATATATTGTAATTTCTCCCAATGCATATTGATAATTATATGCAATATCTTTCTTCTTAATAGGACCTACATCCAAACGGGCATAATCGTTATCAATTTGATGGGCTACTACATCTGCCTTGCTGTAATAGAGCATAACTTCATGAAAGAAATCTGATAAAGGTGTCTCTTGAATTTGCACACTTGGAATACCTTTTATTTCATTTTCAGGAACAAGATTTCTACCCTTTAATTGAGCGACTACAACATTTGCATCTCCTCTCGCATACTCGTGAAAAGGTGTTAGTGTTTCTTCAAGTGTAGGATCAGATAATACCGTTGTTCCATCAGCATTTTTTACAGGTATAGCGGTAGCTGTTTTATTTTTTAAAACCAGCTTTCCATCTTGCTTTGTAAAAGTAATGTCAATACGCGAGATATGCGTTCCATATTTATCTGGTTCTGTGATAATAACACCATTTACAACTTCTTTTTTAACAAGTTTATGCATATGAGCTGCAAAAATAGCGCTTAGTTCCGGACAAGCATTCGCAATATCTTGAACCCCAGTACCAGGGATTCCATTCTCATTTTCTAGTCCCATATGCATAACTCCTACCATTACATCTACTTTACCTTCTAATTCTTTAATTGCCTTTTTTGTCTCTTCTACTGGATTTTTCACCACTAAACCATCCAAATGATCTGCCCCTTTTTCAAAATCACTAATCATTGGTGTATTCATACCAATAATTCCAACTTTAATTCCACCTTTTTCAACAATCGTATATGCAGGAAGAAAACGCTCTCCATTTTCCTTATAAATGTTTCCTGCTAACGTCTTTCCCTTATATTGCTCACTGACTTTTTTCAATGTATCTAATCCAAAGTTGAATTCATGATTTCCAAATGCCCAAGCATCATATCCCATTGTATTCATCGCTACCATCATTGGAGATTGTGGCTTATCATTGAATAATTCTACTGAGTTTCCTTGAATTGTGTCCCCGGCATCTAATAATATGGTATTCGGATTTTCTTGACGTACTTTCTTTATAACCGTATAAATCTGCGTTAAACTTCCACTCATATTTGCACCATCAAGTGCATAATCCCAAGGCATAAATCTACCATGAATATCTGCAGTACCCAATAATGTAATATTAACATCAGATTCCTCAGCTTTAGAGATACCTGGTTTGACTGTTACTGCTGTTACAAGAAGCATAAGAATTACAAAATAACATACATAGTTCTTCCATTTCATTTTTTGCATAATAACAATATTTCTCCCCTTTTTGTACTGCCATAAAGTTGCTTGAACCTTAAAAATGTAACTTATTATTTGGAAAACTTCAACTACAAAAGATAATTTTGGAGATAGTACGTTTAGCATCTTGAATCTCTCTGACCATCTTCATAAGATTTTCATCCCTCTGATTTAACCTTATCTATCACGCCATCCTCCTCGATTGCACACGCCATAATGAAAGAATGATTTTGATTTTGTTTTTCAATTTCTTGTTCCCTCAACTTGCGATCAATGAGATAGAGAGTTGGTTCACCCGGAAAACCTGGAATCTGAGGACCAGGGAATTGACGATCAAAGTATTGATCATAATTTATATAAGGATAATATATTGACTCATTATACATTTAAAAACTACCTCTTTATTTTTGAAATCCTCTAAATTATTAATATGTAATATGGTTCGTATAGGAAGTTTATTTGCTTCCTATACGAACCACATTTTAAACAAAACAAATATCAAACAGCAAAGTATACCCATACCCTTTGTTTTTCGGTATGAAGTAATGATATAGAATTTTCGTTTTGGGAATACTTCAAAATATTAGCTTGATGGGCATGGGACGGCACCCTAATATGCTTGATTGAACTACCCTCACTTTCACTTCGTTTAGAAGAGGGGGTAGTTCAACTTTTTTCTAAATTAAAAAAGAGACCTATTTATTAGATCTCTTTTTTACTTTATCTCAGCTTTATTGTTCTGTTCTTTCACCTAAAATTCCAATATCCCCATAACTTCCTTCGTAAACAGTTTAAAATCGGTTAAATGCTTTTCAATAATTTGACGAACAATATCTAAGTTTACACTTTGATAATCATGAACAGCAATATTACGAAATCCAACCATCGCCTTTAACTTATTTGCTAGCTCTGCGCTAAGTAATCCTGCTGTAACCAACAAATCAAAAGCCTCTCGACTAGATTGGGGTAGTCCTAATTTTTTTCCTGCAACAATATGCATTGCTAAATCAATACTCGCTTCACAAGCCCTTTGTATATTCAATATTATTGAATCTTGCTTTGTGTAATCTTCCAGATTTTCAGGGGCATTTCCATACACATCTTGGATTCTTTTTATACAACGCTCTATTGTTGAGATTTTATTTAAAATAACCTCATTCTTCATATATAGAACCTCTTTTCTTTATTTCATCGAATACTATCTTGCGTTCCTCATTCAATTTTGAATACATTTTTAAAGTTTTCATTTCAAAAATAATTTTTCGTTCTTCATCAGAACAAAATATTGTCTTACCTGTATGTATAATCTGAGCTTGAAAAACTGTAGAAGCTTCGGATAAATCAACTAAATCAACATCTCTATGAACAATGTTAGCTAACTCCTGTGCTAATAAAAAACGTTCATAGTTCCCTACAGTTGTGTCACTTAAATAAGCTATATCAATATCACTATCTTCCCGTTCTCTGTTCTCTGCCATTGATCCAAACACAATTATCCAATAGGGATTTACCGTCTCTTGTAATTTTTCTATAATAGCTGTTATCATGCTTTGAAAAATCATTTAATTCATCCCCTTATTATACTTGAATTTTATTATATCATAACCATTATATAACCTTTTCAGCTACATAGTATAAAACTTTAAGAAAATTAAAAAGCCCTCCTCATGAGTTAACATTTCCCTATCTGTCTAACAATTAAGACAGCTTCCTACTATCTCTTTTCCGCAGCCAATTCATCTCCCACCTACTCACTTCGCGTTCCTTGAGGAAGGAGTCTTCTTGGCTAAAATGATAAAATCTATTTTTAACGTGTTTCGTTTAATTGGTAAAATTATGAGTCCTATATTACAGGCATTATCTAAAAGTAAAGTTATTTAAATAGAATTGAACTACCCCCACTTCTAAACGAAGTGGGGGTAGTTCAAGAAAAACAATATGACCAATTAGGATATCTTCATCTATTAATACCACAGGAAAGTTCTTAGCATTCTTACCAATGTTTTCATTCACAAAGTTCCTTGTATCTTCTTTAGTAAAAACCCCTTCAGGTATGTATTCCATAACATTGATATCTGATGTATACTCATGGACAGCTTGCCAATCTTTAAACTCAAATTTCCGTATTAATAATCTTTCTGCTTTTACAAGTATGTACTTTTTCCCCTTCAAAAAATTGTAATTATATTTTAAATCCACATATAACCCTTAAAACAAAAAGAACCTGTAGGAATCTCTACAAGTTCTTTTTAGTTTAAGATGAATATACGGGGCAAACAAACTATCTTACAGATTCATCATAGAAACTACAGGGGTAATGCTTTGACAAATACATTATATAACAAATATTAACATCCATAGTTTTTAATTTCGAAAATTATGTGAATTAAGAAAAAATTAGTTTTTTTCTTAGATATTATTATTAAAAGCTGACGGTATCATTATATTTAATTCCACAGCTTATTTAGAAGAGTCATGTACATTTCGAAGACGTTCTTCAATAAGTTTTGTTTTTTCATTCACCTTTGATGCATATGTGAAATCACCATAACAATATGGATACCTAAAATTATTTTGATTTCCACCACAAGTGTACATCGCTGGATTTTGATCAACTTTCATCTTAGAAAACTTTTTAGCCGAATCTTCCGAGTGTTGTTTAACTTCTTGACTTGCAATAAAATCAATATACCCTAGCCCCATATTATAACTTTGAATAATTGTATCCATGCTAACATCCTTGTCCGTTCCATATTTGTACATTTTAGCAAAGTGCTTTACCCCTTGTTCAATGCTCAAGCTTGTCTCTTGAATTTCATTTGGCTTTAATCCAAGTGATTCAGAAGACTGCATAGGATCGTTTCCCTCACCTCTACTCTCTTGATACATAATTCCTAATAAAACTGCTGTTTTTTCTCCTAAATTATATTTTTCTAATTCTTTTTTCAAGGTAGACTCATATTGCAATACACGTTTTTCTGTGGCTAGCGCTTTATTTTGTTGAATATTGGTTTTATGATTAAAATATATCATTCCAAGTATTGTTCCTAAACCTAAAATACTAATAAGGAACACTTTTATAATTTGGTTTTTACTTATATCCTTCATATATTACTCCTCGTATAAGAAATTCAATTTTCCAAAGATAATTGGTTATTTACAAACTATGTAATGAACATCTATCTCCCGCACTTTTTTAGACTCAAACATCAATACTTTAAGGTTTTAAGTTTAATATAAAAATTTAAAGATAAGGTAAAGATAAGATAAAGATAAGATAAAGGGCATTTTTTAGCGTACTTTAAAAGATATTGGTACAAAGTGATATGTGGGACAACTTGTTGATATGAATGGATTTAGTGATCATTGAGAGGTTATCGTACAAGTTATTAATTTTGGAGATATCATTTCAGAAGATTTACCCTATCTTTTCAATATGCTTTATATAAAAAACTAAAACATAACATATAATAAAAAACGGCGAACCCTCTACGTAGGAGAATCCACCATCACAAATAACTGATTATTTCACACCTAGTTTTTCTTTTGCTTTCTTAGGGAGCTCGTCTTCCTGCACTTCCTCCCAAGCTGTTACACCTTTTTTCTCTGAGTGATATACACGTAGGAATGCTTCTTTACGAAGATTCTTTTGTGCCATAAATTCTAACTCTTTTTCTTTACCTTCCTTATCAAAACCCGATAATGTATATTCATACTCCTTTCCCATCACTTTACCATCCATAGATTTTGAAACTCCCTCTTTTCCATCCATTTTAATTTGAACGTAATATTCATCTTTACCCATACGATTGATATCACATCCAACTAGTAAACTTGCAAATACAACTAAAAGGCTTAAAAGTGCCATATATTTTTTCATATTGTTCACCTCATTGATTTCTATGATACTGTAATCTTAATCTGTATTCGTTTGAAGAGAAATTCAAAAACATTACATCAACATTACATTTTCGAAAGATAACAAAATTACCTATATCAATGTTTATAAATGAGATATTCGCTTAACCATTAAAAATTATTTAAACAATTACTTTTTTTTTACTATTTCATAACTTGCTTCAAATTCACTCTTCGCATTTATTGCCTTTTAACAATCATCACACATGACTTAATACTTTATTGAAAGAAAAAAAGCTCTGCACTATGCAGGCTTTCTTTATGATTTCACTACTAAATTATTCATAAAATTCTCTATAGAATTCGCCTGGAATATGCGGAAACAAGGAGATTGAACGTCGTAATATTTGTCGGTAATGATAAGAATTGAAGGAAAGAATTTAGAAGTTCTCGGTTGCCAATATTCATTATGCCATTCTTGACTATGGAAGTATAACTCATATCTGTTTATCTTATCTTGCATTATCTTTTTACTGTACACTGACTTTTGAACTTCAATAAAGAATGGCGACCTACGCCATATAGTAAAAGCATCCGGCTCCATATATTCCTTCCCATACTTTGGTTCCACTTTGAATAACTTAGGATTTTCATAATGAACAAGTTGTTTGTATACGTCCACAATACCAAGGAAATGAGGAATTTTTTGACTCGTCTTTCTGATAGAACTAGGTTGCGGAAAATAAATGTATGGGTGTTGCAATACATTAGCATCAACATGACCGTCTCTTCTTAATCGTTTCATAACCGTATTACAGCAGGTTATCGCATTCTTTAAGCCTTGAAAATGCAAGTCAATAATATCGTCTCGGGACATGCATCTAAATTGCTTCAAATCATTCAGAATTCCTTTATCTCTACTCTTCATCATCTAACACCCCAAATAACGGAATTTCTTCTTGCGATGAATTCTTGAGTATCTTCTCCTCTTTAGACATGCGATATGGTTCAACAATTTTTTTCGCCTTACTTAATTCTAAATAAGGAGCTTGCACTTTCTTTAATCCATTTCGTTTAAAAATCATTTGGCCAGATTGCTCTAAATACTCTGAACCAGGAGTACCCATAATATTACTATTAATTACACTATCACATTTAAAGCCCATTCTTACAGTCATATTAAGTTTTAACTTACCATCTAACACCTTGGCATCTGGCCTCTGCATACTAAGCAAAAGAAAAACTCCAAGTGATCGCCCGACTGCTGAAATCTTTTCAATCGTAGACATACACTCTTTTTCATCTTTAAGCATAGCCACTTCATCAATAGCAAGTAGAATATATGGTTTTTGATAATTAGGATTTATTTTGTTGTACGCATCAATATGATCAACTTCATATTCTTCCATAAGTTTTCTTCGTTCTCTGATTTCCTTCCATAACTTTTGAAGCATTATTTTCATTTCGATTTCTTCCATACAAACTTCTTTTACATGCTTCACTCTACGTAAAAAATGAAATTCAGAGTTTTTTAAATCACCAAGATACAAATGCAACGTATTAGGAGACATATATTGAATGAGTGTGGATAGTACAACACGTACCATACTACTTTTCCCACTTCCCGTTTCTCCTGCGATTAATAAGTGCGGTGAATTGGAACCAATCATGTCGTACGCAATCATTTTTCCGTATTGGTCCCTGCCGACCACAACAGGTAAACGATAATCTTTTAATAGTGGCTTCCATTCTTTATAACAATAATCGTACGATTTTAGTCCAGCATTTGAACGAAATACATGTAGGACAAATTTTTTCACATCACCTTCAATCGTAATATTTCGTCCTAATATTTGCTGGAAACAAAACCACTTCTTTTCAATCTTCTGTGGATCTAAACCGTTTGGTAGGGTAAACACATATCTCACACTTTCTGCTGAGGAAGAAACAGTATGTACCTTTGGATAAATAGGCACTTTTCCCCCGCGTGTTTGATGTTCCGTATATAAACCTGCTTTTCCGAACACCTCCATAAGCTGATTTCTTAACCTTTGCGTACGAAGCCACTCCTTTATAATCCCCATTTCTCCCTTCCCTCCTTAAAACATGATTACGATACGAACAAATACATATCCAATCAAGCAAACTCCACCAATTCGCGTTCCGTGATAAATACCTTCACTTACAAATTTAGCTGCTGATATATAGTCATGTCGCACCAAGTATTTTTCTAACATGACTGCTCCGATTAAAATCGTTCCCATAACTCCTAATGCAATGTAAGTATGTAATACCTGATCCGACATGTGAAGGAATGCGAAAGGACTTAATGAATTGTATTTACGTATTTTTTTTTCTTTATCTTTGTATGACCAATCCATAAACTCGCGAAAAGGAATTGTTTCTTTACTAGCACGCATTCAAATGCCCCCTTTATAAACAAAATTTAGAATGTAGATATTACATAGCTTCATCTACTTAATACCGTGGTAGTTTTACCTTGGTAGATATCTTGATAAATACTGTGGTAATCATTCGCAACTTACTTTGGTAACCTCGTATTCTTCTACCTTAATAAATAACGTGGTAGCTGCTTTGATACATCATATTGTGGACAGCTTGTACATTATGTAAAAAACTTTTTCCGTCTATGCGAATAGTTTTTTACATTTATGTCCACAATGTTGAAAATAGGTTCAGGAGGGATTTAAGTGTTTTGGAAATTCGGAGGTAAAAACCGAACGAAATTAGGTAATTTTTTAGATCGGAATGGCTTCACCCAAAATGATTTAGAAAAGACCGCGAAATTAAGTCGTCCTACAGTTTCAAAAGCGTGCAATGATAAAGAATACATACCTAGTCCAACTGTAATGAAAAAGATTTTAAAAGTTATTAGGCAAATAAAACCCAACGTTAAATCCACCGACTTTTGGGATATGTAAAAACTGGCTAACTAGAGTCAGTTTTATTTTTTTATAAAAAACCCTTTATAAAAGAACATATATTCGTATATAATAAGAACGGATGTTCCGTTGTTTAAGGGGGAATAAAGGTGTATGACTACTCAATATTGCCAAATCGAATTGTTTTATGTGTAGATCTTCGTAGCTTTTATGCAAGTGTGTCCTGTATCAAGATGGGCTTAAACCCACTTCATACCAAATTAGCTGTAGTAGGAGATGTAAACAGGAGTGGCTCCATTGTTTTAGCTGCAACACCACCACTAAAGGCATTAGGTGTTAAGAAAATGGCAAGATTGTACGAAATACCACGACGTAAAGACATTCTTGTGGTAAACCCAATTATGGGAACTTATATCAAATGCTCAAATTACATAACAAAATTAGCTTTACAATACGTTCCGATTGAAGATTTCCACCAATACAGCATCGATGAATTCTTTATGGATATTACAAATAGTATCCATCTGTTTGCGAATGAGCCATATGAATTCGCGTTGAAATTCAAACGTGAAATATATGAGAAAACAAGAATTGAATGCACGATTGGGATTGGGCCTAATCCTTTAATGAGTAAGATCGCTTTAGATGTGGAAGCGAAGAAGACAAAAGACTGCATCGCATATTGGAAGTACGAAGATGTACCCATAAAATTATGGCCGATACGACCACTTAGTAAGTTTTGGGGGATTTCGGGTAAAACAGAAGCAAAGTTAAATCGAAAAGGAATATATTCAATCGGAGCTTTAGCGCAATACCCGCTCAAATACTTAAAACTAAGTTTTGGGGTTATTGGCGAAGAATTACACTTACATAGCAACGGCATTGATTTTAGCCGCATTGCAGAAAAATACATACCAGCAACAACTTCAATTGGTAAAAGCCAAATACTCATGCGTGATTACACAATAGAAGAATTTCCGATTATCCTTCTCGAACATATCGAGGAAGTTTGTTATCGGATGAGAAGACAAAACAAACTAGCTCAAACAATCCATTTCTCCATTGGTTACAGTAAAAATTACGCTGGTGGTTTCAGAAAAACTCACACTATGAGCCGACCAACTAATTTAACAATGGATATCTATCATATTTGTACATATTTTTTACATAAGTTTTATACCGGGGAACCAATTAGATCTATCAATGTTTCTTTAACCAACTTAATCAATGAAGGTGAAGAACAAATATCTCTTTTTGACAATGTAATACAACGAGAAAAAGAAATGAAATTAACGAAGGTAATGGATGAAATACGCACTAAGTTTGGTAAGAACAGCATATTAAGAGGAATTTCTTATACAAATAGTGCTACAGCAAGATACAGGAACACATTGTTAGGAGGACACAAATCATGAGTGCGAGACGTTATCGACTAAGCAAAAACGTTGGTATTACAACGTTTTTAGCGACAAACGATGACTGTTCTTTAAAGAAATAAGCCAA
>NZ_JAKUHE010000035.1:0-16066 GCF_022664315.1 Bacillus cereus group sp. BfR-BA-01309
GCGCTACTGGGCCTCAGGGTGCTCAAGGTAACACGGGTGCTACGGGTGCCACTGGACCTCAAGGCGTTCAAGGTAACACAGGTGCTACTGGACCTCAAGGTGTTCAAGGTAACACAGGCGCTACTGGGCCTCAGGGTGCTCAAGGTAACACGGGTGCTACGGGTGCCACTGGACCTCAAGGCGTTCAAGGTAACACAGGTGCTACTGGGCCTCAAGGACCAACAGGTGCTACCGGCGCCACTGGTATAGGAGCTACTGGACCTACTGGACCTTCTGGTGGACCTACTGGACCTACCGGGCCTACTGGACCTAGCTTCCCTGTAGCAACAATTGTTGTAACAAACAACATTCAACAAACAGTACTACAATTTAATAACTTTATTTTCAGTACTGCAATTAACGTAAACAATATTATCTTTAATGGCACAGATACAGTTACAGTTATCAACGGTGGTATTTATGTAATTAGCGTATCTATTTCTACAACTGCACCAGGATGTGCTCCTCTTGGAGTAGGCATTTCAATTAATGGAGCAGTCGCAACTGATAACTTCTCTTCAAATTTAATAGGCGACTCACTTTCATTTACTACAATCGAAACGTTAAGAGCTGGCGCAAACATTTCTGTCCAATCTACTCTTAACGAGATTACGATCCCTGCAACAGGAAACACTAACATCCGACTTACTGTATTTAGAATTGCTTAAATTTCACTATTTATTGTTTATGACAAATAAAAAAAGAGCGAGAAACTCGCTCTTTTTTTGTTATGTACAATAATTCATTACTACTCTAATTCAATTGAAACATTTTTTTGTGGTACAAATGTAGAAATTGCATGTTTATAAATAAGCTGTTGCTTACCTTCTGTTTCCAGTAGGACTGTAAAATTATCAAATCCTTTAATTAATCCACGAAGCTGGAAACCATTTAATAAGTACAGCGTAACAAACGTGTTCTCTTTACGGAGTTGATTTAAAAACTGATCTTGAATATTGATTGATTGCTTCATGTCGAATCCTCCTCTTTTTCTCTACTTACTATTATTCGACTTTAGTTGTAACTTTCCTTCTATGTATCGTAAAATTTCTGACGTTTTTTCACCGTCTGTAACATCAAACCATGTGACATCCATCTTATTACGGAACCATGTTAATTGACGCTTTGCATAACGACGTGAATTCGTCTTTAATTGTGATACCGCTTCTTCTAAAGAGACACGATCCTCAAAATAATCATATATCTCTTTATACCCAATCGCTTGAATAGATTGACAATCTCGTATCCCGCTATTATACAATCCTTCTACTTCTTTTAATAAACCTTGGTCCATCATTATATCAACTCGCAAGTTAATGCGATCGTATAGCATTTCTCGATCCATTGTCAAGCCAATCAAGGAAACATCGTATAATAGCTCGTTTTCTTGTTTTTCAAGTTGATCACTCATTTTTTCACCCGTCGTGTGGAAAATTTCTAACGCTCTAATGACACGGCGTACATTATTTTCATGAATACGCTCAGCGCTTTCTGGGTCTACTTCTTGTAACTTTTTATGTACATATTCCACACCACGTTCTAATGCTAACTGTTCCATTTGCGCTCGGTATATAGTATCACCAGCATCATCCGTAAATTGATAATCGAATAAAACAGATTGTATATACAGGCCAGTTCCACCAACGATAATTGGCAATTTACCACGCTCTGTAATCTCTCGAATATGCTTACGAACACGTTCTTGAAATTCAGCAACAGAAAATGATTCTTCCGGATTTTTTATATCAACCATATAATGTGGAATGCCGTCCATCTCTTCTTTCGTCACCTTTGCAGTTCCAATATCCATCGTACGATAAATCTGCATGGAATCTCCACTTATAATTTCACCATTCAACGCTTTAGCAAGATCAATACTTAACTTCGTCTTCCCAACAGCAGTTGGTCCAATGATGACAGCAACTTTTTCACGTTGCACTTCTCCCATATCATTCAACTCTCTTTATGTGATGTACTCCATCTATTGATTATATCCAATCTTACCAATTTTAACGGCATGATTGCAAGTTCTTTCATTCCGGTACATGAAATTATAAAGTGAAACTTTAATCAGCGGGGGTTTTCTTCATCCCCCACTGATTATTAGTTGAACCAATCGGACTTTTATGGGCAGTTGATCCCCCACCTAACTTCTTTGCTTTCGCTGCATTTTGAGGTGGGGGTCTTACTGCCCATTAAAGCGGGATAAATAAAAAAGAACATAGTTTGTCCAATTCCGCATATACATGATAAAAAATACCTTCGAGAGGATGAGTTGACTATGAAACAATCCACCATTAATTTTTCATCTTTAACAAAAGACCTCATCTTAGCTACTGCTACAAAAGAACAAAATTGCTCACAAGAAGAATTATACTTCGCCTTAAATTGTTTGCTACGTTCTTTTCATTCTACTCTCCAAGAAACAACATTACATCCTGAAAATGAAAATACAGAATATATTCAAAATCAATTTTGCAGTGCATATAAAATTATTACAGGTAAAACGATTTATCCTTTTCAATAATCCACAAAAGGCGGTTGCTTATACAATTTCAAGCAACCGCCTTTCATATTCATACATATATACTACTCTATAACTTTCACTTTTACAGATTTGCGCCCCCAGTTATCAGCACTACCATCTGAACCAACTAAAACATCAATACGATTTCCTTTAATCGCGCCACCTGTATCTCCAGCAATTGCTTCTCCATATCCTTCTACCCATACTTTTGATCCAAGTGGAATCACTTTAGGATCAACAGCAATGACTTTCATATTTGGATTTGCTGTTAAATCATGCCCCATTGCAGTTAATACACGACCACCATACGTACCATTCTCACTTGGGTGCGCTGTATACGCTGTCGCTTCTACTGTTATTTCACGTCCACCAGCAGGCGCACTTGTTTCAGCAGATTTCGCAACTGGTTTCGCAGTTGTCTTCTCTTTTGCCACAGGTTTACTTGATTCTACATTCTTAACAGACTCTTTACTCTTAACTGCTTTATTATTTTTAACCGGCGTATTTATTTTTTCCGGTGCTTCTTCTTGCGTGACAACTTCTTTCTTTTCAATCACAGGTACCGTCCCTGTTAAAAATGGCACGTGAACATATCCTGTTTTTCCATTATAGTCAAATTGTAACCATTCATTTTGAACTTGATTTGTCGTTTCAATTACATCATTTTTATTAAGTTTACCAAGAATTTCAGAGTCCGTACTCGCTCCAGCACGAACATTTAACACGCCCGCTGTTACATAATATGTACTTTTTGTAAACTCAGCACTCACAAACGCTTCTTGACCATTTAATTTAATTTTTGTCCATCCATTTTCTGTATTTACCACATCTAATGTATTTCCACTCAACATTTTACCTACAAGCTTTGATTCTACATTTGGGTTTTCTCTAACATTTAATACGTCTGTTGTTACAATCGTTTCTGCTTTCGCAGAACCCGCAAAAATCCCAAGACCAAAAACTGCTGCTGTTGCTATACCTAATAATTTTTTCATGAATAGCCTCCATTTGCTTTGTTTTCGTATTTTCATTATAGCAACAGATTTTTGAGATTTTTAGAAATCACACAATTACAAACCATTCGTAATATGCGATTAATGAGTTGTAACATAAATTTCCATATTAATGAATTCTCTTTCCAATAGAATTCCCAATAGTTTTCATATATTTTCCACGTACAAGCACCAGAATTTTTTTCCAGAAAAAATTACAGTATTACTTTTTTGTTACAAAAAATTCATATTTCATTACATCTTTTACCAAAATCCATCATTCTCCAATTATTAACCTTCTTTTTTGTAATAAAAAGGAGCAGCTAATAAAAGCTCCTCCTTTTTCATGTGTTATTTAACTTTCTTTTTCCAAATCCCCATCATAAGAGCTGAAACAACTGTCCCTATCAATATCGAGAAAATATATAACACCGGTTTATTTACTAATGCGATAACAAACAATCCACCATGTGGCGCTGGTAATGTAATTTGGAATAGCATAGATAATGCACCCGCAATACTTGAACCAACAACACAACTTACTATTACTCGAACCGGATCTGCAGCTGCAAATGGAATCGCACCTTCTGTAATAAACGACGCCCCCATAATATAATTTGTTAAACCAGATTTACGTTCTGCTTCAGTGAACTTTGATTTAAAGACGGTAGTTGCGAATGCAATCGCTAACGGCGGTACCATACCACCAGCCATAACTGCTGAGTGAACACCAAAGTTCCCTGCTGAGATTGCAGCGATACCAAATGTAAATGCTGCTTTATTAATTGGTCCCCCCATATCAATTGCCATCATACCACCTAAAATTAAACCTAATAGTATAGCATTTGTACCACCTAAACTATTTAACCAACTCGTTAACATTTCATTTAACGCAACTACAGGTGGATTAACCACTTTTAACATGATAACACCTGTAATTAATAACCCTAATACCGGATAAATCAAGACTGGTTTAATACCTTCTAACTGCGATGGTAAACTAGAAAATAACTTTTTCAAACCAACAACAACATATCCAGCTAAGAAACCAGCAATTAATCCACCTAAAAAGCCAGCATTTGCTTGTGCTGCTAAAAATCCACCTACAACACCAGGCATAAAACCAGGTCGATCAGCAATAGAACTTGCAATAAATCCAGCTAAAATTGGTACAAGGAATAAAAAGGCTCCTTTTTCTCCACCACCAATAGTCATTAACATTTCAGCAATAGGACCTTCCGCCTTAATTCCACCAAACATAAATGCTAATGCGATTAAAATTCCGCCACCAACAACGAATGGAAGCATATTACTTACACCGCTCATTAAGTGCTTATAAATGCCTAACCCTTTTTCTTTCTCTGCGCTCTCTGTCTTCCCATCTTCCTTTATCCCTTTAAAAATTGACGCATCTTGTTTTACAGCTCGGTTAAGAAGCACTTCCGTTTTTCTAATCCCATCAGCGACTGGCACCTGGATGACATGTTTCCCAGCAAAGCGGTTCATTTCTACTTGTTTATCTGCTGCAACAATTATTGCCGTTGCGCGTTCAATGTCCTCTTTCGTTAAACTGTTTTTTATACCTGTTGATCCATTCGTTTCAACTTTAATTGCTATACCTAGCTCTGCTGCTTTTGCTTTCAAGCTATCCGCTGCCATATACGTGTGAGCGATTCCAGTTGGGCAAGCCGTAACCGCTAATACGTATGGTTCATTTCCTTCTGGTTTTGCAACTTCAACCTCTTCTTCTTTTTCATTCTCTTTTTCATCAAATAAACGAAGAAGTTCCTCTTCATCCTTTGCTTCTAATAATTGCTTACGAAATCCTTCATCCATTAATAATGTAGATAAGCGGGATAACGTTTCTAAATGAGTATTATTCGCCCCTTCACTCGCAGCAATCATAAAGAATAAATGCGCTGGCTGTCCATCAAGCGATTCATAGTTGATACCGCTTACACTTCTACCAAAACAAATCGCTGGTTGCTTAACAGCTTTTGTTTTCGCATGAGGGATTGCAATCCCTTCCCCTATTCCAGTCGTACTTTGTGACTCTCTCTTTAAAATAGCTTCTTTAAATTCCGCTTTACTATTTAAACGATTTGCACCGTCTAATTTCTCAACTAATTCATCTATGACAGCTTCTTTATTTGAAGCTGTCAAATTCATAATAACTGTATCCCTTTTTAATAGTTCTGTAATTTTCATATGTTGCTTCCCCCTATCGCTTAGTTACAATTACTTGCGACAATAATTCTTCTACTTTTTCTTTTTCACATAAATCAGCTGAAAATGCTGTTGCACTCCCTGTTGCAACGCCATATTGAAATGCCTTTTCAATATCTTTCGTCTGTTCATATTTCCCTACAAATCCTGCAACGAGAGAATCTCCAGCCCCAACCGAATTAATTACAACACCTTTTGGAACAGTTGCTTCATATATACCTTCTGCCGTAAATAGTAAAGCTCCCTCTCCAGCCATTGATACAATCACATGCTCTACACCTTGTTCAATTAATTTTCTTCCATACGGTAAAATATCTTCTACTGTGGAAATCTCTACACCGAATAACTCACCAAGTTCATGATGATTAGGCTTTATTAAAAATGGTTTATTTTTAATTACATGCTGCAGTGCACTACCACTTGCATCTACTACTACACGAATACCTTTTTCAGCTCCGAGCGCTGCGATTGATTCATAAAAAGTAGTTGAAATAGACGCTGGTACACTTCCAGCCAGCACAACACAATCTCCCTGCTTCATACTTTCAATCTGTTTCATTAATTGTTCAAATTGCTCTTTTGTTACATTAGGACCTTGCCCATTTAATTCCGTTTCTTCTTGTCCTTTTATTTTCACATTAATTCGGGAATCTCCGTCTACTTGGACGAAGTTTGTTGTTACACCTTCCGCCTGTAATACATCTTTAATAAATTGACCGGTAAATCCGCCAGTAAATCCAAGTGCTACATTTTCAACACCTAAACGATGAAGAACGCGAGAAACGTTAATCCCTTTTCCTCCAGGAAATTTCATATCTTTCTCTGCTCGATTTACTGCGCCTAAATCGAAGGAATTAACTTGTACTACATAATCAATAGATGGATTTAAAGTAACTGTATAGATCATTGTTTATCAGCCTCAATTACATTGGTTTGTCTTTTATATTTTTCTAAATCAATTTCTAAATGGTTTGTAATAATATTTGCCTCTTCAACATTGGCAATTTTCGCAAACGCAACTTCTGAAAACTTACTTTCATCAATTAAGAAATATCCTTCGTTCGCTAATGTTAATGCCATTTGTTTTAAAAGCGCCTCTTCTGGATCGGGTGTTGTAAAACCAAGTTGTTCATGCACACCATTCGCACCTAAAAAACATTTATCAAAACGATACTTTTGCATACTTTCCTGTGCCATAGCACCAATTAAAGCCTTCGTCCTACTTTTCATCATTCCGCCTAGTAAATATGCACGAATATTATTTTCAACTAAAGCTTCAATATGCATAAGTCCATTTGTAACGACAGTAACGTCTTTATTTATTAAAAATGGAATCATTTCAAATGTCGTACTTCCTGCATCTAAATAAATACAATCACCTTGTTCAACAATACTAGCCGCATGCTTCGCAATTTGTTGTTTCATTTGAATGTTTTTGGATGATTTTTCAACCATCGTCGGCTCCTGTCCTTTTCCTGTTAAAACAGCCGCACCACCGTGAACTCTTTTTAATAACCTTTGTTTTTCCAATTGCGCTAAATCACGACGAATTGTTGATTCAGAGCTTTCTGTTCTTTCCACTAATTGTTGTAATTTAACAACCTTCAGCTCTTTTACAAGTTGCAATATCATTTGATGACGTTCAGGAGTTAACATTTCATTCACCTCTTCTTTGATTACAGTATAATGAAAACGATCACAAAAATCAACCATAAGCATTCATAAATAACCAAAATCAATCACAAACGGTTATAAACCACAAAAAAGAAACCCATTTGATATAACAATCAAATGAGTTTCTTTGCTCGATTCACTTATAAAGAAGCTTTATATATGCTTAAAACATCGTCTTTATTTAATTTTTTAAAGTTACCAAATTCGCCATAAGCCATCGCTTTATCCGCCATTAAATCAATTTCATTTTCCCCAATAGCGTAATCAGCTAATGTTACCGGCGCCTCAATTGAAGTCCAAAATTGACGTAACGCCTCAATTCCTTCTAACGCAATTTCTAGATCAGTTTTCCCATCTGTTTCTACATCAAATACACGAATAGCGAACTGTTTAAAACGACTTACATTTTCATCTACGACATGCTTCATCCAGTTCGGGAATAAAATCGCAAGGCCACCCCCGTGTGGTATATCATGAACCGCAGAAACTGCGTGCTCAATATTGTGAGTTGCCCAGTCTCCTTTTACTCCCATCGCTAAAATGCCGTTTAATGCCATAGTACCACAATATAAAATGGTTTCTCTATGCTCATAATTTTCTAAATCACTTAAAAGCTTAGGAGCGGTTTCAATTACTGTTTTTAATACAGATTCACAATAACGATCTTGTAGTTCTGTATTTGTTCCGTGGTGGAAATATTGCTCTAATACGTGTGACATAATATCTACCATACCGTAAATTGTTTGATCCCTCGGTACAGACGCAGTATGAACTGGATCCAAAATCGAAAACTGCGGGAAAGTAACTGGGCTACCCCAGCCATATTTTTCATTCGTTTCCCAGTTTGTAATGACAGAACCCGCATTCATTTCAGATCCTGTTGCTGCAAGAGTAAGCACCGTACCAAATGGTAACGCCTCACTAGTAAATACTTTTTTCGTTACAATATCCCATACATCTCCATCATATTTGCTACCAGCAGCAATTGCTTTCGTACAGTCGATTACACTGCCTCCGCCAACTGCTAATATGAATTCGACGCCATTATCTTTACAAATTTGAATCCCTTTCTTTACAGTTGATACACGTGGATTCGGTTCAACGCCTGTCAATTCAAATACTTCTGCATTTATATCTTTTAAAATAGAAAGTACATTATTATAAATACCGTTTCTTTTAATACTGCCTCCCCCGTATACGAGAAGAACTTTTTTACCGAACTGTGGAATTTCAGTTTTTAACTGTTCTAATTGACCTTTACCAAAAATAAGTTTCGTCGGATTACGAAATACAAAATTTTGCATATCCCTTTACCATCCCTTCTATATGAAAAGCAACTATACTTTTGTATACCATATTTTTTTCATTTCACAAAAATATTTGCCTAACAAAAAAATCCCAGCCTACAGGCTGAGATTTTTTATTGGTAATAAGGTGAGATCATTAAGTAAACAATAACACCAGATAAACTTACATATAACCAAATCGGCATCGTCCAACGTACAATTTTACGATGACGTGTTAATTGATTTGTAAAACCAAATACAAGTGCAAACAATGCAAGTGGTACAATAATTGCTGCCAGGATAATATGTGTAATTAAAATAATGAAGTACACATATTTAATGAATCCTTCCCCACCAAAATGTGTTGCCGGCGCCAAGTAATGATACGATAAATAAGAAACACAAAATAGCAACGTCGTTGTAAATGCTGCCAGGATGAAACCGCGGTGCATTTTCACATTCTTCTTAATAATCGAGTATAAAGCTGCTAATAAGAATACGAATGTAAAGCTATTAAAAATTGCATTTAACATTGGTAAAATTGTTACATCAAAATGTACTTCTCCTTCATAGCCAACAGGTCCAAAGAACAAAAATAAAATAATCGCATTTACAATTACAGAAAGCGTTATCACAATAGGAGCATAGCTTTTCTGATTAGTTGATTGATCCACCAAAATGGTCACTCCTCTTCCTTCAAATATGTATACGTAACCTCACTATTTTAACATATTATTCACAGTGTAAATGTGACAATAGTTTGACACAGTAAGACAGAGCAAAGAAAAAAATCCTTCTTAATAAAACTTCTTAAGAAGGATTTTATCGCTTTATTATTTAAATAGCAATGTAATTAGTTTTTGTTGAAAAACGTATTGCTATATGCTTGAAAAATTTCAGACACTTGATATCCCATTAAAGAAATTGCTGTTAATGAAAAGAAACCAATCATAAGAAATCGAAACCACATATAAATCTCCTCCTTGTATTTAGCTTAAAAAGCAGTCGCTATTTTACAAGTTGAATGGCACTCTTCATCGTCACTTTCCTTTTTCTTTACAATTGCTGTTATAAATCGAATCATAAAGAATATAACAAAAGGAATTTGTTCGTAATTTACCTTGGCATAGTTTGGCAACGGCTCGCGCTGCACATCGAACGGGGATGAGAAGGAATAGAACATACCTTGCTCTTCCATATATACAATTACGATTTTCATACAAAACATTATTCCTAGAAACGAAACAATATCTTGCCATTCTGTCGTATATAACAGATTATATAGCTCTAATACGTACTCTTCCATTGTCATCCCCCCCCTTCCTTTTTTACCATTTTGCTCGCCTTCGTATAAAAAGTCAAGAAAAAAGTTTATATTCACTATGACAATAGTAATTACTTGTTTCTATGATTATATATGATTCTTTTATAGCAATGATTGGGTGTAACTCTCTTCTAAAACAAGAAATTAGAATCGAACAGATTCCTCATTTTTACTTTTAGGATTCAACACTGTACTATTTTTATTTCTATTGAAAATAAAATAAGAAATTATGATAAGAACAGTAACAAGCATCGTTAATAGTGCCTGTGAACGTAAAGATTCAATTACGAGCATTGCAACTAAAACTGCTATAATCGCAGCAATTGTAACATATGTTACATATGGAAAAAGCCACATTTTCACTTTCAAATTTTGTTGTTCCGCTTTCCCCATTTTTTTACGTATCTTGAAATGTGAAACTGCTATAACGAGATAAACGAGTAACGCAATCCCACCAGATGCATTCACTAAAAATAAAAATACTTTATCTGGAGATATGTAACTAAAAACAACTCCAACGTAAGCAAAGAAAGTTCCAAATAAAACCGCCCGAACTGGAACACCACTACTATTCAATTTCAAAAATGCCTTTGGCGCATCTCCTCTTTCTGCCATTGAAAAAAGCATTCTTGAGTTCGTATATAAACCCGAATTTAAACAAGAAAGTACAGCTGTTAAAACGATAAAATTCATAATTTGTGCTGCCGCTGGTATACCTATATGTTCCAGTACCGCCACAAACGGGCTTTTTAATATGTTCGCCGAGTTCCACGGAAGGAGTGTAACAACTACAGCGATCGAACCAATGAAAAATACGAGAATACGCCAAATTACACTATTTGTTGCTGTTTTTACGGCTTTTACAGGTTCGGCAGACTCTCCAGCGGCCACTGCAACAATCTCAGATCCCATAAATGAAAATATAACGACGGTGATTCCAAGTAACACCGAACTTATACCATTTGGCATAAATCCTCCTTGACCTACTAAATTCGAAGTGCCAGGTGCTTCTGTTCCTGGTACAAATCCTAAAATAACAGCTAGTCCAAGACAAAGGAACAAAACAATACTTATTACTTTAATAAATGAAAACCAATATTCAAATTCTCCAAATGATTTCACCGAGAAAACATTCGTCAATGTTAATAAAATCGTTAATATTAAGCTTAATAACCAGAGCGGGATTTCTGGAATCCAGTATTGAATAATACCAGCACCTGCTGTAGCTTCTATTGCAATAACAATTACCCAGAAAAACCAATATAGCCACCCAATTGTATAACCTGCCCATGGACCAATTGCCTCTCTAGCATATGTTGCAAATGAACCACTTGTCGGATTAATAGCTGCCATTTCTCCTAGCATTCTCATAACGAAAATAACTAGAAGTCCTGCTAATGCATATGAAACGATAGAACCTGGACCCGCTGAATGCACAACCGCACCACTTCCAACAAACAAACCAGCTCCTATTACGCCGCCAATGGAAATCATTGTAATGTGGCGTATTTTGAGGTCTTTCTTAAGATTTTTATCCAACTCTTTTACATCCCCTTCCAAACTTAATTTTGAAATTTATGTAAGAGTATTATGCGAAAAATCTTGTCCTATACTTTAAAATATATCAAAATATTCTGAATTTAACAATCGTAATTCGACCTCCTTCAGAAATTATTTCATTAGGTTTAATAATTTCCCATACACAATTGTTGAGAAAATTATAGTCACCTTACAAAAGGGTGAATTTTCAGATAATATTAAATAAACAAGATTATACATCTAGACAACTTTTTGTATAGGAGTGTTGATATGTTAAACAAGTTCAAATTCATTTGTTGTACTTTAGTAATTTTCTTACTGCTACCGCTAGCTCCCTTTCAAGCACAAGCAGCAAACAATTTAGGATCAAAATTACTCGTTGGATACTGGCATAACTTCGATAATGGTACTGGCATTATTAAATTAAGAGACGTTTCACCAAAATGGGATGTAATCAATGTATCTTTCGGTGAAACTGGTGGTGATCGTTCCACTGTTGAATTTTCTCCTGTGTATGGTACGGATACAGAATTCAAATCAGATATTGCTTATTTAAAAAGTAAAGGAAAGAAAGTAGTTCTTTCAATAGGTGGACAAAATGGGGTCGTTTTACTTCCTGATAATGCCGCTAAGCAACGCTTTATTAATTCCATACAATCTCTAATTGATAAATACGGTTTTGATGGAATAGATATTGACCTTGAATCAGGAATTTACTTAAACGGAAATGACACTAATTTCAAAAACCCAACGACTCCTCAAATCGTAAATCTTATTTCAGCTATTCGGACAGTCTCAGATCATTATGGTACAAATTTTCTATTAAGCATGGCTCCTGAAACAGCTTATGTTCAAGGCGGTTATAGCGCATATGGAAGCATCTGGGGTGCATATTTACCGATTATTTACGGAGTGAAAGACAAACTAACATACATTCACGTTCAACACTACAACGCTGGTAGTGGGATTGGAATGGATGGTAATAACTACAATCAAGGTACTGCAGACTACGAAGTCGCTATGGCAGATATGCTCTTACATGGTTTTCCTGTAGGTGGTAATGCAAATAACATTTTCCCAGCTCTTCGTTCGGATCAAGTCATGATTGGACTTCCTGCAGCACCAGCTGCCGCTCCAAGTGGCGGATATATTTCTCCAACTGAAATGAAAAAAGCTTTAGATTATATCATTAAAGGAATTCCTTTCGGAGGAAAGTATAAACTTTCAAATCAGAGTGGCTATCCTGCATTCCGCGGCCTAATGTCCTGGTCTATTAATTGGGATGCAAAAAACAACTTTGAATTCTCTAATAACTATAGAACATATTTTGATGCGATTCCCTTGCAAAAATAACAAAAAAACCAACAATAGGTTTTATATGATCTATTGTTGGTTTTTTATTTATGTAAATTACTTTTTCACTTCTACATGATGAAAAGATTCTTTTCCATTTTAACACTTTAAATAAAACTCACATAATATTTCATGTTTAACTAATAAAAAAAGAGAACTTTCTCTGAAAGTCCTACTACTCTAGAATAGTCAGTTGCTATTTTTCTTTAACACAAATACTGAAAGTTCAGGTACACTCCAAAATCTAACAGGCATTCGGGTTGTCCCAATACCACGATTTACATATAAATGTAACGGCTTATTCTTTCCTTCTAATTCATACATACCTTCCACATAGCTCTCAGCTAATTTTGTAGTAATTAATGGACCTATAAAAGGAATTTGAACTTGTCCTCCGTGACTATGGCCTGACATTTGAAAATCAACTGGGTAACGAGCTACTTTGTCTACAACATCCGGCTCATGTACTAAGAGCATATTGAAATCTTGTTGTCTCACATGTTTTAAAGTCGAATCTATTTGCGGCTTTCCTAATAAGAAATCATCCAAACCTGATATTGTAATATATTTTCCGTTTTCTACTTTAATTTTTTGCATTTCATTTACTAACACAGAGAAACCAGCTTCCTCCATATACTTTTTATAAAATAAACTACCTCCCCCGCCTCTATCATGATTCCCAAACACTGCATATTTCCCTAAGGGTGCATGTATTTTTTGTAATATACCTTTTGCTTCTTCTCTTTCCTCCTTATACGATCCAAACTTATCTATTAAATCCCCTGTAAAAACTACTATATCTGGATGTAACGCATTCATCTTCTCCACCAAATTTTCTAGTTGTTTCAGTGTAAATTCTGGCCCTAAATGTACATCTGAGAATTGCAATATCTTTTTATTATTAAACTCTTTAGGAATTGTAGATGCTTCTATTTCATTCCACGTAACTGTTACTAGTTTTCGTTCTATTTCTGTCGCATAGAAATACAAACTTACTGAAATCATTACTATACTTATAAAACTGATTATAAATATTTTTATGATTGATTTTTTTTGTTCTTTTTTTACATGATGCGGATTCATGTTCTCACCTCTAGAAGTACTTTACAGCCTTATTGTTACATTAATGTGACAACATGAACAATGTTAGTTATATCCAATTCTACCCCATTCACTTTGACAAACTTATACAGAAGTCATAACATATTTTTATAATACATAGATTCTTAAAAATGTTCCTTCTATTCATTCTAACATTTTATTGAGGAGAGATTATTCATGTCTGTATTTACACCAGAGGAAATTCCGGAACTTGCTGCGAATTCCGGAAGAAAAAAAGCTCATTTATCATTACTCCCTATGCTAATTCTCGGTTTTTTTGGCGGTGCTTTCATAGCATTAGGGTATTTACTCGATATTCATGTTATTGGAACAATGCCAAAGTCTTGGGGATCATTTACTAGTTTTCTAGGCGCTGCTGTATTCCCTATCGGTCTTATACTCGTTATTCTTGCAGGCGGTGAACTAGTAACTGGTAACATGATGACAGTTTCTATGGCTTGGCTTCAAAAGAAAATTACTTTATTTCATTTCATACGAAATTTAATTATTGTTACGTTTAGCAACTTCATAGGTGCTGTATTCGTAGCTTATTTTTTCGGTCATATCGTTGGATTAACAGAGGGCGCTTTTTTAGCGAAAACAGTTTCTATTGCGCAAGCTAAACTACAAGATACACCACTACAAGCCTTCATTTCTGCAATTGGATGTAATTGGCTCGTTTGTTTAGCCGTTTGGCTCAGTATAGGAAGTAAAGAATTTATCGGAAAGATTATCGGCATCTGGTTCCCAGTTATGACTTTTGTTGCGATTGGATTTCAACACGTTGTAGCCAATATGTTTGTTATCCCAGCTGCAATTTTTGCTGGACAGTTAACTTGGATTGAATATTTTCCAAACTTCATTTTTGTTTTCTTTGGAAACTTAGTAGGAGGTATGTTATTTGTGGCATTACCTTATTTCATATCTTATAATAAGAAATTACCTTCCAATAAAGAGCAAACCGAATTAAAGAAAAAATCTGTATCTGCTTAAATGAACTGTCTATACAGTAGCTCTAAAAAATATTACAAATTTCATTTTTTTTACGAATATATGTGCGTACACTTGTTCTCGAATGTTTTATACGTTATAATAACAACTTAAATAGCATTATTTACATATGAGGTGAAAAACATGAACAAAACAGAATTAATCAAAAACGTAGCACAAAATGCTGAGATTTCTCAAAAAGAAGCTACTGTAGTTTTACAAACTGTAGTAGAATCAATCACTAACACTTTAGCTGCTGGTGAAAAAGTACAACTTATCGGATTCGGTACATTCGAAGTTCGCGAAAGAGCTGCTCGTACAGGCCGTAACCCACAAACTGGTGAAGAAATGCAAATCGCAGCTTCTAAAGTACCTGCTTTCAAAGCTGGTAAAGAACTTAAAGAAGCTGTAAAATAATGAAGAAATAGCCTTCTCGTTTATGAGAGGGCTATTTTTTTCATTACATAATTAGTAAAAATCTGACCATTATGCTGTTTCTTTTGTTCCTTTATGCAAATAAAACCGTTACTTCCAAAGAAAGGTTTTGCTGTAATACTCGCTTCTGTATATATCTCCTTATGTCCCAAGTTCACTGCTTCTTTTTCTAACTCCTGTAGTATGTATGACGCTATCCTTTTCCCTTGATAATCTTTATGCGTAAATAGACGATCTACGTAATGCTCATCATTATAATCCCCAAATCCCACTATTACACCGGTATGATCCGCTACATAACTAATATTCTTCTCTAAAGACTGTAACCAGCTTTCTCTATCTAGTCGCTCTGGTGCCCATGCCTGTAGCTGTAATACGTTATAATCTTTTGCATTAATTGTATGAACTGTTTCATAGAACAACTGCAAAACTTGTTCTAAATCCTCTTTATGGAATGTTCTAATGATCGTGTCTTTTAACATATATGAACCTGGTTTAAAATTCTTATAAAAATCTATAAATTGTTGGCGAACCAAGTCAAATGCCAACTACCGAAAAGGAATCTCACCTTTTTCCTGTC
>NZ_JAKUHE010000036.1:0-15631 GCF_022664315.1 Bacillus cereus group sp. BfR-BA-01309
TGTAGTCTTATCAACTACATTTCTCGCAACGATTGTATACGTTACTTTCTCTCCTGGTTGTACTACTTTTTTATCCGCTAATTTCGCAGCTCCAATTTTACCTGGTATACATTTTATTGCATTAGGATTAGATGGGGTATGTGTAATTGGGATTTCAAATTTCGCATCATAAGAAGTGATCAATCCTCCAGCAATATCAAAACTATTTGCATTCGGCTTTGTTTCTATAACCTTATAATAAAGGTTATATTCCCCCTCTGGTTGTCCCTCTAAATCCCACACCAATTGATTGTTTTTCAAAACTGGTTTAGTGCTAAATCCGTTTGGACCTTTAACGCGAATATCCTCAATTTCTAAATCATTGTAGAAATCTAGAACCATTCTATCTTTTTCATTTTTATTAGTCATTGATAGTGTATCGACTAAGTTTTTTGTAAATTCATTAATATCATTCGATAAAACAAACCACTCAGGTTTTGTCGCCATCTTTTGAAGTGCGTTTCTTGAATATGGGCCAACTTCCTTATCATACTTATCATAGTAGTTTTCTGGAGTTGATAAATATTTTTTGTTTTCCCAAAAGGCAGTAACTAATTTGTATCCTTTATCTTTAATTTGGTTTGCAATATTCGTAACTTCATCCATTGCTCCTTTATAATCCTGCTGGTATTCTACAGATGTTCTGTTACCTACTGTAGGATCACTTATTTGATTAGATTTTTTATAAACATAGCCATCTAATCGAGCATTCGGAACCCCATCAGTAACAAATAAAAACACCGTTTGACGATCAGGATCATAAGCACCTTTAGCTTTTTCATACTGTTGAAGTGCAAATTGAAGGCCACTAGCACTTGGAGTAGCACCATCAAGCTTGATATTATCAATTCCCTTTTTCGCTGATGCCAGACCCTCATTCAATCCAGTTTGTAAAGTAGTTTTCACATTAGTCCCATAATCATAAAGGACTTTTCCATCTATTGTTTTATAGCCTTTTTGACCTTGAAAGCTGGTTACCATCACACGGTCTACTGCGGGATTCAATTGACCCACAGACTGTTGTAATGTTTTTTTTACATCACTTATAGAATCACGAAAACTACCACTAGCATCCTGTACTATTACCAAATCTATTTTTTTCTTATTAAAAGGCCACTGGAATTTCAATTTACCTTCATGTTCTCTTAAACACATATTTGCTGTCTCATTTGTTTTTATTGTATGGTTTATTTTTTCTGCTGACGCAGCAAGCACACTTAATCCAGGAAAAAACATTTGAATTAATAAACAAATACTCATAAATAATGAAAAACGTCTCCTCATATCAATTTTCCTCCTTCTATAAGGTTTCCATAGTTACTATCGCCTTGTTGTTGAATTTCTTCTTATTTTTCTCCACTCATTTCCCCTATCTTTCTCCAACTATCTAGAGTCCAGTTCCGTCTAATACCTTTGCTGACTATGGTAAGTGACTCAGCTCTATTTGGATCTAGTGTCATTATCTGCGCAAGAGTGGTTGCTTTTGTATCTGTATAATTATGTAACCTTAGGGGCTATGAAATTAATTTGTGATTCTGTTAATTTCTCTTCCTTTGATATTCCATAGATTCTGCAACACTAGAAATTAGTGAAAATCCGAAAAATAGCAGAAGCGTCCCTAATAATATATAAATCTTATTTTTCTTCATAGTAGCATCCCTCCTTTTCATGATATTTCTATAATTTCATTAGAAAAAATCATAGAAATATCTTGAAATAGAATACCGATTGCTATAAATATCGAATCATTATACCTTTATATAATAATCATTAAATACTATAATTAATTTTTAATTTTATAATTAATCTAGGTGATCCAGTATGAATACATCACTATACTGTTAAAAGATTTTCTACTCTCAATTGTTTGCTTTACCTTAAGGGGCGTATTATACCCATATAGCCAATCGGTCTTTTGACTAATCAATTTATATGTGAGTGTAACATTCTATAATAAAATTATTATCTTGATAAAAGGTATACGTAACTATTTTACGTATACCTTTTATCGAATTTCGTACAATTTTTTTATGGTTCAAATCAAGATTTAGACTGATTTTTGAGGTGAACGATTAAGTTTAAATGAGATAAATGCAACGACTATAGCAATTGCGGCAGGGATAGTTCCAATCCAGCTGATCGCTAAAACTGAAGGTCCCTCTAGGACTATTCCTCCTAAACCTGCACCCGCAGCAATACCGATGTGTACAAAAGAACTATTCAGACTGAGAATAATCCCAGCAGCCTCAGGAGCTATAGTAGCAAGGCTAGTATTCTGTACAGTGCCGAATGCCCAAGATACCATTGTCCATATCATAAGTAGTGCAATCCCAACTGTTACTACAATTGTTCCAGAAGAGATTGAGAAAATTGTAGAAAGTACGACAAGCGCCAAGAACTGTATTACGATGGCGATAATAATTGTACGAGCATACCCAATGCGATCTCCAATACCTCCCCCTAATTTAGTTCCAATTAAGCAACCAATTCCTAGAGCTAAGAAAATACCACTTATCGTATTTTCGCTCAAATCCATAACTGAAGACAGATATGGAGCCATATACGTATTCACCATTGAATAGCCAGAAAAGGCAAAGAAAGTAATTCCTAGAGCAAGTGCAATTTTTGGTTGTTTCAATAATGCAAGTTGTTGACGAAGGGGAACTGGTGCCTCTGCCTTCGTAACAGGAATACTTTTTATAACAGCAAAAATCCCTAATAGATTCAAGATACCAATACCTAAGAAAATAAGTCTCCAGTCAAATGCTGCTGCTATTACACGACCAATTGGTATGCCAAGTATAAGAGAAGCACTGAATCCTGCAAAAATCGTAGCAATCGCTCCTCCCTGACGTTCAGGCGGAACTAAATTTGAAGAAACAGTCATAGCAGTAATGACAAATACTCCGGCACCTATAGCCAGTACAATACGGGAGATGATTAATAGGCTGAATCCAGGTAGTACAACCGTCATCACGCTTCCGATTATTATAAGTACAAGAGAAAGTATTAATAACTTACGGCGCTCCATTTTCGCAGCAATCATCATAAAAATTGGAGTTCCAAATGCAAATCCAATTGAGAAAATAGTTATAAGTTGTCCTGCTGCAGCCAAGGAAACATGAGTTGAATCAGCAACTTGGTCGAGTATACCAGCAATAACATATTCCGCGGTACCTGCTAAAAATCCGAGAAAAGCTAGCATATAGATTTTTAAAGTGTTTCCCATTTTTTATTCACTCCTTTGTTATATGAAGTTGTTGAAGTAACGTTTGTTTAAAACTATATTTTCTAAAATATTAGAAAGAAACAAGTGTATAAGCATAATTATCTATGCGAGAAGTGGGTAATTAAAATAAAAGATTAGGTGAGAATTTAAGCCGATTATCCTGATTTGGGCATTACCTATGCTTTTAAATACAAGTGTGTTTTTATAGATTAACATTCGTTAAACAACAACTGTCTATTATTATACGTCGTAGATGTTTTCTTTCAATAGGCAATTAATGAGGATTCGTTCAATATTGAACATACTTCTCGAAAATGTTAATTAAATTAATTTTTATTTAGATACACATAGGAAAAGTAGTTAATTTATGATTGAGGAAAATTGAATTAGTAGAAAAAATAGGTAGTGTATTTTTAATACTTTTACAAATAAATATGAATTACTTTAATTCATATTTATTGTGGAACGAATAGGGTGGCATAACAGATATGGTGCTTGCTAATCTTTAGAAATAGATTGGTGTATAAATAGTTTTATTTTAATAGGAACTAGATCTACTAAAAGAATAACCAATTTGAAATCTACCAATAATTTCGAAAAGATCTATTTTGACAGTCTTTAATGTTAAAATAAATACTTTGCAATTCATGAATTTTCACCACCTTCTTTTATAATTTCAAAAAAAGTCCTGACTACAAAATACATTTGTAGTCAGGACTTTTGGCACCCATTATTAACTTCTAAGTCAGATTCTTGGATATATTTCTTACGTTTTACTTAGTTAAATAATGTAATTAAAATCAGCATAAAACGTCTCATTCTTCATATTTTATAAGCTATATTTAAGAAAAAAGTTATTATTGGGATTCATTGGTTCCACTATAAGTTCCTATCTATCAATATATCGAGCTGCTTTTCCATAATATGTGGTGGATATGGCATCCCATTTTTAAACCACCATTCCACAATTTGTACGTAACCTGCCCCAACAAAATGATAAACTGCCTCCTCATTTAAGGCTATATTTTTTCCCTCTATTGTGTTAATCTTCCGACCATTCTTTATATCTTCAATCACAAATGCAAGGAACCGTTTCCGAAAGAATGGGGCTCCTTTACTAGATAGCATTGCTGAAAAAAATATATAATTTTTTTCAAAATAGGTGAACCAGCCTGCTGTCTCATCTATAGAGTCCATTTTACAAGATGATTCCCCGATTCCATGTAATTCATTAATATGTTCTTCAATTAATTTATCTAACAAATCATATTTATCCGTATAATGAAGATAAATGGTTCCCCGGTTAACATCTGCGGTATCAGCAATATCTTGTATAGTAATGTCATCAAAGGACTTTATATACATTAATTCAGTAATTGCTTTTTTTATCGCTTTTTGACTTTTTGCTATCCTTCTATCCACTTTAGACATGATACGTTCACCAAGCTTTCCTAAGTATAATTCCACATTATGAATGATTCATTTACTGGGTAACAAATCTCATAACAAACATTTACTATATAATTATAAACATATGTTGATTAATCAAACAATGATTATTTTGTGTTTACACAGGCGATAAGCCATAACTCATTTAACTTGTCCCAGTATTTCTTCTCTTCTCTTTTCTGTATTGAGCAGTTAGTCTACTCTAACTGCTCTTTTCCTTTTTATTAGCTTGTCACCACTTAAAAGTATAAGCATATAATAATTATGTGAAAGCTTTTCATTCATATGCCCCTCCCTAAAAAGAGCACTTGTGTAAGGTGCTTTTTTAGTACATATAATTCTTTTTCAACATTCAACATATAGAAGTAATGAATTGTATTTAGTATTATATAAGTGACCTCAACGTAAACTTTACTATTAATTTTTCCTAAAAGAGCCTACCCTCGCAACAGGCCCTTTTTAAATTGAGCTTTTATTACATGTTTCGTATCTCAAAAAACTTACATATAATATAATGTACTCTTTACCAGCAAGAGTCATCTTGTTTTCAGGGACCCTTAACAACAAGTGCGCCTTTTATTCACTTTATCTGCTAAGATACATACAATATCATAGTCACCTCAGTATTAGTCATAGGGCACCTTTCAGGGTGCCCTTTATTTGTATGGGTACTAACCCTTTCTATGAAATAAGCCATTGTGTTAAAGGTGTTTTAAATTCCTCTTAAATTACATACATTAAAATGAGTGGCCGTTACTCTATACTTCATTTACAATTAGTAAAATTTAAAAAGGTATGGAAAATATCCATACCTTACATCTAAAATTCAAGTTTTTCCATACAAGGTAACTCTACAACCGCTTGTGCGTGCTACCTTACACCCAGCTTTTGCATCACCTTTGTGATATGTTTACATAGATTTTTAAATAATCTCTTAATAATAGAATTTTTACATTTTTTAGGTTGTATCTAAATATCTTTTTCAAACTAAGATTATATTCTTTCAGATAATTTATTGCATCATGAATTAATCTCTTCAAGCAGAAGTGATAACAATTGCACAGTTACAAGATGCTATTCAGCATAAAAATGATTCTTTTATTAATCAAGTAAAAATATTTATTGATAAACACAAGGCAGAATCAGTATATTTATGGGGGAAAGTGAGTACTTCGTTAAAAAACGATATTGTAGACCTGCTTACAGGTGACAAAAAGCAGTACTCTAATATAAAATCAATAAAGCCCTTGTAAAACACTTTAGAGAAGGCCCTAAGCTATTAAAATTAGCAAGTCCAGAGTTTAAAAAGGAATTTATTCAATTACTAAAATACTTATAGGAATATCTATTAAAAGTTTATATTTTAATGAATTTTGATAGTACTAGTTCCATAAAATTGTATTTACAAAATCCCTTTTAACCAATTATATTTATACATATAAATATAAAAGAAAACAGGTGTAAGGAATGGAAATTAGCTTAAATACACATAGGGGAAATCAATTTACAATGTATTCAAATTTGGATACATTAAAAAATACTCAAGATTCCCCTTCTTCACAGGGAAAAAAAGATACTAATGATGTCGCTATAAAATTTGATATTCGATCATCAGAAAAAGAAATAGAACAAACAAGTCCAAAATTTACTGAAATGGATTTATGGAAGATGTTAAAAGATAAAGGTGTCCCTTTACGGATTATTATGGAGATGCTAAACAAGTTTCGTGCTGATAAGGAGAAGGAACGAATTGTTGTATTAAAATTCACATCAATAGAATTTCGTATAGACTCATAAAGAATCTCATGCAATATAAAACGGTGTATACTTATTGAACCATCCTGTTGTATATGAAATTTTCTAAAATCGATTTTGCGCAGTTCTTGTCCCTCTTTATCAACAAATTGTCTCATTTCTACTGTGACTCCATGTTTTTTTACCTGTTCTAATAATCCTAATTTATCAAGAACAAATATCGCATCTCCTCTTAAGCTAATTACGGACCCAATCGACCGAAATGAGTGAGCCTTTTCAATAATAGTTGGAGAAAAACCATTAGATAAAAGACAATTTGCTAAAGTTAGTCCCGCAATACCACCACCAGAAATTAATACTTTCATAAAACCCCTCATGACATTGATAATCATTATCATTTATAAATATAGTATTACAAAAAATGGTTTATCACAAGAAGGAACTGTATAATTACTAAGCTTCTTCCATAGACCTTTTCAAGGCTGTCAAACAAAAAAACATTTAGTTTCAAATCAAGTACATAGGTAGCTATCATACACAAAAGTATTAATTGGGTTAATGCTGTAAATAATAATTAGCAAAGGAGGTGTAATGTAATGGCTAGAGATGTTCTTTGTGAGGTAAATAACTGTAAATATTGGAATTCCGGAAACAAATGCAATGCAGATGCTATTTATGTAATTAGTCATACAGGTAAACAAGCATCAGATAGTAAAGAAACAGATTGTAAAACATTTGTGCCAGAGGAATTTTAATTTTTTGTGGGTAACCAAATTATGGTTGCCTACAAAAGATTACTGATAATGAATAGCTTCTTTATTACATAAAGTTAATAAAGTGTTGGAATCCCTACTTACGTCAAAGTATCTCTTTTTAATCCTCATATTTCACATTACTCCTAACCCAAATACCACCATATATAGCAAAATACAAGGTGTTAAGTAAAAGTGTAATCTAATCCTTTGGAATATCTCCTAGAAGTGATTCCCATACCTCGTTTAATGATATTTTTATTTGTTACACATATATTTTAAGATTCTACTTACATTTTTCAAAAATGAATCTTCCTTTTAAAAACATAAAGTAGTCTTTGTATCCAAAATATGCGTTCTTTTTATAGTGGATTTTTATTTTTGACACTTTATTATGATATGATAATAGTCGATTCTAGAAAAAAATGTAAAAGGAGGTATTTATGAAGAAAATAAATTTATTTGGCACTATGCTTAGTATAATTATTATTGCGTGTTTAGGAAGTAATCCTGTATTTGCAACATCAAGTGAAGAAAAAGAAACCTCAACAAACAACAATTCTCTTACTGAATCTATAACAGCTCCAGAAATACCGTTTTCTTCTCAAAAATTAGATCCACAGGATCCTGCTAGTTACTGGACAAAGGAAAAGATGAAAAACGCAATCCCAGCAGATGAAATCAAAACCGATGAAAACGATTCTACTCCACCTTCATTAGGAGAACCTACTAATATTTCTGACCCAATTTTACCACAAGAAACGAATATAAATTTTAAAATAGCAAACGCTAATGTTCCGTCTACTGCTGGTAAGATGTTTTATTCAAATGGAGGCTTGAACTATTCTTGTTCCGCTGCAGCTATTAATAGTCCTTATAAAAATTTAGTTATGACAGCCGGTCACTGTGTCCATGAGGAGAATGGTGGTAATTGGCACTCAAATATGGCTTTTGTTCCAGCGTATTATAATGGGTCAACTCCTTATGGAATTTGGACTTGGAAACAAGCTCAAACTTTTGTTTCATGGATGAATGACCGTAATTTTAACTACGATCAAGCTTTTTTCTGTATTCCCTAAAGATGGACGTAATTCGATAAATACAGTTGGGGGAAATGGATTGTCCACTGGTTATGGTACTAACCAGCCCAATGTCCGTATCTGGGGATGGCCTGCCCAGAATCCATACGATGGAGAGTACCCTTACTACTGTGAGGGGCCAACTAGTCGTTCAGATTCTGATGCTTCAATGAGATGTCGTATGAATGAGGGTGCTAGTGGTGGGCCATGGTTAAGAACAATAGTTGATGAAGATCTTGGTCACGTTTTTGCTGTAACATCACGTCGTTCAAGCTCTGGTACACCAACTTTATATGCAACTCCTAACTCATCATCTGTAGGCGACATGTATGATCAAATGAAAGAATAAAATAATAGTATTATAAATTATTATTTTTCTAGAATCTATCTATTATAAGTATATAATAGATTATAATTATTATATTGATCCTGTTAGCCACTATTCTAACTCTTGTCTTTCTACAGTAGATTATACAAGGACATGAAACTATAGTGAAGATTATTTCTATTATAAAAAGTACTCCTAAATTTATTTAGGAGTACTTTTTATGAAACGTTATTTTTTATTTGCGTAGGAATCACTTTATTATAATGACCATGCTTTACAACTTGCCTAACATCATCTACTTCAATATCCATTATTTCTGTAATATCTACAACAATTGTATTTTGCAGAACATTCACTACAAATCCTGTTAATTGTAAATTAGGATTTTTACGATATGAAAATTGAACGTAATCTCCAAGTTTTACTTTTGTGTTATGATCCATTTTGTGTCCCCCTAAATTATCGTTAAGTATTCAATAGTTTCCCCCTATTTTGATTCTTCATACTGATCGGCAAGTATATAAAATAAAGAACACTTAATCTTATTTTTCGTAGCTCCTGTTACAGCATTGAATTTTTGAACAAATTATAAAATATATTATAATTTGTTTTTCGATATAGAAATATATGGTAAATGTAGGTTTTATACAGAAAACGTGTAAGGGATGTAATATTATAAATATTAAGAAAGTCTTTGGCTTTTTCTCCTTGTGAAAAAGATAAGATCCTACTCTCCGTTCTTATCTTTTTTACTTAGGATTTGTAATACAAAAAAGAGCATCCCTATAACAAGGATGCTGCAACAGGAAAGAACAAATATATAATACTAAAAAGAATTACTAATATTATAATTTGATAATGAAGTAATGCATATTGAGAAAGTTCAAAACGAATTGAATATCTTTGTGTACTTAATTATAATTGTTTAAGAGTTGGGTAGTATTCTGTCATCTATCCCTTTTTTAAAGAAGATTGATCTCAATCTTCTTTTTTTATTTTTTTGTTTCTCTTCCCCGAAAAAAAGAATAAGAATTACCTAATAATTGTGGAAATCGCTTGTTTGTAAATCAGTTGTTGCTTACCCTGAATCATCATAAGAACCGTAAATTTATCTGTTGCAAGAATTTTCCCGCGTATGGGAACCCCACTCTTTAAAAACATGGTACAGTCACCCTTTTTTACTTTTAATTGTTCATATGTATCTTCTTGTAAGTTATACATGAAACAAGCCCCCTATTTATATACATTTTCAATACTTGCTACTATATAACTATCGTAACACAATTAAATACAAACACCACTCTAGGTACGTATTTCGCAATAAATTAATCAAAAATACAGAAAACTGAACATCCTTTCTAAAAAGCATAGTTAACTTGTAGTAGTAAATACAAGTTAACTATAAGCTGTAGCAAATATCACCAAGGAGTAAAATGAAACAACAGTAATCGATTTACTTGACTATTCATTCCTGGAATTAGTCTTGGTCAAGATTACTCTTTTTCATTATGATTCACCTGAATATTTCTAAATAATAAACACATACTATACACAGGCGATAAGCCATAATTCATTTAATTTGTCCCAGTATTTCTTCTCTTCTCTTTTCTTTTCTGTATTGAGCAGTTAGTCTACCCTAACTGCTCTTTTTCTTTTTTTAGCTTGTCACCACTTAAAAGTATAAGCATATAATAATTATGTGAAAGTTTTTTCATTTATATAACCCTCCCTAAAAAGAGCACTTGTGTAAGGTGCTTTTTTAGTACATATAATTCTTTTTCAATATATAGAAGTAATGAATTGTATTTAGTATTATATAAGTGACCTCAACGTAAACTTTACTATTAATTTTTCCTAAAAGGGCCTACCCTCGCAACAGGCCCTTTTTAAAATGAGTTTTTATTACATGCTTCCTATCTCAAAAAACTTACATATAATATAATGTAATGTACTCTTGACCAGCAAAAGTAATCTTGTTTTCAGGAGCGCTAAAAACAAGCGTTCCTTTTATTCACTTTATTTGCTAAGATACATACAATATCATAGTCACCTCAGTATTAGTCATAGGGCACCTTTCAGGGTGCTCTTTATTTTTATGGGTACTAACCCTTTCTATGAAACAAGCCATTGTGACAAAGCTGTTCCAAATTACCCATAAATTACATATACTTAAAAGAATAGCCGTTACTGTACATTCACTTTCAGAGCGTCTTCTTCTCAAGACGCTCTACACATTTATCATTAAATACCGATTTTTTTGAAATACTATGCACATTTAAACTGGACAAGCATATATTATTGTATGGTAATCAAATAGTTTTATAGCCTACCCACCTTTCTAAGAGCACATATTCAAATGTGCTCTTAATATTTATCGTCAAATCTTTATTTTAAACATACTCACATTTTGTATAAAACAAGCATATATTTATATAGATGGGACATAGCTGTTTATTACGCATGCACAAAAATTGTGCATGTTTTTTTTCGCATATATATAAATTTATGCGAAAATTGCACATGGAATAAAAATATACATATGATATATTGCTGCCAAATACTCACTTTTTAATATGCGTTTTGGTCTAAGATCGCTTTCCCGGGCGATCTTTCCTACTTGAATACGGATTTTATTTTTAAAACATATTTACCCAAAGGTCTCATATACTTTTAAAGGTATTCTTATTAGCGATATGGAGTGCTCTGGTCAATCCCTCCTATTTTTACGCTTACAAAAAAACTAATGAAATTAAAATAAGTTTCTTGTAAGTTTGAGAAATATTTAGTATACTGACATTCGAATACATTCGGCGATGGAGTTCGCCATAACCGCTATTTAGTTAGCTAATGACTCCTACCAATAGGCAAGAGTACTCTTGCCTATTGGTAGGAGTCTATTTTTTTGGACAAAATATAAAAAGAGGTGAAAAAATGGCATATATTATCGTTGGGCTTTTTGGAATATTAGGTGCTCTCTCTCGTTATCAATTTGGTTTAACAATTGATAAGTATTGGCATCAATCATTCCCTTTAGCCACATTATTAATTAATTTAATTGGATGTTGTTTATTAGGGTGGCTTACAACCTATATTTCCCATTTAAATATTCTAACAAAGGAGATTCTTACTGGTATTGGAACAGGATTTTTAGGTGCATTCACAACTTTTTCTACATTTAGCGTAGAAACGATAAAGTTAGTCAATCATTCTGATTGGATGCTCGCGCTGCTGTATGTATGCATTAGTATGTTAGGTGGGTTACTTATGTCTGGAATGGGCTATAAACTAGGAGAAATTCAATTTATGAGACATGAGATGAAACAAAACGTTTTACAATCAAAAGGAGGAACAAAGTCATGACAGAGTATCATGCTTTATTGGTTGCCATCGGTGGTTTTTTTGGAGCAATTACTCGTTTTGGTATCAGCAATTGGTTTAAGAAAAGATATAAAACCTCCTTTCCAATGGCTACATTTCTCATTAATATAACGGGGGCTTTTTTATTAGGATATATAGTAGGGACAGGATTGGATAAAAGTTGGCAACTGTTAGTGGGGACAGGATTTATGGGGGCATATACAACCTTTTCTACATTCAAGTTGGAAGCTATTCAGCTTGGTACAAATAAGAAATGGTTTCATTTCTTTCTGTATTTGGGAGCCACTTATACTATAGGTATTTTATTTGCATTTATAGGAATGTATGTAGGGAAATTATAAACCTACAAATAAAACCAGCTGATTAAATCAGCTGGTTTTATTTGTAATTCAGTTTTTGACTTCGTACGGCATGATGCCAATATTTCCATGTCCAGAACCTGATATTCGTATGTGATAGCCCTCTCCTTTAGGTGCGCGTAACTTTATAAAAAAGCTCTCATTCGGATTACGGCTACCTTTTACTTCAACTGAGTCAAATACCTCATCGGATAAAAACTTCTTTTTTACTAGTTCATACTTAATTGTATGTTTTTCAGAATAAAGCGATTGAGAACCTTTGATACCAATTCCTTGATTTTCTATTGAAATATTAGGTATGTATGTAAACGGAATGTCTACACCTGTATGCCAATCATAGGAACTCTTTGCAATACTTACTGTGCATGCTATAAAGATACCCAATATCGCCAGAATGAAAATACATACTTGTTTCTTCATCATGTTTCATCTTCTCCTTCAATCAAATTACATGGCTTTCATTGAAAGAATTTTATCTCTTTATTTATTTTTAAAAGGGTGATGAAAATGATTTAATCCCAATTCCTCTTCAATACGTAAAAATTGATTATATTTAGAGACACGTTCTGTTCGTGCAACAGCTCCTGTTTTAATTTGACCAGCCATCATCCCCACGGCAAAATCTGAGATAAATGTATCTTCTGTTTCGCCTGATCGATGTGAAATCATAGTTTGATACCCAGCTTTTCTCGCAATTTGAATGGTTTGTATGGTTTCCGTAACAGTACCAATTTGATTTAATTTAATGAGAATAGCATTACCAATATTCTTTTCAATTCCTTGTTTGAATATCGAAGGATTTGTTACAAAAATATCGTCCCCCACGATTTGAATCGTATCTCCCAACCTTGTTGTGAGTTCATCCCAAGAGTCCCAATCGTTTTCTGACAGGCCATCTTCAATTGAAATGATAGGATATTTTTGTGCGAGCTGTTCGTAATAAGAAATTATCTCAACACTAGATAAAGTCTTGCCTTCAAAATGATATTTTCCTTCTCTATAAAATTCACTAGCCGCCGGATCTAAAGCAATTGCAATATCTTTTCCAGGTTGATAACCAGCGTCATTTATAGCCCGTATTAAAAACTCAATTGCTTCTTCACTAGAAGATAGCCTTGGAGCAAATCCACCTTCGTCTCCCTACGGAGGTTACATATCCTTCTTTAGATAAAAGCTCTTTTAGTTTATGATAAACGTCTACAATAGATTCCATCCCTAATCTAAATGTCGGCGCTCCTATGGGCGTAATCATAAATTCCTGAATATCAATACCGGAATCCGCATGCCTTCCGCCATTAATCACATTAAAAAATGGTAATGGTAAACCAATATCCATCCCTCCAATATAACGGTATAGTGGATCTTGTTCAGAAGCAGCAGCGGCACGAGAAACCGCCATAGAAACTCCTAACATCGCATTAGCACCTAACTTACTTTTATTTGCTGTACCATCTAATTCAATCATCAATTCGTCAATTTCTCTTTGACGAGTAGGATTCATTCCACGGAGTTTAGGTGCAATTACATGTTGAACATTTTTCAACGCATTTAACACCCCATTTCCATTTAGTCGTTTTTGGTCACGATCTCTTAACTCGACTGCTTCTTTTTCTCCGGTAGAAGCTTCTGAAGGTACAGCTGCTCTACCAATTACTCCATTTGATAAGATACAATCGACCTCTACAGTGGGGTTTCCCCTAGAATCAAATATTTCACGCGCTATAAATGTTTCAATCGTTGGTTTCATAGAAATTCCTCCTATATATAAAGTGAAGTTCAATTTTGTATACGTTTTTATATACAAAAATGACTCCTACCCATAGACAGAAATGTTCCTGTCTATGGGTAGGAGTCATTAGCTATATAAAATAGCGATTATGGCGAACTCCATCGCCTGTTATGAAAATGTAAACGTCTTACATGTATAGAGTATAACAAAACATTAAAGCTTATACAAATTTTTTATCGACCTAATATGTTAAGAAGTATATTTTACAAGTCTAATTTGACATATTAAGATGTTTAATAAATACCAGAATGAAAAAAAATGGGCACATGGGACTTACATACAGAATATGTATATATCAGGGGAGAATGCTGCTTTAAGGTTTCAAAATATATGATACGGTAATAATCAGCACGTAGTAAATTCGCTATACGTATGAAAAATCCCTAATTGAATAGGCGATGGAGTTCGCCATAACCGCTACTTAGCTAATGACTCCTACCAGTAGAAATTTACTGGTAGGAGTCTGTTTTTTTTGTCAAAAAAATTGGAGAAAGGAGTAAATTTCTGATGAATCCTAAAGTGAAAGAAGCTCCAGAAAATTATATAGGTAATTTGTTTACACTAGGAGGTTCAACATTTTTTCTGATTGGTTTTTTCATAGCTGCAGGAGCAGCTTATAAAACCTATAAACAATTAAGAAACAAGGAGTTGCAGGAATAAGCTTTAGCGAGCATAAGCATTTTTAAAATGAATAAAGTACATTCCGATATAGTTTCCCTTTTTATCAATTCCAAAAGTCATTAGACTTAATTAGAGGATTGAATTTATGTAAAGCCTTTAAGATCTTGCGTTTATTATTTCTTGAGGGATATTTGTTCGGGTTACGTATTAAATCATCAATTATCTTCTTTCCAATTCCTGTTTTTTTTACAAGCCATTCTTCCTCTATCTTGTGTTTATATAAAAACCTACCGAAAGTTGTTTTTTTCTTTTTAAATTCCATTAAAATATTCACTCCTTATTCATGTAATTATGTGTGATATATAAAAAAATGACTCCTACTGATAAACATGAAAAAGCCTCGTTTATCAGTAGGAGTCATTAGCTATATATAGCGGTTATGGCGAACTCCATCGACTATTATGAAAATATACGTATTTCTATTCAAATATTATTCTACATCTAATTAATTTTTATAAAATAGGGTTGCTCCCGTCAGAATGAATAGATTCTAACTAAACTTTACAGAATATTGATGAATATGTAAATGAAAAATCAGTTTTTATATTTATCAACCTCCATTAAATGAATAAACTTACTAAAAATTAACCAAAAGGTTCCGCTCTTCAACTGAACCATCTTAATTTTAAGCGATAAGCAGGATTCTTGACCGAATTGCTTTTTTCATATGCATAACTTCTATTCTTATGTGATATTATCCAATAGTAGAGTAGAAAACTGAAACAGATTATATTTTCTTTAGGGGTGGCTTTGCCATCCCTTTTCTGTTTCAGTTTCCCCTCATCAAACCGTA
>NZ_JAKUHE010000037.1:0-15625 GCF_022664315.1 Bacillus cereus group sp. BfR-BA-01309
AAAATTGACGTTTCACGTTGTTTGTTTCGTTCAGTTTTCAAAGAACTACTCGGTCGCTCATTTGCGACTTCCTTATGTTAACATCTTCGTTAGTTAATGTCAACTAAGTTTTTCATTTTCTTTGCCGCGTTCTGCGTTATTGCATCGGCGACTTGTCCTATATTACACCTCTAACCTTTAATCGTCAACATGTTTTTCTAAAAAAATATAAAAAGGCTTATTTCTTTTAAAATAAGCCTTTTTATCATATACCATTCTATTCATTTACTATTTTTCTATAATTGGTAACGAGACGATAAAATGAATAGTACCATCCTTATATTCAGCTCGAATACTACCACCTTGTAATTCAACAATACTTTTCGCAATTGCCAATCCAAGTCCCGATCCTTCTGTTACTCTACTTCGGGATTGATCTTTCTTATAAAAACGTTCAAACAAACTCCCTAGTTCTTCTCTTGTAAACTCTTCACTATGATTCGCAATTACAATTTGTATTTCCCTGCGCTGCCTTTGAAGAGAAACTTTTATCTCCCCATCATCTTTACTATACTTAATCGCGTTCATTAATAAATTATCAAATACACGAACCATCTTTTCCGAATCAACCGCTGCATAGGCACGTTCCTCAGGAAACTTCTTAACAAACGTAAGTCCATGCTCTTCTGCTTGCGGTACTAACTCTTCTATTAATTGCTCGAGTAACTCATTTATACAAACCTCTTGTTTTTCTAATATAACTTGCTCATTTGTTAACTTCGTATACTCAAATAAATCTTCTATTAAATTCTTTAACTGCTCCGACTTCACAAAAGCAATTCTCGTATATTCATCATGTTGTTCTTTATTTTCATATTTAGAATCTCGAAGTAATCGTAAATAACCCATAATAGAAGTAAGTGGTGTACGTAAATCGTGAGATACATTCGTAATAAGCTCGTTCTTTTGCTTCTCTAATTTACGTTCCTTTTCTATATTATTCATAAGCTCTTCTGCCATATTATTAATATTCTCAGTTAAAGACGCAATTTCGTCCTCACCTTTCTTCTCAATACGATACGCTAAGTTGCCTTTTTCTATTTCCTTTACACCTTGTGCCATCGCTTCAATTTGCTTCATCTTTCTCTTCGTTATATAGAAGAAAGAGAAGATAAATACGAGTACACCTATGAAAAATGGAAACGGCCCTTCTTGCGTATGATATCTCACTTCACCTCCCGGAATCCCACTAACAAACATGTATAAATTCTTATCTCCTATTGTAATAGGTGCAAAAGCTATAAATTCTTTTCTTGTATTTTCAAATGCATCTTGGCCATTTGAATAGTTAATTGCAAATGATGCTGCATTACGAATTGTATTATGCAAATCAATTTGTTCTTCTTGTGCCTGCTTCGTCTTATATACAACTTTGCCGCTCTCGTCAGTAACCAATACTTTTAAAGCTCTAGATCCTCGTTCTAAATTTTGGTTCTCCCTTTCGATCATATCGGATATAGCTTCTAATTTATTTTCGTGAACTGAACTATTCGCCACACTTTGAGCTTGTTGGTGAATTTCTCTCATACCAGACCCATAATCTATTGTCGCCTGCCGATTCGCATTCTCAAAAAAAGGTGCTGCTCCCTTTGCAAAAAAAAGCCCTAATAACGCACAAGCAGTAAACGCAGTAATAAGTTGAATTCGTATACTCCGTTTCACACTCTTCACTATCTTTCCAATTAATTCTCGAATTTTCCTAACATAAGTAAATGGATTAAATATCTTTTTCAATCTTATACCCCACTCCCCATACTGTTTTTATATATATCGGCTTCCTTGGATTCTCTTCAATCTTTTCACGCACTTTCCGAATATGAACCATTACCGTGTTATCCGACTGGAAAGACCTTTCGTTCCAAACCTTTTCATAAATTTGTTCCGCGCTAAAAACCATCCCAGGATTACGAGCTAGTAATTCTAAGATCGAAAATTCCCTCGGGGTCAGTTTCACTTCTTCTCCATCCACAATAACTTTATGGGTTGAGATGTTTATTTTCATCTCTCCAATTTCTAACTCGTCCTCATTTTGAATAGCAAAACCATTCATCTTCATATAACGACGTAACTGAGATTTAATTCTTGCGATTAACTCTAACGGGTTAAATGGTTTCGTTACGTAATCATCTGCACCTGTAGTTAATCCTAAAATTTTGTCCATATCTTGCGTTTTCGCAGAAAGCATAATAATCGGCATTTCTTTCGATTCTCTTACTTTCATACACATGTGAATACCATCTACTTTTGGCATCATAATATCTAATACGACTAAATGTACTTCATTTTCTTCTAGTAAACGTAATCCTTCTTCTCCGTCCCCTGCTTGCAACACTTTATATCCTTCATTCTTTAAATAGATTGTAATAAGATTCCTAATTTCTTTTTCATCATCTACGACAAGTATTGTTTCGGTTGCCACAATATCTCCCCCATCACTTTTTTAATCCCTAACTTCTATTATAGGAAAACTTCTGAAGAAAAACGCTCGGAAATCCTTAAGATTTTCTGAAGACGCAAAAAAGGTCTAGACTCCCCTTAAGTCTAGACCTTTCAAAAACCCCTTTTATTTACGAACGTAGATGAAATATAGTACGAATAAAACTCCCATAACATACATAATTGGATGAATCTCTTTACGACGACCACTTACTACCATTGTAATTGGATAGAAGATAAACCCGATTGCAATCCCTGTCGCAATACTATACGTAAGTGGCATTGAAATAATTGTAAAGAATGCTGGTACTGCAATCTCGAATTTCTTCCAATCAATTTCGCCTAAAGATGAAACCATTAAGATTCCTACAATAATTAAAGCTGGTGCCGTTACAGCTGGTGTTACAACACTTAATAATGGTGAGAAGAATAGTGCCAGCAAGAAGAATCCTGCTGTTACAACTGCCGTAAATCCAGAACGTCCACCCGCTGCTACCCCTGCAGAAGATTCAATGTAAGATGTTGTTGTTGATGTACCTAAGATCGCACCGATTACAGTTGCAATCGCATCTGCGAATAACGCTTTTCCTGCACGTGGTAATTTATTGTTCTTCATTAATCCAGCTTGATTCGCAACCGCTACAAGTGTACCTGCTGTATCAAAGAAATCAATGAAGAAGAACGTAATAATAACAATCACCATTTGAACAGTGAAAATATCTCCAAAGTGCGTTAATGCCACACCGAACGTTGGTTCTAGACTCGGTATTGCTCCCACTACAGCTTTCGGAGTATCAATTAATCCTGTTGCTACTCCTAAGATTGCTGTAAGAATCATACCGTAGAACACTGCACCATTAACTTTCTTAATCATGAAGATGATTGTCGTAACAACCCCGAAGATTGCTAGTAACGTTGTGCCCTTTGTTAAATCCCCCAATCCAACAAGAACAGCATCATTTTTCACGATAATTCCGGCATTTTGGAATCCAAGGAATGCAATGAACAATCCGATCCCTGCCGCTACTGCAAACTTTAACTCTGATGGAATTGCATTAATGATTTTTTCACGAATACCTGAAGCTGTGAGAATAATAAAGATAATACCTGACATTAACGTTCCAGCAATTGCTGTTTGCCACGGAATACCCATCGTTAACACTGCCGTATAAGCAAAGAACGCGTTAATTCCCATACCCGGTGCCAAAGCAATTGGATACTTCGCAAATATACCCATAATTAACGAACCAATCGCTGCTGCTAATGCTGTAGCAACGAATACTGCACCTGGATCCATTCCTGTACCTGCTGGTAACCCTTTAACATTTCCAAGTGACAGTGTAGCAGGATTGACAAATAGTACATACGCCATAGATAAGAATGTCGTTAAACCTGCTATGAACTCTGTTTTATAATTTGTACCGAGTTCATCAAACTGAAAATAGCGTTTCATCTTACGTTTCCCCCGTTATATGATTACTCGCCGTAATCTCCCTAGCCCTCTTTTATCTATTAAAAATAAAAAAGGCTTCCATTGCATATACATGGAAGCGTTCTATGAATAAAGACAAGTTTCCCCTCATCTTTATCTAAACGCCTCGTAGTCAAGCCATTTACGGTAGCTAGGTAGAAACTTTCGGGCCATATCCCCGATATTATACGACGGCATAATATTCACTTTTCGTTTAAATTACATACTCATATTAACTCGACGAAGTAGTTTTGTCAATTTAAAAACGAACATTTTTATAAACTTTTACAATTTCGTTCGTATTAATGACGAAAATATAAAAGATCCATCTACGCATGTGCAATAGATGGATCTTTTGTATAATACTATTCCCACTCAATAGTTGCTGGTGGCTTACTCGTTATATCATACACGATACGGTTAACGTGTTTTACTTCGTTTACGATACGTACAGAGATTTTCTCTAATACGTCCCAAGGGATACGTGCCCAGTCAGCTGTCATACCGTCGATAGATGTTACCGCGCGGATACCTACTGTGTAATCGTAAGTACGCTCGTCACCCATAACACCTACGCTACGCATACCAGGAAGCGCAGTGAAGTATTGCCAAACTTCGCGGTCTAAGCCCGCTTTAATAATTTCTTCACGTAAAATCGCATCAGATTCACGAACGATTTCTAATTTCTCTTCTGTGATTTCACCTAATACACGAATACCAAGACCAGGGCCTGGGAATGGTTGACGCCATACAATTTCATCAGGAATTCCTAGTTCTGATCCTAATACACGTACTTCATCTTTAAATAACGTGTTTAAAGGCTCGATTAATTTGAACTGCATGTCTTCTGGAAGTCCACCAACGTTATGGTGAGATTTAATTGTTTGTGCAGTTGCTGTACCACTCTCAACGATATCTGTATAAAGTGTACCTTGTGCTAGGAAGTCCATTCCTTGTAATTTAGAAGCTTCATCATCAAATACGTAAATGAATTCATTACCGATGATTTTACGTTTTTGTTCTGGATCTTCTACACCTTTTAACTTGTTCATGAAGCGTTCTTGTGCATCAACTTTAATAACGTTCATGTGGAAGCCTTCGCTGAATGTTTTCATAACACCTTCTGCTTCACCTTTACGAAGTAAGCCGTGGTCAACGAAAATACATGTTAATTGATCGCCGATTGCTTTATGAATTAACACTGCTACAACAGAAGAGTCTACACCGCCGCTAAGTGCGCATAGTACTTTTTTGTCTCCCACAGTTTCACGGATTTTCTCTAATTCTACTTCGATAAAGTTCTCCATGTTCCATCCTTCAGAACAACCACAAGCGCCGAATACGAAGTTTTTAATTAAATCGTTACCGTGCTCAGAGTGACGTACTTCTGGGTGGAATTGTACACCGTATAAGTTTTGTTCTTCATTGCTCATACCAGCAATTGGACAAGACTCACTTGTTGCATCTACTACGAATCCTTCAGGTAAACCAGTTACTAAGTCACCATGACTCATCCATACAACTTGCTCTTCTGGAAGGTTCGTATATAATTTTGATTCGTTCTCTACTTTAAGAACAGCTTTTCCGTACTCACGGTGGTTTGCACGTTCTACTTTACCACCGAAGTGTTGTGTCATAAGCTGCATACCGTAACAAATACCGAAGATCGGTAATCCTAGTTCAAAGATTTTTTCATCACAATGTAATGCGCCTTCACCGTATACACTATTTGGTCCACCAGAGAAGATAATCCCTTTTGGATTCATTGCTTTAATTTCTTCTGCAGTAATTGTATGTGGATGAAGTTCACTGTATACACCGAACTCACGAATTCGACGTGCTATTAACTGATTGTACTGACTCCCAAAATCTAAAACGATAATTGTATCATGCTGCTTTTTCAAAATAATCACCCCAACGTTAGTTCTCGTATATAAATATTTTTACCAATTAGGCAAAAAGCATTACTAATATAATAAAAAAAGCCAGTCCTCCGCCTCTAGTCTCATAACAAAGAAAAGGCAGGGGTCTGGCTTTATAAAGAAAGATAGTCTTCCGCTCTTTATAAATATAAGACGCACTGCCTTCATAGTCAGGTTGTTTACGGTAACCCGGTAGAGACTCTCAAACCATATCATCGAGGATATATGAAGGATTGTTTTATATTATCTTCCTAGATTCTAACAATGAAGTATCGATATGGTCAAGAGAGAAAGCGACAAAATTCTACAGAAATTCATTTCCTTTTCTAAAAAACATAAAAAAACATCCATTTCTATATAGAAATGGATGTTTTTCGAGCAAACGGAATTACATCATTCCGCCCATACCGCCCATGCCCATGCCGCCCATGTCAGGCATTGCTGGTGCATTTGGTTCTGGCTTGTCAGCAACTACAGCTTCAGTTGTTAAGAACATAGCTGCAACAGATGCTGCGTTTTGAAGTGCAGAGCGAGTTACTTTAGCTGGATCTACGATACCAGTTTCAAGCATGTTAACCCACTCGCCAGTAGCTGCGTTGAAACCAACGCCTACTTTTTCGCCTTTTAGACGCTCTACAACTACAGATCCTTCTAGACCAGCGTTGATTGCGATTTGACGAACTGGCTCTTCTAGTGCGCGAAGTACGATGTTGATACCTGTTGCTTCGTCGCCTTCAGCTACGATAGAAGCTACTTTCGTGTATACGTTCATAAGTGAAGTACCACCACCTGCAACGATACCTTCTTCTACTGCTGCACGAGTTGAGTTAAGTGCATCTTCAATGCGAAGTTTGCGCTCTTTTAACTCAGTTTCAGTTGCTGCACCTACTTTAATTACTGCTACGCCACCTGCAAGTTTTGCAAGACGCTCTTGTAATTTTTCACGATCGAATTCAGAAGTTGTTTCTTCTAATTGCGCACGGATTTGACCGATGCGAGCTTCGATTTGTTGTGTATTTCCGATACCTTCAACTACAGTTGTGTTTTCTTTCGTTACAACGATTTTACCTGCGCGTCCTAAAGATTCAACTGTAGCAGATTTTAAGTCACGACCTAATTCTTCAGTGATTACTTCGCCACCAGTTAAGATTGCGATATCTTCTAGCATTGCTTTACGACGGTCACCAAATCCAGGAGCTTTAACAGCTACTACATTGAATGTACCACGAAGTTTGTTCACTACTAATGTAGCTAACGCTTCGCCTTCTACATCTTCAGCAATGATAAGAAGTGGTTTACCTTGTTGTACCACTTGCTCTAATACTGGTAAGATTTCTTGGATGTTAGAAATCTTTTTGTCAGTAATTAAGATGTATGGGTTATCAAGAACTGCTTCCATTTTGTCAGAATCAGTAATCATGTAAGGAGATGCATATCCACGATCAAATTGCATACCTTCTACTACGTCTAATTCTGTTGTGAATCCTTTAGACTCTTCTAAAGTAATAACACCGTCGTTACCAACGCGCTCCATTGCTTCAGCGATTAATTGACCTACTTCTTCGTCAGCTGCAGAAATAGCAGCTACTTGTGCGATAGAAGATTTACCTTCGATTGGTTTCGAAATCTCTTTTAATTCTGCAATTGCAGCAGTAACAGCTTTTTCGATACCTTTACGAAGACCCATTGGGTTCGCACCAGCTGTTACGTTTTTAAGACCTTCACGAATCATAGCTTGCGCTAATACAGTTGCAGTTGTTGTTCCGTCACCAGCTACATCATTTGTTTTGCTAGCAACTTCTGCTACTAATTTTGCACCCATGTTTTCGAATGCATCTTCTAATTCAATTTCTTTTGCAATTGTTACACCATCATTTGTAATAAGTGGTGAACCGAATTTTTTCTCAAGTACAACGTTACGACCTTTTGGTCCAAGCGTTACTTTTACTGCGTTTGCAAGAGTGTCGACACCGCGAAGCATCGAACGACGTGCTTCTTCACTAAATTTAATATCTTTTGCCATAATAATTGACCCCCTTGGATTTTTTAAGATTTATATAATTAACCGATAACTGCTAAAATGTCACTTTCACGTAAAATCAAGTAGTCAGTACCTTCGTATTTTACTTCAGTACCTGCATATTTTGAGAAGATGATAAGATCACCTGCTGCTACCTCTAAAGCAACACGCTCACCATTTTCAAGCACTCGACCAGTACCTACTGCAATAACTTTACCCTCTTGTGGTTTTTCTTTTGCAGTGTCTGGTAATACAATACCACTTGCTGTTTTTTCTTCTGCTTGAACAAGCTCAATTACAACGCGATCACCTAATGGTTTTAGCATGAACAACAACCTCCTCATTTTGTTATGTAAATTTTCTTTATTAGCACTCAAGTCACCCGAGTGCTAACACACTTATAATAATAAATAATCTCAATTTCTTTTGCAAGTAAAAAAATCATAATTTTTTCGCAAATTAAGCTATACACTTTTCTATATAGAGTCCCTCTTCTTCTACCTTTACTATATGAATCGTTGTTTCCACTACTCGTATGTTACAATATGAAAGGACACCCTAAGTTGTTTTCGCTATACACACAACTTTCTCCTGTCTTCTATTATAATTTCAAATACGGATTTACGAAAAAAACATAATTTACGTAAGGTTTATATCGTAGGTAGCATATTTACATGTTATCCTACCTTATCTCATACACTAGAGTTAGAAAGGATGGTTAAACCATTTGAAAAAACAATATTGGTGGGTTATCGTTACATACATTTTAATGCAGTTATCATCTATTGCTGGATTACCACTTCTCCTAAAAACTGGACTTTATGATAACAGGGGCTTTACTAGAGAAGAGAAGTTCCAACTCATAACTGGACACTGGGCAATCATTAGCTTCTTTATTGCATTATGTATCGTACTTTGGTTACTTAGAACAGATATTCGCGACAGACGTTTAGATACAACGCGTTCTTCTATTCCAGCTACGATTGGTTGGATTTTTATCGGCTTCTTTTTAGCATTTTTCTCGCAAAGTATTGCCGGCATGATAGAAATGCGTTTATTAGGAATTAAACCTGGATCAGAAAATACAGCGAGACTTATGGATATCGCTAGAACGACCCCTTGGTTCCTTATCGTCATCTCTATAATAGGACCTATCTTGGAAGAAATCGTATTTAGAAAAATTTTATTTGGTACACTTTATAAGAAGTTTAACTTCTTTATTGCTGCTATCATTAGTTCTCTCGTATTCGCAGCAATTCATTTTGATTTCACTCACTTATTGGTATACACTTCTATGGGGCTCGTGTTCGCCTTTTTATATGTAAAAACAAAGCGTATTATCGTCCCTATCGCAGCTCATGTTGCTATGAATACATTAGTTGCAGTTGCTCAAGTTTTAATGAGCAATGAACAAATTCAAGAAATGATTAAAGAAGCTGAAAAAATGCAAGGCTTTATCGGAGGATTTTTAGTATGAGAAACTCACCACTGTTCATGGCTGCATTGTACTTCCTTCTAGGATGTATCTTTACACGCTTCGCCATTACGAACGTAACAGATACAATCTGGAATATGTGGACAATACTATTTGCAGTTATGGCAACAATTGATTTTAATTTGGCACTTCGCCTTATCTTAGTTAAATTCACAAAGAAAAAACAATAATAAAACGCAGAGGTCGCTTCCTCTGCGTTTTATTGTGGATAATTCTTTAAAAAGTAAACAAGTGTTTGTAACTCTACTGCTAAATCAATATGATGAATTCTTATATTGTCTGACACATTTAAGCGCGCTGGTGTAAAATTTAAAATACCATGCACGTTCGTTTCTGCCAATCTATCTGCTACAGATTGTGCTACTGTAGCGGGTACTGTTAATATTGCCACTTGTATATCAGTTGATAAACGTTCTTCTAATTCATCTAAATGATATACAGGAATGCCCCCGATTTCTGTTCCGACTTTCTCTTCACTAACGTCAAACGCCATTTCAATTTTTGTATTATTGTTTTTCGTGAAATTATAATGTAAGAAAGCGGTCCCTAAATTACCTACTCCAATAAGTGCTACACGTGTTATATCATCTTGGTCGAGTGTTTCACGGAAAAATGATAATAGATAATTTACGTTATATCCATAACCTTTTTTCCCTAACGCTCCAAAATATGAGAAGTCTCTTCGAATCGTTGCGGAATCAACCTTTACCGCCTCGCTCAATTCTGCTGATGAAACACGTTGCTTACCAGAAAGAGATAAGTTTTGGATAAATCGATAGTATAGAGGCAATCGTTTGGCAGTGGCCTGTGGAATTTTTTGCTGATCCATATAACCTCTCCTCTCTTCCTATCTTTATTCATATACTTGAATCAAATACAGAAGTTTAGCACTCATGAATTTCCCTGTATAATAAAGAGAAGAAGTATTCTCTCTTTATTTTAAACTATACACTATTTTTAGTATGATTGAGAAATATAAACATGGCAAAGTTAAGAAATTATTTGAGGTGAAAACATTGATTTTATTACAAGTAAACGCGCTTTCGAAATTATACGGTGCAGAAACGATTCTTGCAAACATAAAATTGGAAGTTCAAACGAAAGATCGTATCGCATTAGTCGGACGAAATGGAGCCGGAAAATCTACATTATTAAAAATAATAGCTGGTGAGCTATCTCATGATGGTGGCGAAATTATAAAACCGAAAGATGTCTCAATCGGGTACTTAGCTCAAAATACCGGCTTAGAAACGTCTTTAACAATTTGGGATGAAATGTTAACCGTCTTTACACACTTGCAGCAAATGGAGACAAAACTTCGAAGGCTAGAGCAAGAGATGGGAAAAGAAGAAAACTTTTCAAATGAGGCTACATACGAAAGATTATTAGCTGATTATGACCAATTACAATTAGATTATAAAGATCAAGGTGGCTATCAGTACGAAGCAGATATCCGCTCGATTTTAAGTGGTCTTGGCTTCCCAGTTGAAACGCACCAGACGACGATTTCTACATTAAGCGGTGGACAAAAGACACGATTAGCTCTCGGTAAATTATTATTAACGAAACCAGACCTACTTATTTTGGACGAGCCTACAAACCATTTAGACATCGAAACGTTAACATGGCTTGAACAATATTTACAAGGCTATCCTGGCGCAATACTAATCGTTTCCCATGACCGTTATTTCTTAGACAAACTCGTTACACAAGTATATGAAATTTCGAATAAGGAAAGCAGACGATTTGTTGGTAACTACAGTAAATATTTAGACTTAAAATCAGCGCTATACGAGCAAGACATGAAACGTTATGAAAAACAACAAGATGAAATCGCTAAGCTTGAGGACTTCGTTCAAAAAAATATAGCTCGCGCATCTACGACAAAACGCGCTCAAAGCCGTCGTAAACAATTAGACCGAATGGAATTATTAACAAGACCATTAGGTGATTCTAAGTCAGCTTCCTTCCACTTCGATATTGAAAAACAAAGTGGAAATGATGTTTTACAAGTAAAGGATGCAACGATCGGCTATGATGAGGATCCGATTATTGAACATGTAACGATGCGCTTAACTCGCGGGGATAGTGTTGCTTTAGTTGGTCCAAACGGCATCGGGAAATCCACATTATTAAAATCACTTGTGAATAAGTTACCACTATTACACGGTGATGTTTCTTTCGGATCCAATGTATCTGTTGGTTATTATGATCAAGAACAAGCAAACTTAACATCCTCTAAGCGAGTTTTAAATGAGTTATGGGATGAATATCCATTGCAGCCTGAAAAAGAAATTCGCACGATATTAGGTAACTTCTTATTCACCGGGGATGATGTACTAAAACCAGTATCTTCTCTTAGTGGTGGACAAAAAGCTCGATTAGCTCTTGCAAAACTTATGATGCAAAAATCGAATTTATTAATTCTTGATGAACCTACGAACCACCTTGATTTAAATAGTAAAGAGATTTTGGAGAATGCTTTAATTGATTATCCAGGCACCCTTCTATTTGTCTCACATGACCGCTACTTTATTAATCGTGTAACGACGACCGTTGTTGAGTTATCAACAGAAGGTGCACAAGAATATTTAGGGGACTATGATTACTACGTTGAAAAGAAAAACGAAATGATTGAACGCGCAGCATTTGAACAACAAGAACAGCAAGAAAGCCAAGCACCTGTTCAAAAAACTGTAGCCCAAGAAAAATTAAATTATCTCGAAGAAAAAGAGCGTAAACAATTAGAACGTCAACGCACTCGAAAAATTGAGGAGCTAGAACAAAACATTGTAGAATTTGAAGAAGAAATTGCTACGTTAGAAGATCAACTTTGCTTACCAGAAATATATGCAGATTATGAAAAAGCTAGTGAAATTACAACGAAAAAGCAAACACTACAAGAGCAACTTGATGCATGTATGGCAGAATGGGAAGAATTACATTTATAAGAGTATGAATAAGAAGGATGTCTCATAAGTCGGGATTTTTGACTATGCGACATCCTTTTTTCTCTTCTAGTTGGGATGAACGTCATATCGTATAAACAATTCGACACGACATATCGATTTACCGACAAAGTTTGACATCCCTATCATAAGAGTGTATTTCAAAATGTTTTTTAGAGATATCTTCTTGTTATTTATTTCCCGAAAAAGAATACACGTAAAGGTCAGACTTCATCTGATTTATCCACAAGTTTATACACATATCCACCTTTGTAAAATAAACTCCAAAATAACTTTTCCACATTATCCACAATTAACAAAAAAGTTATCAACATTTTATATACACAATAAAACCCACATTATCAACAGATAATATGGGTTTTATCCACAAGTTGTGGTTAATTTTGTGTATAACTATGCTTCAATATCTAATCCTGGATTTGCATTTAAAGCTAATGTAGCACGTTTTCCTTGTTCATATGCAATTGTACCTGCCGCCGCAATCATTGCCGCATTATCTGTGCATAAAGATAATGGAGGGATAATTAGCTCAATATTTTCTTTTTGTGCAAATTCTTCTTCTAAACGTGCACGAAGTCCTTTATTAGCAGCTACTCCACCAGCTAGAAGCAGTTGCTTTACGTTATACGTTTCTGCTGCACGGGATGCTTTCGTTACAAGCACATCTATTACACTTTCTTGGAAACTTGCTGCTAAATCTTCCGGTGCAATTTCTATCCCGCGTTGTTTTGCGTTATGCACAGTGTTGATAACTGCTGATTTCAATCCACTAAAGCTGAAATCATACGAATCAGGTTCTAGCCATGCACGAGGCAAATCAATTGTTGGTTCTCCTTCATGTGCAAGGCGATCAATATGAGGACCACCTGGATATGGCATAGATAACGTACGAGCTACTTTATCATATGCCTCTCCAGCTGCATCATCCCTCGTTTCACCAATCACTTCGAATGAACCATGCTCTTTCATATAAACAAGCTCCGTATGCCCACCAGATACAACAAGTGATAGTAGTGGGAATTGAACTTCTTTTACTAAACGATTCGCATAAATATGACCAGCGATATGATGAACACCAACTAGAGGAATATCATGTGCAAAAGCTACTGCTTTCGCTGCATTTACCCCTATTAAAAGCGCCCCTACTAAACCAGGTCCTTCTGTTACAGCAATTGCATCAATATCATCAAATGTGATATTTGCTTCTTTTAAAGCTTCTTCTAACACAACTGTAATTTCTTCTACATGATGACGGGATGCAATCTCTGGTACAACTCCGCCAAAACGTTTATGACTTTCAATTTGTGATGCAACTACGTTTGCAATAATTTCCGTTCCATTTTTAACAACTGCTACTGCTGTTTCATCACAACTTGTTTCAATACCAAGTATAATCGTATTTTTTTCCATTATATATTCACCCACATTACGAGACCATCTTCCTGATTGTCTGCATAGTATCGTTTACGAATTCCACCATTTTGAAATCCGTATTTTCTGTATAACTGTTTTGCTACTTCATTTGATACACGTACTTCAAGTGTCATCGTTTTTACCCCTAAATCTTTCGCTTCGGAAATAACTTCTTTCAATAAAGCATCCCCTAGCTTTTGACCTCTGTATTCTGGCAAAATAGCTATATTTGTTATATGTGATTCATCAATAATTATCCACAATCCACAATACCCAATTACACGACCATCTTTTTCTAGCACAACATAATATGCATGTTCATTCGTCGTTAACTCACGGTGAAAGGCATCTGCAGTCCAAGGAGTTGAAAAAGACGCTTCTTCAATAGCTACAATTTGAGCGATATCATCGAGTTCCATCTTTCTAAATATCATATCCATCTTCTGCAAACCCCTACTTGTTTTGACTTTCTAACCACTTTGTTTCGGCCTCAGCTAAACGAAGGTAACTAGGAACAAATGAATGCACATCTTGTTCTTCTTTTTGCAATCCTAAGAACGCTAACTCACTTGGTCTTGGGTTATTTTTAGTGAAAGGAGCAAATACAGCTTGATCGCCTAAATGTTCTATTATTGTTTCTTTGTGCAGTTTAACATCGTTACCAATAAATAAAACCTGCTTGCCTTTATCTTTTAACATTTGCAACCAGTCTACAATAAGGATGATTCGGTCTTCTTCTATAGAAGTGACATTCTCTCCTTCATATGTATATAACCCAGTATAAATTTGTCCACGTCTTCCATCGAATAAAGGACAGATTAATCCATCAAAATTAGCTCCGTTTGCAGCTACTACTTCTAAACTTGATACACCTACAATCGGTATTTGAAGTGACCAAGCTAATGTTTTGGCAGCTGTCACACCTATGCGAACACCTGTATATGATCCAGGTCCAGCAGCTACAACGATTTTAGTTAATTCTTTCGGTTTTACACCGCATTCTTTTAACAGTTGTTCTACAGCTGGCATAAGACGTACAGAATGATTTTTTGTTAAGTTTGTAATGATTTCCCCAATTACGTTTCCTTCTTCAATAAGGGATACACCCATTACGTAATTTGAAGTATCAATTGCTAGTACTTTCATCTTGTAATAGCTCCTCACATAATCTAATATATCGATCTCCAATTGGCTCGAGTACAATTTTCCTTGTATCATTTCCAGCATGGAATAAACTAATTTGTAACTTCTCATTTGGTAAAAATGCTTCTATTAAATGAGCCCATTCTACTACGGTAATTCCTTCACCGTAGAAATACTCATCAAAACCTAAGTCCTCTTCACTTTCAGCTAAGCGATACACGTCCATATGATATAGCGGCAATCTCCCTTTATATTCTTTAATAATATTAAAGGTAGGACTATTTACAACTCTTTTCACCCCAAGACCTTTTGCTAGTCCTTTTGTAAAAGTTGTCTTACCAGCCCCTAGATCTCCTTCTAAAATAATTACATCTTGTGCCCCTACAAGTCCACCTAGTTTTTCTGATAATCTTTGTGTTTCCTCAGCGGATTTTGTTGTTATTTCATATTTACTCACAGACTTCACCTACTTTACTCACAATGTTCTCTGCTCTTTATTATACAGGTTTTGAATATATAAAAAAGTCCTTAGGAGTTTTCCTAAGGATAGTTTGACTGTCTTTATTAGTTTTTTGTTAAAACAAATAAAAAAATACGAAACAACATGTTTCGTTCTTTTCTTTATATAAAATGGCGGTCCCGACCGGGGTCGAACCGGCGATCTCCTGCGTGACAGGCAGGCATGTTAACCACTACACCACGGGACCATTTGGTTGC
>NZ_JAKUHE010000038.1:0-15511 GCF_022664315.1 Bacillus cereus group sp. BfR-BA-01309
GCCTGTCAGCTACTAGGCGACTTGGCTCTTACCTAGACTGGACTTTCACCAGCAAGCAGTGCCCAGCTTAGCTGGGCACGCAAACAAAAAAACGGATACTCCCATCATAGGAGCGTCCGCTATAAATATACTTCTATATGGTTAGTATTTTTTCTACCCTAAAAAGTCCTAAAAAGAATCTACTATTAAATCCTCGATACCTCTTATCTTACTCTGAAACTCCTAAAAGGGAATTTTATTATAGATATTATTTTAAATAAAATACGTCTGTGTTAAACGTTCCTAAATATACAGAACCTGAAGATGTTGTTTTGTACGTATCAACTTTCAAACGATATTTGCCTTTTTCATAAATGCCTACGCCATCATAATTGACTCTACCAATATCAATGTTCATTCCTACATATTCTCCAGGTACAAACCAAGAAATTAAAGGTTTATTCACATTTTCCCACGTGCCATTTGTGCGCTGAATTTGTGGTTTTATACGAAGCTCAACCTCATAAGCTTTGTTGTCATTTTTAAATTTTAATATTTATATATAATTATTTACTTTTGTTGTATTTACGCCAGCTCCGTAACCTGAAGCCGCAGCTGCTTTTGATATGGGGTTAACTAATTCTAGAGTAGCTACACCTCCTAATGCGATTGCTGCAGCCAACATTTTCATACCCATTTCTTTTTCCGTGGTTTCATGTGAAACCCCTCCCAATTTCCAATTATTTTATCGTGTTAATTTTAATGACGCTGTGTACATTGTATCAATTGAACCAGCAGTTAAAAAAAAACTGCAAATAAAAAACCGACTCATAAGAGTCAGTCTTTTAATTATTTTTAATTAGTGGTATCTCGTAGTTCTTTGATAGACACTGGAATAGCTCTATATAGGAATACCGCTAATTGTTCACGCGTTACTGTACCGTCTGGATTAAAGTTATTATTACCTACACCACCAGTAATACCATTGCTATATAAAATTTCCTCGGCTTCATTGGCCCAGTGTTCTTGTGTATCGTTAAATTGATGATCAAACTTCTTGTTTAATCCAAAAGCATTTTTGAAAGTTTGAACAAGTTCTGCTCGGGTTACGGTTCTTTTTGGGTTAAAACGACCATCAGACACGGGAAAGAAAATTCTAGGTGCGAATGTACTAGGAATTTTATGTTTGCTATATATTCGCACCTGAAAAATTAAAGGACTTTCTAAATCAATTCATTCTTTTACACCAATATATTCAACTTTATTTTCATAGCTATAACCTAGCTGATAAACAAAAATGTATAGTTTCATAATAGGATGAAGAATTTTATTTATTAAATCCTCTCATCACATCGTTCTATTTCTTCCTTGCTAATTCAGCACCTTCACGCTTCATTTGTTTTAATACATCAACGTACACACGAATCACAATATCTTTTCTGTAAAAGACATTAAAGTCATTTGAAAATCTAAGGGTTTATTCAACAATAGTGCCCTTTAATGGAATAGATTTGAGTTATTACTGCTACCGTGATATACAGATGACAGAAATCAATTGGCTAACTAATTTTAAAATTAGTTATAACCTACTTCCAGTTAGTTAATTTTGTTTGGAGCTGGGAGCTCCCTAATATTTTTTGGGTAATTTCTGATAATTCTAACGGGAAATTAATCTCTTCATATCTATTGGTAAATTGTATTTCCTTTATCTTCTCTAACTCATTTATAAATGGAATACCACTAACAGAATTTGCAAAATAGAAGTACCCTTGCCATTGAATATCCCCGAAACGAAAACTTCCTTGATATATCTCTGTAAGATCTTCAACTTGTAGTCCAATCTCTTCTTTAACTTCTCGTTTAGCACATTCTATTGGGGTCTCATTCAACTCCTGTTTTCCACCTGGAAAGTTCCATACGTCAGCTCTATCTTGAATGATTAAAATCTTATTACTTATATCTTTAATCAATACTCTAGAAAATGAATTTTGCATAATATATCCCCCATTTAGTGTTAATAAAATCTAATTCTAAAAAGGAAAATGAGCGCTGATTGTTGAATAACATGACCTGCATTTCTTTTGACAACTTTATTATCTCTGTACATTTCCCTTTCAATATTAGAGTTTCACCCATTAATAAGTCTTTATTTTGATAAGAGCGAATAGTTATGTCGCTTTCATCTACCACTTCACGTGTGTATCCTCCTCTAATCTGAGTATGAGTAATTCAACCAAAGGTATCTACTAAAATGGAATCAATATGATATTTAAAACACGACTACTTTTTATTTGTTCAGATTGGTTCAAGATATAATATTTGAAATTTTTTACATTTACAATACTATAATAAAAGAAATTTAAAGATTAATTCCCTAATCATTAAGTCCCTGAGCTTCCATATCTCTTTAAACCAATATTCCAAAATAAAATACCTATCATCCATATAAAAATTGCTACAAGTGGAGTTAGTAAAGATATAATTTGAAACTCGTCTTTAAATATAAAATAACTCGATGGAAAATACGAAGTAAATAAAAAAGGTAATACTGTACTTAGTAAGATAGCCAGAAATTTAGGATAAATACTTATAGGGTACCTTCCATACTCAGCAAAATTGTTAACAAGTTGCATAAGCGATAAACTATCAACAATCCAAAATGCAAGTGTAGCAACATTTAATAATATTCCCGCGAAAATAAAAGCTGAGCTAACACAAAATATAATAAGTAAAATAACTTCACCTAAACTATCATAATCAATATACGCTTTACCCGATATAAGTAATATGGAAATCCCTAGTATTATTGAGGCTATTCCCTCAATTTTAATTCTTTCAGAAATTATTTGAAAAAGAGGATTAATAGGTCTCAGCAAGATCCTATCTAATAATCCCTTTTTTATATAATGTCCACCAATAGTCCAAAGACCATCAAAAAAGGTATAGCAAATCGCACTGCCTAAAGTGGAAATCCCATACATAAAAAGAAAATCTCCTCTCGAAAATCCTTCAACAGTGTTTATGTTATTAAATATTATTGTTATAGATGATAATAGTATTACTTGTTGAACTACGATTGAAATAGTACCAATAATGAAATCTATTCTATATTCCATCATTTTGATCAAAAATGTTTTCATGTAAGCAAAATACAAGAAAAAATATCTCAAAACCTAATCATCCCCCAAATATAACAAGTCTTCTTAATGCAAATCTCCACGTAACATAAAATATCACTACCAACACAAATATCCACACTAGTTGGGGCAAGATTGCCATCCAAAACTCTACTCCAGATTTAGTTATTAATAACTTTGATGGAAGAAAAATTGTATATTGAAATGGTAAAAAAGAATTCAGAGATTGTAGCCATTTAGGAAAAAATGTGATTGGAATAATCGCACCAGAGAAAAAAGTAATTATTCCGTCGAACAATATTTTTATCCCCCACCAATTTTCTGTCCAAAAAGATATCATACCGATAAATAAGTACAGTAAAAGCATTGTTAATGTTGCTAGTGAAATACTAACAATAAATAGTAGAATATTTTGAGGTTTTATCGAAATTAAACCTAAAGAATTATAAAGGGTAACAATTGGAATAAAAAACAAAATAAATTTGAAAATATTAAAAAATAAACTTTTTACAGATAACATAACAATTGTGTTATACGGTTTTATCAAATCTGTAGCAATATCACCACTTAAAATCCTCTTACCTAAATTTACTCCTGCTTCACTACTAATAATAGTAGGTAATATTGCTGCAACTACCATATATCCTAAAACTTCATTACTAGACTCAAACCCCGCATGATTACCATTTTTCACAAAAACACTCCAAAAACTAAACACCAACAAAGTTTTTATTAATAGCCCTAAAAATTCAAAAACTAAGCTGAGCCTATAAGCTATAAACTCTTGCATTGACACTGCATAGAACATCCAATAATTTCTCATTAAAATTACCTCACGTATATCGATCGAATGATTTCTTCTATTGTTGAATTTTTAACTGTCAAGTCATTTATTTCATTATTTTCTAATAAAGAGTTTATAAGTTTAGCCGTTTCTACCTCTCTATTTAAAAAGGTCAATTTCGAAGTAGAATTACCATTTGTTTGCTCAATATTTACGAGGTTAAAGAATTCATTCCCTAACTTAATTGGTTTTCGTTCGTCATGTGTCACAATTACAGTTTTCTTTGAATCAAATAAACTATATACATCTCTAAGTGGCCCATCAAACATTTTTGTCCCTTTATTAATTATTACTACTCTATGACATAAATACTCGATATCCTGTAAATCATGAGTAGTTAAAATAATAGTAGTATCAAACTTCATATTCATCTTTTTAACAAATTTTCGGATTTGATATTTGATGTTTACATCTAATCCTATTGTAGGCTCATCTAAAAAAACAACTTTCGGATTATGTAAAAATGCTGCAGCAAATTCAGCCCGCATTTTTTGACCTAATGAAAGCTGTCTAACTGATTGATTTAAAATTTCATCCAACTTTAAAGCATCTGAAAAATATTGTAATCTCTCATCAAAATCCTTTTGTGGTACATCATAAATTTTTTTCAATAGTTTCAATGATTCAATTACAGGAATATCCCAAAAAAGCTGTGACTTTTGGCCAAAAATTACTCCAATATCTTTAACATACTTTGAACGATCCTTGAAGGGATCCATACCATTTACTCGTATAGATCCACTTGTAGGATTTAATATACCTGTCATCATCTTAATTGTAGTAGACTTTCCTGCTCCATTAGTTCCAATATATCCCACAATTTCCCCTTTTTTTATATACAAAGATAAATCGGATACTGCATTAATGTCATTATACTGAGTAGAAAAGAAATTTTTAAGAACCGAAAATCTTCCTTCTGAAGTTCTCTTTCTTATTTTGTATATTTTGTTAAGGTTAGTTATTTCAATCAAATTTCTCACTACCTTTTAAATGAACTTTTAAAACATGAGGGTTGAGCATTAGATAATCAGAATCAACACTATTTAATGCATAATCAATTCCACCGACATTTACTGTATAAAATGTTTTAAATGCAATCATTTTATACGCTTTGAATGAAGAAAATTTATTGATATCAAACCTAAGGGAAATGGAGTTTCCATCCAAATTTATTTTGCAGCCTAAATCGGTATCTCCTCTTACAATCTGATATTTTAGTTCTTTTTCAGGCGATACCTCTAATTCAATGATTGTTCTTGGGTTATTCTGATTAACATCATAAAACATTAAATATCTCTTACAAACAAGGTTAAAATTATTAATATCAAGAGCAAATAAAATACAATTTTTCTCTAGTTGTACTTTGATATTTTCATTAATATCTAACCCCATATTTCTTAAACTCACAAATTCAATCGGTATATTTTTATCATCAATTAATTTCGGAAGTTTGAAGTTTTTATTTTTCGTACTATAAGCACGGATACTATCTAAAAAATATAGTTTCTTAAGATGCTTATCTCTATCTTTGGTTAAACTAATAATGGAATCAATATCGCCCCAATCATGTAAAAATCCACTCTCATAAGAAAAATCATATTCACCTATGCAAAATATTTCTTCAACTTCATTAATAAAAGATTGAAAACTGTTGTCAGTTAGTTCATTAAGGACTAATAAAGCACCTTTTAATTGATTTAATATACCTAAACTATTAGCCTGACATACAACCTCTTTCCAATTTTCGAATATTTCCCTCTTTAAAGAAAAGTGATACAAGTCTACAAAATCTCTAATTTTAAATTTTGCAAATTCACCTTCAATATTTGCAAATACACTTGTACACAATAATAAATAACTATTAACTAGATTTAGAGTCCTTACTTTTATGTCACCTATTTCAACAAAAACAGGATTACTCTTCAAGGCTGTTAATGTACTATCATTTCTAACACTACTAGTTGCTAGTTTTAACTCTATTACAGAACCTTTCCCATCGTGGTACTTTATTTCATATGCATCCAGATAGTTGATTACATCAAAATCTTTATCAAAATTGCTTTTATACCCATTATTTAGTAAAAGTAGGTTTATCTTTTTAAAATCTCTTTTCTCAACAAGTATATCTAAATCATTGTCTTCTCTAGCATAAAAATCATTATAAATATACTTTGAGAAGATCATTCCCTTAATTAAATAGTAGTCTATATCATTTTCATTAAATAATTTTATAATATTTTTCAACGAGTTATATCTTATGCTTTTTAGCCATTCATAGCCCTCACGCATCTCTTCAATTAAACTTTTTTCGTTTTCTAAATATGGAAATTCTGATTTACTATACCAAAGATTGAACACATGCTCTTTAATAGCAGTTTCAAAATAATCCTTATCATGTAACAGGTTTTCACAATTCGTTAAGCCTTTAAAAAGATTAATAGTATTCATAAACGACCTCTTGCATTGAAATTACTAAAACAAGTATTTATTATTTCAATCTTTCTATTAATTTTTCGAACAATGTCAATATTCATGTCATTGGACACCAAATCAAAATCTGAAGGAAGAATTACTATGTCCGTACCTAATTTTGCCATATTCTGAATATCTATTAGCTCCGATCTTTCTGGAACTAGTCTAAAATCAGAATACCTTAAAATATCTGTAGCACTCAGTACTTTTTTCCCTCTATTTTTAGCTGTTAAATGAATTTTTTCTGTATATTCCAATAATCTTTCGAAAGGCGTATTTAATGCTAAATCTCCTCTTGCAATTAGGACCCCATCGGAAACAGATATAATATTATCTAGATTTTCTAAGGCTTTTTTCGACTCAATTTTTGCAATTACCTCATTTGAAGAGTTAACTTTTTTCTTAACTTCAATAATCTCTTTACCGTTTTCAATAAAAGAAAGTAGAAAACCTGAATGGGGAAATTCATTTGAAATTTTTTCAATTACTTTTATAAATTCAACATTTTTAATAAATCCACAACTCAAACCTTTATTGGGGTATATTTTAAAATCATTTAATGCTTTAATTTCAACTGAATCCGTACTAATTATTTTTTTTACTGTAAAGGCCCCTTGTCCATCCGCATAATAAATTACGTCATCAATGCTTACGTTAATGTCTTCTTTATCTATAAAAATGACATTATTTAAATTACTGTACTTCAATGAATTCGAGGTTAAGATATATACTTTAGACTCTTGTATGGAACTTTGATCAATTTTAAACCCACTTATTCTTACTTTATTTTTCGGATATGGTACATCGAAAAAGAACTTTAAACCTTTATCTTTATACTCTTTTATATTTTTAAGGAGCAACTCAATTTCATTAGTTTTATATTTACATAAGTTAAATCTAATTCCACTTAAATTAGTATTAAGGATTCTTTCAAAAATAACATCTACACCTTTTTTTTCACTTATCTTAGTTATTGTTTGGTATATCATGACCTTAAACTCCCTTACTAACTAAAAGATCTACTGATTTTCTTATTTTTTCAAAAATTAAATTTGCATCATCTGTATCAATATCAATTATTGCTGCATTATATTCACGTGCAAAATCATTATATTTACTATAAACCTCTTCCATAACTTCCAATTGTTCTTTTGGCATTATTTCTACTTTGTCTTTAATAGATCTGCTAACAACTCGCTTATATGATTTTTCAGGTGATATATTTAGATATATGAATAAATCTGGTGTAATAAATTGACTTACAATTTTTTCTATAAAATCTTTATCTACACCTAATATAGGAGCGTATAATATAGAGCTTTCCCAATAGCGTTCTGAAATTACAATTTCACCTTTCTCTAATCTTGGTAACACTTCCTGTTTCGTATGCATCCATAAATCTAATAACAGGCTCATTGTAACATTTCCACTTGTAAATAATTTTTGATAATGGACATTTAACTGTTTAGCTACATCCTGTAAATTTTTCACATTAATAGGGGGTTTATATCCTGGAATAATTGTAACTTTTTTATCTAATTTTTCTTCTAAATAACGCTTTAATAAATTTGCGTGTGTTGTCTTGCCAGCTCCATCTAAACCACAAAAACTAAAAAAATATCCTTTTTCATTTGCTGTACCCATTTTTCAACACTCCTCTTTAATTATAAAACTTTCATTTATACTATCTAAAATCTTACAAGATATTTCTTTTTTACTATATAGGGTAGCTATTGTAGCATCTTTCTTTACATAATCACCTATAAAGTTATTAATCACCAAGCCCCCTCCATTTAGTAACTTTGTATTTAAGTGAGAATCAAAATTAACTTCATAATTAACTAGATATCCTAACTGCTTTTGATCAATATAACTGAGTTTTCCGCTACATTTTGATTTCACTTTATATTTAAACATTTTTCCAATCTCAAAATAATCTAAAATACCTTTTTTGATTTTATCTTTTTCTCTGGAATCTACTCCATGGTATGTCAATAATTCATAGAATTTTTCAATTACCTTTCCATCATCAAAAAGACTACTGCCTACGTCTAACCAATTTCTTGAATTGTCATAATAACTCATTAGTTTACTATAGAAATCTAAAACTAAACCTTTTTGATGACATTTTAGCTTTTCATTGAATAAATCAGATTTAAAATTTGGATCCATAATTTCTACTGCTTCAATTACTTCAAAGACATTCCCTATCCCACTTCCATTCGGTTCCTCCATAGCAGTTAAAGCAAAAGAATTAGCTTGACCAAACTTCTCAAAAATTCCACTAAGTTTTTTTCCAATATCTGTTGCTCTTTCCTCATCGGATATGAACGCACCACTTCCATATCTAATGTCCATCAGAAGATAATCCGTAGGTAAGGCCAATTGTTTACTTGCTATACTTGAAATTATTAAGCTGTCCGCTTCAACTGTTCCTGATATACTTCTAAATGAGTATAATCTTTCATCTACAGGAGCTATGGTATCACCTGTACTAGACATCACTACTCCAAAGTTTTCGAGTGTATTAACTATCTCACTTGTTGAATGTGGCACATAAAATCCCTTTATTGATGATAGTTTATCTACTGTTCCACCAGTATGACTTAAAGTTTTTGCAACTAAAAAATTTGATTTTATGTTTACTACGCTTTTTGTCGCAGCTAGTAGACTTGGTAATATAAGTGCTACTTTCTCAGAAAGACCCCCTGTTGGATATCTTCTGGCAAAATAGGTATCTGAATCTTTAAGTAAAGATTTGTAGTTAACTATTTCACCAGAATGAAGTAGTTTTTCAGTCAGGTAAACTGTATCATCAAACGATATATCACGAACGTTAAGTAACATTAGCCAAAAAGATAAAAAGTTATTACAAAGAGATTTCTCTTCAAATTCATCAACAATCCAAGCAATTAGCTGCTCACCTAATTGTTCTTGATGAAATGTTTTGTAAATTATTTCTTCAAACTTGTCTGAATAACTATCCAACCCATTAAGGATCTTATACCAAGATTCAGGGTTTCCTGATTTTTGCTTCGAATAACTTAATAAATTTTTTTCATCGACTGTTTTATTTTTTCTCAATTCGAGCAAAACCGATAATGAAGACCACTGAAGGGGCAATATGTTTTTTTCATTAATAAGCTGTGCTACAGTTTTAGAATCTAAACCCTTGTTAGATTTCAGCAGAGTATAAGACTGGAAAATTTTGTACATGATGTAGTTTCCTTTCTATATTACATCTAATAATCCTAGCAATTGTTTCTTCGTTTTGAGTGCCGTCTATAATGATGACTCTATCAATGTTCTTTTGCGCAACCTCTAAATACCTATCTCTAATTTTTTCTTTATAATTTTGTGCAATTGAATCATAATAATCTGGTTTTATTCTTTTTCTTTTTTTTATTTCTTCAACTGGGACATCTATTAAAAACGTTAAATCAGGCTTAATATTTTCTAGTGCAAGACAATTTCCAATACTTATAAATTCGGAATATTGTTCTTCTTGGTAGGCAATAGAGCTATCAAGCCCTCTATCACTTATAACAACATAGTTTTCTCTTAATTTTTTCTTTGTAATTTTTGAGTACGTTTCGGCCCTATCAATTAGAAACAAGCATGCTTCTGTAAGACCAGAATAATTTCGGTTACATTCTTCTAAAACTAACTCTCTTAGCATTTTCCCAACTTTGGTACTTCCGGGTTCTCTAATGCAAACGGTTGCAATTTTCTGTTTAACTAAGTACTCGTATAATAACTTAGCTTGAGTGCTCTTTCCACATCCATCTATTCCTTCAAATGTTACGTACAGTCCCATGGTATTTTAACTCCTTACTTAATTTTCTTCCAACTTAGATTCTCCAGGACTCTAATGCAAACGGTTGCAATTTTTCGTTTAATTAAATACTCGTATAATAGCTTAGCTTGAATACTCTTTCCACATCCATCTATTCATTCAAACGGTTTGTACAATCCCATGGTATGTTCATTCCTTACTTACTTGCTTAATTTCCTCTCAACTTAGGTATTTCCAAGAACCTAACGCAAACGGTTGCAATTTTCTGTTTAATTAACTAAGTACTCGTATAATAGCTTAGCTTGAGTGCTCTTTCCACATCCATCTATTCATTCAAACGGTTTGTACACCTCCATGATATGTTAACTCCTTACTTTCTATCATTTCTGCAATTTTTTCTGCTGTTTCTGTGACAGACATGTCCTTCACTTCTATATTAATATGCTGGATACCAAACTCTTCACTTAGTTGTGCAGCAGCTTCTATAAAGTATCGTTGTGTTCCAAAACTTTTTAGCAAGTCTTTATTATTATCTAAATTTCTATTTCTTATATTAAGGTTTCTTAACCAAACCTCTTTTGTAAGTTCAAATGTGACTAAATGAGTTACATTTGGTAGACTATACCAATCCAATGCTGCGATTTCACTGGAAACATCAAAATAATCATCCTGATCGTCAATTAACCATTCCATTCCTTTTTTTCCTAAATAACTTTTAACTGCTTTATCATAATATGAATCTACCACTACATTATTTCCTTGTTCATATAATTTGCGAGCTTTAATCAAGTTTGGTATTCTATTTGACCTGAACCACATTAGCCCAGTAAAATACCCTACAATTTCTCTATCTTTAACTGCTTCACCCCAATATTTTTCTTCCGGTTCAGGAAAATAATAGTCAGTTCCTAATATTCTAGCTACCTCCCTCATCACAGTGGTCTTCCCACATCCCGGTAGACCCAATGCTGAAATAAATGCATTAGATTGTGTCATATTTGAATCCTCCCGCCTTTTTTGAAAACGCTTTATTTAGTTACATTAGCTATATTAGTATTTTTTTTACAGAAAGTAAAGTGCAATTTTCACATATTTTCCCTTATATTTGTTAAAATTTAACTTTTTTCACTTGGATCAGTGCTATATTCCTCATTAATTTATATTCTTCCATGACGTCTCACTCTTACTTATGTTGACATTTTAAAATGCTTTAATATCATTATACAGCCATTTGTACAGAGATAAGGAGGTACTAAAGGTCTTTTATTTACATCGCTACTATATAACCACTAAAGTAAATAAAAACTTATATATGCAATATTGCATATTCCTTGTTCAGGTTATATTGAAGTTTGAAACTTCATTCTTCTTTAAAAATATTAGAGCAAAGTCCCTTGGTCGATATTGAAATAACATAGAATAAAGATTACTTACCTGTAACTAGCCTTCATCATAAAAAATACATACAATAAGTACCCTATACATCGTATTAGATTAAAGCTTATTAAAATAAAAAGGGATGCCCTAGTAACATATCTAGGGCATCCCTTTATTTTTACTCATCTTAAAACATAACTTGTCTAAATTTCAAGATTTTATATTTCTCTAACAATTAAACAATTATTAGATATATCTTCTACCTAAAACATCGTATTATCATTAGCCGCCTCACTTGGGATCCCCTGTATTACATCCCAGTGTTCAACAATCTTACCATTCTTTATACGAAATATATCGACTATAGCAACTCCCTTATCTTGAGAATTAGCTCGAGAATGTACATGAAGAGCTACTGTATCTCCTTCAGCTACTACACGTTTTATCTATGCAGTGGAATTAGGATTTTTAACAAAATCCTCCTTAAAGAAATCCATAAAGGCTTTTCGTCCGTCAGCAACAAAAGGATTATGTTGCTGATAATCTCCACTTACATATTTAGGAATAATATCGATATTATGTTTATTAAAAACCTCATTATAGAAATCTACTACCATTTTTTTATTCTTTTCTTTTTCTGTCACATCATCTTTTGATACTGAGGCAACATTCTCGCTCTTTATTGCGTTACCTTTGTTTTTACCTGTGGAAGCTTGAAATATCAAAGTCGACACAATTCCTAAAATAAACACAGAAATGATTATTACTATTAAATTTTTCTCTAATTTCATTTATACCTACCTCTTCTAATTATATAAATTATCTTCCATAACACGCTTGAGAAGTAGAAACCTTCCCAAAAATGTAATGTAAGGGGTAATGTTAGGAAATTTCGTTTATCTTAACACTACCCCTTATACAAGGTATGTTAGAAACGATTAACTCTAACTCAATACCTCATTAACAGTTGCACTGTCCACAATTTGAATAAACTTCTTAACTTTATCGTTTTCATCAAACTCATACAGATGACAGAAATCTGCTACAAATGATTTCCCTGTAGTTTTATATGTTCCACTATATTTCCCATAAACAATAACAGTATTATTATTAAATGTATAAATTTCATCTTTAGCGCTATAATTATCCCATTCCGTGCCAAGACGTTCATGTACATTTTTCACTACTTCATCTGGACCTATATAAGTACCTGCATATGGAAACCCAGCAGCTTCTGTCCAAGATACATTTTCACTTAAATACGTTTTGAAAGCATCCAATTTTCCTTCGCCAGTTAACACATACGTTTCATGTAATAGTTTCTGATATTTATTCATAGCATTAACCCCAAGGCATTTCTTTTGTTACAACTTTTGCACTTAATTCTAATACACCTTTATTTGCATAGCCTGGATATGCTGCATCAAGTTTCGCTACAAAATCTTTTGAAGTTTTACTTTCCTCAGAAGCCTGAACCGCAGTTCTTAGGTAATCCATAGTTGCAGTAAGTGCCTGATTATTTAAAGATTTTTCAATTGATCCATGGCTAGGTACAATTATGTCGGCATTTAATGCTTGTAATACTTTCAAGTTCTCAATCCATGCCTCCATTGCTGCTTTTGAGCTAGTATCCGCTAAGAATACATGTATTTCGTTAAATACATCAATACCACCAATTAATACTTTTAGCTCTTTATTAAATAAGCTAGTTCTGTAATGATCTAAGCCTACTAGTTCAAATGTTAACCCCTGAAAATCAATCGTTTTTTCTTTAAACACTTGAGGCAATACTACGTTGCTTGGTGCGTTTTCTCCTAAGGCATCTTTCCAAACTTTTAATTTACCTAACACAGAATGAACAATATGTTCAACAGTAGACTCTGTAGCATACGCTATAGCTTCTGGGTAAGCAGCCTTAATACTTTCTAATCCAAAGTAGTAATCAGGATCCCCATGAATAATAAAGATTTTATCTAAAGATAAGTCGTTTTTTTTCAGATACTCAACAATTTCTTTCGAATCAGATTGAGTAAATTTTGAGTTTATTAAAAATGCATGTCCCGCTTTCTCAACTAAGGTTGCAGTGACCATGAAACTTTTTTCGTCTGAACTAAACACCGTCAATTTTACATCTTTTTGATTTGTATCAATTGTTTTAAACATAGAATGTTATTCTCCTTTTGTTAAAGTTATTAACTCGTTAACATATTTTTATCTTGTTCCGACAGAAACTCTCTTTTCAATTCACCTGAAAGTGTAATAACACCAGCAAATAGACGAGAGATGAATGTCGGTTGGCTTAAGGTAACATGTTTGCTACTATAGCCTATAGTAAAATTAAAATTGGACTTTTTTTTAAAACAAATTGAAACTATATCTGTTACTAAGAAGGTTTAGGTCCATCCACTTCTAGCCTTTTTTTAAACGTTAAATGCTATATACTTTAATTTAAAATTCTTTAATAAAAATGTTTAAACCGTGCTTCGATTTTATCTGGCGTCATTACCCCACCACCAATAGGGATAATTTGATTATCCTTTTGTAAAAGTAATGAAGGATAACTATTAACACCAAGCTGTCGAACTTTATTGAAATCATTTTGGACATCTATTATTGTTTCTTGAGCGTTTAAACGTTCTAGTACTTGTTCAGGGTCCAAACCATGCTCGATTGCAATCTTACGATATGTTTCAGGATCACTCAGACTTTGGCCCTCATAATAAAACGCTTTTTGCATAGCCGAAGTGAATTCTATCAAACGGTCTGGTGCTAATGAGCGTAAAGCTGAAAAGCCAATTGCAGCATCTTTCGAATTCATTTTAAAAGTACCTTCTTCCACCAATTTTTGATATGAAGGACCAAATTCTGCACCTGTAAGTTGATTAATTCTTTTATTTCCCTCTTCTATATATGAGAAATTTTTCATTGGTAAATCATCTAAAAATAATCCTCCACATATAACTGTTAACGGCACTTCAGTGTGGTTTTTGTAAAATCCTTTAATGCTTTCTGAAAAGCCATAGCACCATCCACAATAGGCGTCCCATACGTAAATAAGGTTATCTTGTTTTGTCTCCATTTAAATCTCCTACCTTCATTTTTATTATCTAGCTCAGCTAACTTTTTGGTTTATATAAGTACATCTTTTTATACCTTGTTCTTTTTGGGATACCTTACTATATTCCCCAAAAACTAATATTTCCAAAGAAAGATTAACCAAGGTTTTTAACAAAAGATTACGTTGCACATTATTGCCCCGTATCAGAAAATACTAAAGTTGGGATTATGCATTAATTTGAATGCATTAGTAACTTTATACACCGGGTGGCAACGTGTGGACCATCACCCTTAATTAAATATATAAATCATATTTTTATTTTAAGCAGATATTAGTTGTAACTTATTCGATTACAACCTTATGTAACCATATTAGTTACAACTATAGTAGAAGTCAATTCTTTTTTAACAAAAACAATAAATTTCTACCCTAACGCTTTTAGAATTCTATTATTAAAAACTGGCTTCTTGGTCTTAAATTTGTTAAAAAGCTTAGTAATTCCCTAAAAACATCACTAGTAAATATGGAACAACAAATTCAAGATAATTTACAAAACAAATAATATAAGTACCTCTTTCATGACTTACCGACAGAGTACCAGTTCTAGTACATAGTTTTTTTCAAAGCATTACTTTTACTATTTGGGGATTTATGCTTTTCTTAGCTTGATTGCTGTATAATGATAATAAAGTTATTGAATTTTGATTATTAAAAGCTAAGAGCCTTACTACATTCTACGTAGCAAGGCTCTTTAAAATTGTTTCAAATTACATCCATCTGTTTATATAATACTTAAAAAATGAATAATAAAGTTGTTTACTTCTTATTGAACTAACGCATCTGTTCGT
>NZ_JAKUHE010000039.1:0-14828 GCF_022664315.1 Bacillus cereus group sp. BfR-BA-01309
TCAAACTCTCCAATAAAGTTAGTTTGTCTAGCATCTAAAAATAAAAATTGACGTTTCACGTTGTTTGTTTCGTTTAGTTTTCAAAGTTCAATATCGCGTTTCAGCGACTTTTACAATTTAACATTTTGCGTTAAATTTGTCAACAACTTTTTTCTTTCGTTCCTGACGACGCTTATTAATTTATCATATTAATTATTCGTTCGTCAACACTTTTTAAAAAAATGCCAAAATAATTTTATCTTGGCATGATATAAAGCTTAATAACCACTAATGCAGCAACACCAGGTAGACCTAATAAACTTGTGATTGCTGCTGTACCCAAGTTAATTGGAATATGAAAATCAAAATATGTCCCTATAACATTTACGATAAATAGTAATGCTATTCCCAAAGTAATATGAAAAAGCGCTTTTCCTATAAAACGTAACGGCTTTGAAGAAACACCAAAAACAAGAAAAATAAAAACTAGAGTAAGAATACCGACAATAACAATTGTAGAATTCATTTTCTTCCTCCTTATGAATGACCTATACACACTCATTTGTATGGGACAAGACGATAAAAAAGAACATGTATCATATAACTCCAGTCGTTTTATCTCGGTCACCTTTATTCGACAACACTTCCTTCATAAAAACCACTAAATGTTTAACGAATAAAATAAAAGGTTCTGCTTTTTCAGCAGAACCTTTTACCATTGTTCCATTTTTACAGGGCGACGTTTTGCTTCTTTTAACAAGAAGAAATATTTTGCCTCTGCTATTTTCAAAGAACAAATCACATCTTGAGACGGTTCCACACTTTGTTCAACCATTCTCTTCTGGCGTAGCCATTCATTCTTCACTTTTTCTAATAGTACAATTAGTTTATCATCATACTCTTTACGCAATTTACCCTTTTTTTGAAAGAACATTTTTGTTTCTCCTCTTATACTTCTCTACGGCCTTCTAACGCTTTCGACAGTGTCACTTCATCTGCATATTCTAAATCTCCACCCACTGGCAGACCATGTGCAATACGAGTTACTTTAATACCTGTTGGCTTTAAGAGGCGGGATATATACATCGCTGTAGCTTCCCCTTCAATATTAGGGTTTGTTGCCAATATTACTTCTTGTACCGTTTCATCGTGCAGTCGCTTTAAAAGTTGTGGGATATTAATGTCTTCTGGTCCAATTCCCTCCATTGGAGAAATCGCACCACGTAACACATGATATACACCTTGATACTCTTTCATCTTTTCCATTGCGATTACATCTTTCGGTTCCTGCACAACACAAACAACCGATTGGTCTCGATGTGAATCATTACAAATATAACAAGGGTCGCGGTCAGTAATATGTCCGCATACAGAACAATACGCTAAATCTCGCTTCGCATTCACAAGTGCTTTTGCAAAACCTAACACATCATCTTCTTTCATATCTAATACGAAAAATGCCAAGCGAACCGCTGTTTTCGGTCCGATCCCTGGCAACTTCATAAAACTATCAATTAGTTTTGATATCGGTTCTGGATAATGCATATATCAATATCCTCCTAGAACATTCCACCCGGTAAGTTTAAGCCTTTTGTAAATTTACCCATTGTAGAATTTGAAAGTTCATCAGCTTTTTTAAGTGCATCATTTGTTGCAGCCAACACTAAGTCTTGTAACATTTCGATATCTTCTGGATCTACAACTTCTTCTTTAACTTTCACTTCAAGAATTTGCTTATGGCCATTTGCAATAACTGTGATCATACCGCCACCAGCTGTACCTTCAACTGTTTTTTCGCCAAGTTCTTCTTGCGCTTTCGCCATATCTTTTTGCATTTTTTGCATTTGTTTCATCATGTTATTCATATTTCCCATTCCGCCACGCATCATAATTAATTCCTCCTAATTATTATTACTCTTTTATTTCAATAAGTTCTTGCCCTACTAATTTTACCGCCTCTTCTATAAGAGGATCTTCTTTTTTCTCTGGGCTTTCTTCAGCATTCCCACCTTCACGCTGTAAAAAATCTTCACGGATTTTACCCCATTCACTTTTTGGAATGGCAATCATATTTAATCTTTTACTTAGCAATTCAAATAAAGCTTGTTCCACCGTATCCATGGCTTCTCGATTCTCGCTTGCCATTTTACAGTGGATCTCATATTGAAACGCTAAAACGTAAGTATCATCCGAAGCCGCTACCGGTTCGCTATTTTCTAATAAAACAGCAAACGCTACTTTGTTGTATGCTTTGAGTCTTCCTAACAACTCACCCCACACAGCTTTTAATTGTTCTAAATCCTGACGCTTCGCTTGCTTTAACACTTCATTTACGCGTCCGACAGGAATCTTCATACTACCTGTTCGCACTGGCTTTGGTGTTGCACGTGTCTCTCTGACTTCCTGCGGCACACCAGCCGGCACACCATTCTTTTTGACTTCTTCTAACTCTTTCTCCAATTGCTGCATCCTGTTCATAATTGCTTGTAAACGATCTGCACCATTCGCTTGCATCATAAACTGTTGACACAGTTGTACCATAACAACTTCTAAGAAAATTCGCGGATGATTTGTCCACTTCATTTCCTGTTGTCCCTTACTAAGAGTATGAATGATTTCATAGATTACTTCCGGTTGCATTTCTTCACTTAACATCCGGAATTGCTCATCTACCATTACTCGTTCCAACATATGTTCCAGTTGTGGTGAAGTTTGATATAAAAGCATATCGCGATAATAGTAAATGAAATCCTCCATAAAACGAACTGGATCTTTCCCTTTACCCATCATCTCATCTATGATACGTAATGCTCTTGATACATCATTTTCACGTATACATTCTACTAAGTTACCTAAGTATTGCTGGGAAACAGAACCTGTCACAGCTAATACGTCTTCTGTCGTAACTGTCTCATCACTATAAGATATTGCCTGATCAATAAGACTAAGCGCATCACGCATACCACCCTCAGCGGCACGTGCAACAATTTGCAACGCCTCATCTTCTACTTGCGTACCTTCATTCGTCACAACCGTCGATAATCTCTCAACAATATCATTTACTGATATCTTTCGAAATTCAAAACGTTGGCAACGTGAAATAATTGTAGGCGGAATCTTATGCGGTTCTGTTGTCGCCAAAATAAAGATGACGTGTCCCGGTGGCTCTTCTAACGTTTTTAAAAGCGCATTGAAGGCACCCATAGAAAGCATGTGAACTTCATCAATAATGTATACTTTATATTCTACAGCACTTGGAGCATATTTTACTTTATCTCTAATATCTCGAATTTCATCTACACCGTTATTTGAAGCCGCATCAATTTCTAATACATCTGAAATGGATCCTTGTGTGATCCCCAAACAAGAAGGACATTCATTACAAGGTTCAGCTACCGGAGCATGTTCACAGTTGATTGCTTTTGCAAATACTTTTGCAATTGTCGTTTTCCCTGTTCCCCTCGGCCCAGAAAATAAATAAGCATGTGAAACTTTCTCTTGAAGAAGGGCATTTTGCAACGTTTTTGTCACGTGCTTTTGACCAACTACATCTTCAAATTTTTGCGGTCTCCATGTTCGGTATAACGCTTGGTATGACACGAAAATACGGCCTCCCTCAAAGGTTATTATCTCATTTATTATAACCCATTCTGTTTATAGATTCCAAAAGTTATTTTCTATACAAAAAACCCACCTTAATATTAAGGTGAGTTTTGTATACATATATAACTGCCGTGCACCTTCTGTCGATTACGTACCATAAGCGTTACTCAAGCAGTTAGCTCGGTTCAGGCACTCCTGCGGCACACGAGAAGACCCGCTTATTGCTGCTTCCTTCCGGACCTGACAAGGTTCACGGGGTCCCGTTGCGCAGGACCCAAACGTCAACACCACTTACTTAAGGCAGACCTTACAGCAACATAACCTCGAGAAGGGATTCGGCCTCGCTAGAGCGGATTGCGAGTATAGGGCACCGCTACCTCCCCGCTTAGCACGGCAAAGTTAAAACCAATATTCGGTTGCCTTCATTAAAGGCATTATCAGTATAACTTGTTTTTTTATAAAATGCAAATACGTTAATTCTCTTTGCTTTTCTCTAATTTCTTGCTCGCTTTTCTTTTTTTTCGAAGCTCTCTAAAAAAGTTTGTTAACAACGTACCGCATTCTTCTTCTAACACACCAGCCACTACTTCACACTGATGATTAAAGCGTTCATCCGTTAAAAGATTCATCAACGTCCCTGCACATCCACCTTTCGGATCACTTGCACCATATACAACTCGCTTCACTCGCGATAAAACAATTCCACCCGCACACATCGGACAAGGCTCTAATGTTACATATAATGTCGCATCTTCTAAACGCCATGTCCCTAATTTTTTGCACGCCTCATCAATAGCTAGTAACTCAGCGTGCGCTATTGATCTTTGCTCGGTTTCCCTTAAATTATGAGCAACACTAATTACTTCACCATCTAACACTATAACTGCACCAATTGGTACTTCTTGTATTGCCTCTGCCTTTTTAGCTTCTTCTATTGCTAACTGCATAAAATAAATATCTTGATCGTGTTCCATACCATAGTCCTTTCATTACAAATAACGTACACTAATTTCCATTTACTACACATGGGATAACTTTTACAAATTCAATCCACCCTAATAAAAAAGAGAGGGGATTACATATGAAGAATACTGCCTTACTCATTATCGATATGATTAATGACTTTCAATTTTCACACGGGCCCACCCTAGCCAAAAAATGCGAAATTATAACAAACCCTATTCTACAATTAAAGAAAACAATGAAATCCCTTGGTTATCCCATAATTTATGTTAATGACCATTATCAACTTTGGAGATCTGATATTGACCAACTAATTACTCATTGTACAAATGAGTATAGTGAAAATATCATTCGTAAGATTGCCCCAAATTCCGATGATTACATTTTTATTAAACCACATTACTCCGCTTTTTATGAAACACCTTTAAATTCTTTATTAGGCTATTTAAAAATAGAAAATCTAATATTAACAGGAGTCGCAGGGAATATATGTATCCTCTTTACAGCTAACGATGCTCATATGAGAAATTATACACTGTATGTACCACAGGACTGTATTGCCTCTAATCATGATCAGGATAACTTACATGCTTTAAAAATAATGGAAGCCACATTAAAAGCACATATAGTACCGTCATCTCAAATAAAAATTCATTAATACATATATCTATTTTCTAACTTTTTATATCAAATTAACCCGCTCGCTTCCCTCTTGTGCTACAATAATTCTGTTTTGTGTTTTTAGTAGTCACAGTAAATCACTGATTGAAAGGAGGAAACAGCGTGACCGGAGTACCATTTATCACGGTTGAAGGACCAATTGGTGTTGGAAAAACTTCACTTGCGAAGGAAATTTCAACTCACATGCAACTCCACTTACTGAAAGAGATTGTTGATGAAAACCCTTTTTTAGGAAAGTTCTATGAAGACATCGACGAATGGAGTTTTCAAACAGAGATGTTCTTTCTTTGTAATAGATACAAGCAATTAGAAGATATTAACATAAAGTATTTGAATCAAAGGAAGCCAGTAGTAGCAGATTATCATATATTTAAAAATCTAATTTTTGCATCCCGTACATTAAAAGATTCTCAATACGATAAGTACATGCAAATCTATCGTATCCTTACACAAGATATGCCTGTACCAAACGTAATCGTTTATTTAACGGCTAGCTTGGAAACATTACAAGCACGAATTGCAAAGCGCGGAAGAGAATTCGAAAAAAATATGGATCCAAATTACTTACTACAGCTCACAAAAGATTATGAAACTGCAATGGATACGTTTAAAAAGGATCATCCAGAAATCCCAGTATTGAAATTTAATGGAGACGATATGGATTTTGTAAAAAATCCTGATGATTTAAACGTCATCCTATCCACCCTTCAAAATACTCTCTTAAAGGAGTCGAAATAATAATGAATTTAAGGAAAAAATATGATATACCAAATGACGCAGTAATCACGATTGCTGGAACAGTAGGTGTCGGTAAATCAACTATGACAACTGCATTAGCTAACACTTTAGGCTATCGCACATCATTTGAAAAGGTAGACTCTAACCCGTATTTGGACAAGTTCTATGCTGATTTCACACGCTGGAGCTTTCACTTGCAAGTGTACTTTTTAGCAGAACGATTTAAAGAACAAAAAAGAATTTTTGAATACGGTGGCGGTTTTGTTCAAGATCGCTCTATCTATGAAGACACTGGCATTTTTGCAAAGATGCATCACGAAAAAGGTACAATGACGGAAACTGATTATGAAACATACAAAGGTCTATTTGATGCTATGGTCATGACTCCTTACTTCCCTCATCCTGATTTATTAATTTACTTAGAAGGTTCTTTCGATGATATCGTTGATCGTATCCAAGAACGCGGACGTCCGATGGAACAACAAACACCAATTGAGTATTGGAAAGAGATGCATGGCCGTTACGAAAACTGGATTAATAACTTTAATGCATGCCCTGTTTTACGATTAAACATTAATGAATACGATATTTTAAAAGATGGCGATTCAATTGAACCAATCATTAAAAAAATTGGCCATTTTTTAAAACAAACACGTAAACTTGTAAAATAAAAAACCCGTGCATATGCACGGGTTTTTCTATTAAATTACTTCTTTTTTGTCGGAGCAATAATTTCACTCTCAGGTTTTCCAGCATTAATACGCTGGCGAACAGTACTTGTACTAATATCGTATGTTTCAGCAATCTCTTTAACAGTCATTTCTTTCCCGTTAATCACTGCTGTTAATACTTTACCTGTACGTTTTGGAGCTGATTCTTTCTTTACAGCTGCTTTTTCAACTTTTTTTGGCGCCTCTACTTTTGTCGCAGTTTGCTTTACATCACAAGTGCAACCACAAAGTTTACGGAATGTATCATCGCTAATAATACGTGAAACATTTGCACCACTGTTTAAAATTCTATTGTTCTTACAGACAGGACATTGTACATAATATAAAGTTTTTCCATCTAAAGGAAACGTTTGTATAATAAGATCCATGTTGACTCCTTTCATATCTATGAAGATAATCATCGGAATATGAGTGTGTAATAAGGAGAAAATCTCCTTACACCATACTTTATGATTGGTTTTAAAATAAAAACTCGTTACGTGTTGGTAACGAGTTCTCCAATCTCCACTTATATGCGCTGTTGTCAATTATATCTGGAGGAGGTAGAGGGATTCGAACCCCCGCGCGACTCTCGCCGCCTGTCGGTTTTCAAGACCGATCCCTTCAGCCGGACTTGGGTATACCTCCATATTGACATCAAATATAATATCAAAAGAAAAACAGTTAGTCAACCCTACTAAAATAAATTATGAGGAAAGGAAAATTTTACTTTTCCTCCCCTACATTATAGTACTGACAACGCTCATAATTACCAATCACTCATACCGATGAATGTTTACATTTACTTAATAACTGTTTTTCCTCCCATATAAGGGCGAAGAACTTCTGGAATTATAATTGTACCATCTTCTTGTTGGTAGTTCTCTAAAATAGCTGCAACCGTACGTCCAATTGCAAGACCAGATCCATTTAATGTATGAACATGTTCTGGTTTTCCATTTGGCTCACGACGGAAACGGATATTTGCACGTCTCGCTTGGAAAGCCTCAAAATTACTACAAGAAGAAATCTCACGATATGTGCCATAGCTTGGAATCCATACTTCGATATCGTATTTCTTCGCTGCTGTAAATCCTAAATCGCCTGTGCACATGCTCATAACGCGATATGGCAACTCTAATAATTGTAACACGCGTTCTGCATCATTTGTTAGTTTTTCTAACTCTTCATAAGAATCTTCTGGTTTTACGAATTTTACAAGCTCTACTTTGTTGAACTGATGCTGACGAATTAAGCCACGTGTATCACGGCCAGCTGAACCTGCTTCAGAACGGAAACAAGAGCTAAATGCAGCATATCGTATAGGCAATTGCTCTTTATTTAAGATTTCATCACGGTGCATATTCGTTACAGGTACTTCAGCTGTTGGAATTAAGAAGTAATCTTCACTTTCAATACGGAATGCATCTTCTTCAAATTTCGGAAGTTGTCCTGTTCCTGTCATACTTGCACGGTTTACCATATACGGAGGTAACACTTCTTCGTATCCATGCTCGTCAGTATGAAGATCCAGCATGAAGCTAATTAAAGCACGCTCTAATCTCGCGCCAGCACCTTTATAGAATACGAAGCGGCTTCCCGTTACTTTCCCAGCACGCTCAAAATCTAAAATCCCTAAATCTGTAGCAAGATCCCAATGTGGTTTTGGTTCATAAGCAAATTCTTTCACTTCTCCCCAAGTACGTGCTACTACATTATCATCTTCTGTTTCACCAACTGGAGCAGATTCATGAGGGATATTTGGAATAGATAACATTAATCTTTCTAAATCTTCTTCAACTGTACGAAGTTCATTATCAAGATCTTTTACTTTTTCTCCAACTTCACGCATTTCTAGAATTAGAACTTCTGCATCTTTCTTTTCGCGCTTCAATACAGAGATTTGTTGAGATACTTCGTTACGTTTACTTTTTAGTTCCTCTGTTTGAACAAGTAATTCTCTTCTTCTCGTATCCAGCTCTTCAAAGCGACCAAAATCAGTTAAATCTTCGCCTCTATGCTGTAACTTTGCTTTTACTTCTTCAAAATTTGTACGTAAAAATTTAATATCAAGCATTATATACTCCTCCTTTTATTTTATAAAACACAAAAAACTCCCGTCCCTATATAAAGGGACGGGAGTTAACCCGCGTTGCCACCCTAGTTGAAAGCATTGCCGCCTTCCTCTCAAGTAGAAATAACGGCTCTTCACCGGGAATGTTTACTAATCATAAAGATATTCCACATTCCATTCCAGGATGGATTCACAAACTGTTCCTATCGATTTCCACCAACCATCGACTCTCTATAAGAAACGGCATTTGTTACTACTTCCTATCAACACGCTTATTTTATAAAATTGTTACCATCAATTTACTATAATCTTATACAAGTTGCAAGTTACTTATACAACTTTTTTCATTTTCGCTTCTTTTACCATTTCTACAAAGTATGCTGTCACACGATGATCATCCGTTAATTCTGGATGGAATGAAGCAGCTAAAAACTGATTTTGTTTTACTGCTACCATTCGATCATCATGTGTGGAGAGTACTTCAACATCATCAGCTACACGTACAACATATGGAGCACGGATAAATACACCAATAAAGTCTTCTCCTACACCTTTAATTGAAAGTGCGGCTTCAAAGCTATCTTTTTGGCGTCCGAACGCATTGCGCTCTACTGTAATATCCATAGCACCAATATGTGCTTCTTCATAGCCAATAAGCGTTTTTGCAAGAAGAATCATACCTGCACATGTACCAAACATTGGTTTACCAGACTTCGCGAATGTACGAAGTGGTTCCATGAAAGCATACTTATCAATAAGACGGCGCATTGTTGTACTTTCACCGCCTGGTAAAATAAGACCATCAATCTCTTCAAGTTGCTCGATACGCTTTACAACAACAGCCTCTGCACCACTTGCTTCAACTGATTTCACATGCTCACGAACTGCACCTTGAAGACCTAGTACACCGATTTTCACCATTTTAAAGTTCTCCTTCAATTACCATCCACGCTCTTGCATGCGTTGTTCTGGTAATAACGTTGAAATTTCGATACCTTTCATCGCATTACCTAATCCTTTAGAAAGGCTTGCAATTAGTTCGTAATCTTCATAATGAGTCGTCGCTTCAACGATTGCGCGTGCAAATTTCTCTGGATTCTCTGATTTGAAGATACCAGATCCAACAAATACACCATCCGCACCAAGTTGCATCATTAACGCTGCATCTGCTGGTGTTGCTACACCACCTGCTGCGAAGTTTACAACTGGCAAACGACCAAGGCGTTTAATTTCAAGTAGTACTTCATAAGGAGCACCAGTATTTTTTGCATATGTCATTAACTCATCTTCACGTAGACTTGCAACTTGACGGATTTCTGCATTGACTTGGCGCATATGACGCACTGCCTCTACAATGTTTCCTGTTCCTGGTTCACCTTTTGTACGAAGCATAGATGCACCTTCTGCAATACGACGTGCAGCTTCTCCAATATCACGGCAACCACATACAAATGGAACTGTGTAATCACGTTTATTTAAATGGTATACTTCATCAGCAGGAGTTAATACTTCACTCTCATCGATATAGTCTACCCCTAATGATTCTAATACACGTGCTTCTACAAGGTGACCGATACGGCATTTTGCCATAACCGGAATTGACACTGCACCCATAACTTCTTCAACGATCGTTGGGTCTGCCATACGAGAAACGCCACCTGCTGCACGAATATCTGCTGGTACACGCTCTAGTGCCATAACGGCAACTGCGCCTGCCTCTTCTGCAATTTTTGCTTGTTCAGCGTTAATTACGTCCATAATAACGCCGCCTTTTTGCATTTCTGCCATTCCACGTTTTACACGTTCTGTCCCTGTTACATTTGTCATGTTACAAAAACCCCCCTAGGTGAATTGCTTTTCCCCGTTAAAGGCGAAAATTAAGAATACTCTTACATTCTACCACTAACTATCAGATGCTTGTCTACTACTTTTTCATAAAGTCGGTATGAAAAATAGGAATAAGAAAAAGCCCCTACAATGAGGAGCTTTTAAAACCAACCTTTTACTGTATCAACAGCACTATTCCATATACCACTAAAGAAAGAACCAATTCCACGCATAGAACGAGTAAACCAATTCGCTTCTTCTACTGCAGATGTTGTTACAAGATCTATTTGTAATGACTTACCAGATAAAAATCCAGGATCATTCGCATCTTTTGGTGTGATTACCATTTGGCCAAGTGCAGCTCCCTTTTTAATTGGTGCTTCTTGTACCTTACTTGCTTCTTTTAATTCTGTTTTATAAACATCTTTACTTCCTTTTGGCACTGGAAGTGAAACAGCTTGTTTTGTTTGAACTGCTACATCTTTTTCTTTAGCATTTTCTACTCGTACTGTTTCTTGCCCTTTTACTGAAGAATCTTTTTTATACATTTGCTTCATTTCAAAGTTAGCAAATCCATAATCATATAGCTTCTTTGTTTCATCAAAACGTGCTGTATGAGAACTTGTTTTAATCACTACAGAAATAAAACGCATACCGTTTCTTTCAACCGTACCAGTGAAACAATCCCCTGCTTCTGGAGTCGAGCCTGTTTTCAGGCCATCAACGCCATCATATTCTTTCACTAAGCCCTTTAACATCCAGTTCCAGTTCGACATTGCAAACTTCTCTTTTTCTGGACGGAATTCTTTTTTCGGGATTTTTGCTGTATCTAACACTTTTGGATAATCTTTAATCAAATGTTGTGCTAAAGTTGCAACATCCTTTGCAGACATTTTATTTTCTTCATCCGCTGTTGTTCCTTCAGGATGCATTCCCTTTAAATCCTTGTTCGTTAAACCTGTAGAATTGACAAATTTATAATTTTTCAACCCTAATTCTTTTGATTTATCATTCATCATTTTTACGAAGTCTACTTCTTTACCTGCAATTGCTTCTGCTAATGCAATTGTTGCACCATTTGCAGAAAAGATTGCCATTGCCTCGTATAGCTCTTTTACTGTATAAGTGCCACCATTTTCTAATGCAACATTTGATAATGAAGCATCTTGTGAAACTTTATACGCATATTCAGAAACCTTAATTTTTTGATCCCACTTAAGTTTTCCTTTATCCACTGCTTCATGAACTAAATATTCACTCATCATCTTTGTCATACTAGCAATTGATAATAATTCATCTGCATTCTTTTGATATAAAATTTTCCCAGAATTCGCTTCAACTAAAATTGCTGCACCTGCTTCAATGTTTAGAGCAGATCCTGTTTCTGCTGATGCATTGCTATATGGTAACAACATACTACAAGCTAGTGTAAGCATTGTTACTAAAGCAATGAATCTTTTGCAAAACATACCTTTCACTTTTGCTACCCCCAATATCTATGTACTCACATAACCGTTATTCTAACATAATCAAAAAAAAATAGACAGAGATATCAAATCTCTGTCTATTTGTATATAAGACATTATAATGAGTAGTTTGGAGCCTCTTTTGTAATTTGTACGTGATGAGGGTGGCTTTCACGTAAACCAGCACCTGACATACGAATGAATTGTGCATTCTCACGTAAGAACTCTAAATCCTGTGCTCCGCAATATCCCATACCGGCACGTAATCCACCAACTAATTGATGAACTGTATCTGCTAAAGGCCCTTTATATGGTACTCGACCTTCAATACCTTCTGGAACAAGTTTCTTATTTCCTTCTTGGAAGTAACGATCTTTACTTCCTTTTTCCATCGCTCCGACAGAACCCATACCACGATATACTTTAAATTGACGGCCTTGGTAAATTTCAGTTTCTCCAGGGCTTTCAGCAACACCAGCAAACATACTACCTAGCATAACAACGTGTGCTCCTGCTGCTAAAGCTTTTACCATGTCACCAGAGTACTTAACACCACCATCAGCAATAACTGGGATACCGTGTTTACGAGCTTCTGTTGCACAATCATAAACTGCTGTTAATTGTGGTACACCAACGCCAGCTACAACACGTGTTGTACAGATAGAGCCTGGTCCAATACCAACTTTAACTACGTTTGCACCCGCTTCGATTAATGCTTTCGTTGCTTCAGCAGTAGCAACATTTCCAGCGATAATATTTAGTGCTGGATATTTCGCACGAACTTCTTTTACCTTATCAATAACACCTTGAGAATGTCCATGAGCTGTATCAAGTACGATTGCATCTACGCTAGCTTTTACTAATGCGTCGATACGAAGCATCGCATCAGCCGTTACACCAACCGCTGCTCCAACTAATAAGCGTCCTTGCTTATCTTTCGCAGAATTTGGGAATTCAATTACTTTTTCAATATCTTTTATTGTAATAAGCCCTTGTAATACACCGTTGTTATCAACAAGAGGGAGTTTTTCAATTTTATACTTTTGTAGGATCTTTTCAGCTTCTTCCAGCGTAGTACCAACTGGAGCTGTAATTAGCTTTTCTTTTGTCATTACGTCGGAAATTTTGATTGAGTAGTCTTGGATAAAACGCATATCACGGTTTGTAATAATACCAACTAATTTTCGCTCGTCTAAATTATTTACAACCGGTACACCTGAGATACGGTATTTTCCCATAAGATGCTCTGCATCATATACTTGATGTTCTGGAGTTAAAAAGAAAGGATCTGAAATAACGCCACTTTCAGAACGTTTTACTTTATCAACTTGCTCCGCTTGTTGTTCGATAGACATGTTTTTATGAATAATTCCTAAACCGCCTTGACGAGCCATTGCAATAGCCATATCAGCTTCTGTTACTGTATCCATTCCTGCACTAATTAACGGGATATTTAACTGTAAGCTTTCAGATAAAACTGTTTTAACACTTACTTCTCTTGGTAGTACATCTGACTTTGCTGGTACAAGTAATACGTCATCAAAAGTCAAACCTTCTTTAACAAATTTAGATTCCCACATAATTGTTCCCCCTATGATACCAGAAATTATTATTAGTAGCTTATCAATTGGTTAAAATACTGTCAAGGACGTATATATATGTTAGAATTTTTAGACAATAAAAGGAGCGTAATATATGCATCAAACACATCGCACTTGGCAGCAATTAAGTTTCTTCTTTTCATCTCAAAATGTACAACGTTATCTTGCCCGTTGTTATGAAAAATCCTCCATACAAGATGCTGAAAAAAAAAGTTTCGAAAATTGTTATCCCTTTATTTATTACTTAGAACACGGGAAAAACTATTATGAATTATATAAGGTAGCCCCCTTTTCGATTCAGCCAATGTTATTGTTTTATGGAATGAGCCAACTTTTTAAAGCCTGCTTACTAACTATTGATCCGAACTATCCAGAATCCACTACGGTTTTAGCTCATGGTGTTACAACTCGCAAACGAAAAAAACAGGGATATCAATTTTTAGAAGATGAGGTGAAGGTACAAAAAAATGGATTATTTACTCATGTTGCAGAACAGCTGTTTCACATGAAACACTTAGAAGCAGAAAAGTTTAACATGCTGGATTTAATGGGAAATATTCCCGAATTACAAAATTTATTTCGCTACAGTCAAAGGGGGGGCACTTTATATAAAATTGATTCAACAAATACAAATGAACTTTCCTTTTCGGTCAACATACTAGATCGGCTTCATATGACTACAGAGAGATTTTCACGTTACATTGAATCAACTTGTAAGCATTTATCCATACAACATGTCTCCGGGAAAACGAGCGGACCGAATTTGCTTTTTACAGCCCCTATCCAGTCGTGGAACCCTATATATAGTACGCCTTTATACTATGAATATCTTGCCGATACTTATTACCTACCAATTCCAACTGACCCGAGAAATCCTAAACCCATATTACCTGAACTTCTTGTTCACTATTTATTGCTCTACAATTTAAGTATGATTTCTAGATACGAAACAGATTGGTGGTATGATTTACTTGGGAGCTACGGCTCTGAAGATTATCCATTTATTTATCAATTTCTTACTATTTCTGCTCAAAAAATCCCTTACTATATTTCGTCTTTTTTACTAACAGAACCGAACCTATTTCATGGGAAATAAAAAAAACACAAGTCAAAAGACTTGTGTTTTTAGTTGCTTGGCGACGTCCTACTCTCACAGGGACAAGGTCCCAACTACCATCGGCGCTAG
>NZ_JAKUHE010000040.1:0-8747 GCF_022664315.1 Bacillus cereus group sp. BfR-BA-01309
AAAATTGACGTTTCACGTTGTTTGTTTCGTTCAGTTTTCAAAGAACTACTTGGTCGCTCATTTGCGACTTCCTTATGTTAACATCTTCGTTAGTTAATGTCAACTAAGTTTTTTATTTCGTTTGCCGCGTTCTGCGTTATTGCATCGGCGACTTGTTCTATATTACACCTCTATACTCTAATCGTCAATACCTTTTATCCTTTTTATTTTATAAATTATAAAGGAGCTTAAACCTTCTTCATTTATAACCTCGTACCTAGAGATTTATAAACTGGTGCAGTCACTTTCATAATCAACAATTTATACTCTCTTACTTACCTCTTACACCTTTCTAAAGAATGAATATCAAACCAAACAAATATATATTAAAAGTAGCATTTTTATTTCGAGTACATTCCAGCTACATTCACCATTATCTCCTGCCACTTCTCTCTACAAATTATTAATACACCACACATTTACTAAAATCTAATTAACTTAGGAGGCGTTATGAAATGCATGTTAATAAGAAGATCATTTATGTATCCCATGATGCCCATTTTCACGGAGCACAGCTGCTTTCTTTACATACCATTAGAGCTCTTAAAGAAAACTTTCATTACTCCGTCGCGATTATTTCAATTGGAACAGGCATTTTAATCCACGATTTTCAAAATTATGGTCCCGTTTATTGCCTAGAGAAAGACTACCCAACGGAAGGAAATGTCGAATTATTAATAAAGAAGTTAGTATCACAAGGCTATACCATCGCGATATGTAGTACCGTAATAAGTGGTGATATAGTTGCATTACTAGCTAAACACAATATAAAAGTTATTTCATTAATACATGAATTACCGCATTTAATACAACAGTACTCTGCCGAAGGAAAAGCGAGAAATATTGCCGAGTCTGCTTACAAAATAGTCTTCCCTTCACAATACGTATATGAAAAATTCCGTACAATCACCCAATTAGATCATAAGAAGTGCCATATTCTCCCTCAAGGTTTATTTAACCATAATCCTTATAAGAACAATATTGCAAAAGCTAGAAACGAATTAAGAAAAAAACATAACCTGCCTCTAGATAGCAAAATCATTTTGGGAGTAGGTTTCGCTGATCATCGAAAAGGGATAGATTTATTCTCACTTACTGCTTACTCAGTAAGAAAGATTCATAGGAATATTCATTTTATATGGGTTGGGAGAACGGATGTTCACTTTTTAAACACGCTATCCCCAAGATATACAGCACATTTTACATTAGTGGAGCCTACTCCAGATATCGGTTTATATAACGCCGGGGCTGATTTATATTTATTAACTTCAAGAGAAGATCCTTTTCCAAACGTTGTTTTAGAAGCGTTAGATACGAAAGTCCCTGTTATAGGTTTTAAAAACGCTGGAGGTTTTGAAGATGTTGTCACGGAACAAACTGGCGCATTAGTAGACTATTTAAACTTACCGATGATGTTGGAAAGAATATATGAATTTCTTGGAGATGAAGATTTACGCTTACAAAAAGGTAGCTTTGGCCAAGAACTTATTGAAAAAGATTTCAACTTCCTTCATTACATTTATCAATTATTAAACCTGCTTGAGCATAATTATAAAAAAGTAAGCGTCATTGTACCGAACTATAATTACGAAAAATACTTACCCGATCGAGTTAAATCAATATTAAACCAAACCTATCCCCTTTACGAACTAATTTTCCTAGACGATGCCTCTATTGACAATAGCGTACCTATATTTGAAAAGCTGCTCTCAAACGAAAATAAGCCCCACCTAAAAGTTCAGCAAATTATTAATGATAAAAACTCTGGTTCTGTATTTAAACAATGGATAAAAGGCGTCTCTGCAGCAACCGGTGATTACATTTGGATTGCAGAGGCCGATGACTTATGTGATCAGACCTTTTTAGAAGAAGTAATACAAGGGTTTCATATAAATAGTGATGTCACCTTAAGCTACACACAATCAAAACAAATAGATGAACAAGGAAATATCTTGGCCAATCATTATTTAGATTACACAAATGATATTGATAAGGAAAAATGGAAAAGTTCTTATGTTCGAAAAGGGACTGATGAAATACAAGATACGTTACTTATCAAAAACACGATACCTAATGTATCAAGTGTAGTTTTTAAAAACATAGATATAAAAACTATAGAAAAACAATTAGAAAAGTTTAAAGTAGCTGGTGATTGGTTTTTCTATGTTTCTATTCTTAAAGAGGGGCATGTTTATTTCAATCCAAAGCCTCTAAACAATCATAGACGACATACAAATAGCGTAACGAAAACAGAAGATTCATATTCCCATTACAGTGAAGTTGTACAAATGCAGAATTTCATTAAAAAAGCTTTTACTATCGACGACATTTCAAAAAAGAAAATGTACACATATAGAAAGTACCTTAAAGCATATTTGAAGATCTAATGATATCTTCTCTTTGCCATCAGCATCTCTTGTCAGACGTTACTATCATTTAAGGGGGGTTCCTCTTTGAAAGAATTTATAGAGGCAAATAAAGATTTGATTTCTCAAATTGCACACAACTACAATGTAAACGCAAGTATCCATCCAGAGGATCACATCTTTCAATTCCTTGTCACGAATCCAGTCTTCCCGTCTAAAAAAGAAGCAATAGATTATTATTTTCAAGATGGGAGAAAATCCGCAGAAACGCTCTTAGATTTAATTACTTCCTTTTATCCTCCTATAGACACTCCAATAAAAGTATTAGAATTCGCATCCGGATACGGCTGCGTAACACGTCATTTATTAAATCTAGAAACGAACTTAAGTATAACTACTTGTGATATACATGAAGAGGCTATTACTTTTATTGAACGTACATTAAATACTTCTTCTATCTTATCTCACCCTGAACCTGAACAAGTAAATTTGACCTCGTCTACGTATGATATCGTTTTTTGCCTATCCTTTTTTTCTCATATGCCTGATACAACTTGGTCTCGTTGGCTTCAAACATTGTATAATGCTGTTTCACCTGGCGGCTTATTCATTTTCACAACTCATGGATATCAAAGTAAAAAGTACTTCGGTTTTCCCGATTTAAATAAACAGGGTTATTGGTTTCTCCCCTCTAGTGAACAGCTCGATTTAGATGTTTATCAATACGGCCAAACAATTGTTAGCCCATCTTACGTATGTGACAAAATTAAATTATTACCTTATAACCCTATTATCAAAAAATACACTGAAGGTTTTTGGTGGGAACATCAAGACCTTTGGGTAATAAAAAAAGAAATAAAATAATAAACCACGCTCTACTTATACAGAAGTAGGGCATGGTTTATTATTTTTTACTATATAAGAACTCTTCAATCCATAGTTTATTTAATCTAATCCCACTTTTAAAATCTATTTTCGGTTCCCAATTACATTCTTGTCTTACCCTATCTATATTTAAAATGATTTTTTGAACATTTTCTTGTTTTTGTTTATAACAGATAAAATCCACTTTTCTTTCCGTTAATTTCTCCAATTCTACTATAATTCGTTTTAAAGAGAGACCTTTACCGCTTCCTATGTTATATACACAAGATTTCAAGCGATTTAATTGCGATAGTTGTATAGTAATTTCAACTAAATCATCGATATAAATATAATCTCGAATAATTTCTTGTGGATTACCATATATATTAATCTTCTCATTGCTGAGATGCTGATATAAAAAACAATTTATTGCCCCAACTTTTTTAAAAGGATTTTGATATTTTCCATATGGATTAGAATATCTACATACAACATAATCAATTCCGTATTTTCTCTTATAAAAATACAAGTAATTTTCAAGCGACACTTTTGTTATTCCGTAAGGAGAAAGTGGCTTTAATGGATGTTTCTCATCAATAGGTAAATATTCAGGTTCACCATACACGGTGCCCCCAGAAGATGCTAACACAATTCTTTTAATAGGAAAGTTTTTAACACTTTCCATGAAATTAAGAAAAAAAAAGCTACTGTTCATATCTCCAAAAACATCTTCAATTGAAGTTGCTACATTAGACGTTGCAGCTAAATAAATAATTACATCTACATTCACTAAAGTTTTATATATATCTTCAACATTCGCTAAATCACCTTTAATAAATTCAACCTCACTTATAATATCTTGAGGAAAATTATTTATATGTCTGGAAAATACTTTTACATTTTGACCTTGTTTCAATAAACCTAATGCGAGGTTAATACCAATGAAACTATTTCCACCTACTATTAAATAATTATTCTTCCTCATAATATCCTCTCTAGTAATAAGATTTTTACTTATCACACCTAGAAATACAAATAAAGTGAAACTTTAATCAGTGGGGGTTTTCTTCATCCCCCACTGATTATTAGTTGAACCAATCGGACTTTTATGGGCAGTTGATCCCCAAACTAAATTCTTTGCTTTCGCTGAATTTTGAGATGGGGGTCTTACTGCCCATTAAAGCGGGATAAATGAACTTGGTCACTTCTATTATTCCTTCTCTTATAATTGTATGCCTCTTATACATTTTCATTATCTTTATTTTATATTTTAGAATCGCTATCTCGTTTCAGACGACCACAAAAAACACTCATACTATTTACTCATTCCCATGAATATACTGGATTAGTAAAAAATCTTCTCCATAAATAAAACTTTCAAAAAGGAGCACTACATTTATGAAGAATGTAAATCAAGAACTTTTAAATTATGTAACCCTACATAAAAATCGAATTCCACATTTCCATCAAGACTTTCCACTTATACTATTTTGGAGCCACAGAAGCGGATGTACCGCATTAGCTAATTGGTTCTTTTTTCAACTTGGATTATTTACTGAGGCAAAGAAATACAATGACTTTATTCATTACTATGAGTTCTGGGTATATAAAAACCATACAAATTACATACCAGAGTTACAATGTGATCTTCTAGCAGCAAAAAAAGATGTTTGTAAACTTGTACGTAATCCCTATACAAGGGCTGTCAGCTCATTTTTATTACTTGCTGATAATCCATATGCTAACCCGCAATGGGAAAGTATCCGAAAGTGTTTTTATAATGATAAATATAGTAAACAAGGAATATCATTTAAACAATTTTTATATTACGTCCAAACATTTGGTTCCAATTCCGAAGCACTAGATATACATTTTAGTCAGCAATACGTTCCTGGTGAAGAAAACTTCATCAAGTACTATATTCCTTTAGAAGATTTTAATACACAAATCACCAAGATAGAACATACGTACGGTTTAATTAAATCCAATTTAGCACTTCTTACAAATTCCAATCACCATCGTGCTCATAAGATGATTTATACAGGAAGCTATGCAGATCTTAGCATTACAGATGCAGCCTTCCCTCGCTTTCCAACATATGAAAGCTTTTATGATAAAGAAACAATGGAGTTAGTTACAGAAATATATGCACAGGACTTTGAAATGTATCCGTACACAAAAGGGATATTGTAAGTCGATACATTCTTCAATGAATAAAAGCGAATGTATCGCATAGCATAAAATGAAACTTTAATTAGCGTGGGTTCTTCCCCCGCTAATGTTTCTATCCACTCTCTTTGATTTCGCTGATTGTTGACGTATGTGTCGTACTATCCATAAAGTGAAGGTATTTACGGGCAATCCATCTCCCACCTAACTGTTTTTCTTCAGCCCGATTTTGAATTCAGAGTCATACTACCCTGAAAATAGCAGGATAAATACATTGCATTTAACACAGGAGTGATATCATGTGGAATGTAAACTGAAACACAATCATGGATACTGCGTTATTTGTGAGAAGGAAACTACGTTTATAGAGCAGAATGATTGGCTTCGAGATCATTACTTATGTTCTACATGCCACTCTATACCAAGGCAGCGAGCTTTAATCCATGTTTTAAATACATTTTTTCCAAAATGGGGTTCCTATCATATACACGAATCCTCTCCTGGAGGGATTACGACTCAGCTACTTATAAAAAACTGTAAAAACTATACATACTCTCAATACTTTAAAAATCACCCTCTTGGCCAATACTTTCAAGGAATTAGATGTGAAAACTTAGAAGATATGACTTTCCAAAATGAATCTTTTGATTTGTTCATTACTCAAGATGTCTTTGAACATGTAATGGAGCCGAACAAAGCCTTTAAAGAAATAGAGCGTGTATTAAAGCCTGGTGGTACTCATGTGTTTACTGTCCCTTGGTATCATACACTCACAAAGACTTTGCAAAGAGCAAGAATTAATAAAGAAGGAATTGAGTATATGGAAGAGCCAATTTATCATGGTAATCCTATTGATGCGAACGGGTCTTTAGTAACATTTGATTGGGGTCAAGATATGATTGAATATATTTATACACATGCAAATATGTATACCATTGTGTATTTACAAAAGGATAGATCACTGGGGTTAGATGCTGAATTTTTGCATGTTTTTATTAGTAAAAAAACATGTAAGTAGCTGTTAATCACTACATCATTCGGAGGTTTAACAAATGAATAACTTTAAGTTAGGAAGTGATTTTGATAACCTTGTTAGCCCACTATCTGATATTGAACTTCTAAATCTATTTATACAAAGTTGCTCCCAAACAAAGATAAATGGCATCCCAGTACCTACGTTCCCCCCTGAAGAAATTCAACAACAGTTTGTAGGTGCTTCCTATGAACATGCTCTTTATGAAGCATATTTGTTTTATAGCCATGTAAAAACATACGCCCAAAATTTAGGTGTTCCCTTGAATAAAGAACGGAGAATTTTAGACTTTGGTTGCGGATGGGGAAGAATCATACGATTCTTTTTCAAAGATGTTCGCCATAAAAATTTACTTGGTATTGATGTAGATCCTATAATGATTAACCTTTGTAACGAAACGTTAGGAAGAGGCAGATATAAAATAGCTCCCCCACAACCTCCTGTAGAATTTATTAATGACAATTCATTAGACATCATATTCGCTTATTCTGTATTCTCACATTTATCCGAAGAAACTGCAGAACATTGGATAAAAGAGTTTTCAAGAATTCTTCGTCCAGGTGGCATCTTCATCGCAACAACACAAGCACGCTATTTTCTCGATTTCTGTCAACAATTTAGGGAACACCCTGAATTAATTCAAACCGGGTGGCATAAAACTTTATCTCAAGCTTTTCCAGATATAAATCGTACCATCTCGGATTATGAACGTGGAAATTTTGTCCACAGTCCTACAGGGGCAGGAGACGTTAGAGATCGTAGCTTTTATGGAGAAACTGTTATACCTAAAACTTATATTAAAAATCACTATGAGAAGTATTTAAAGCTACGGGACTTTTTTGATGATGTAAACCGATTACCCCAAGCCCTATTTGTTCTCCAAAAAGATTAACCCTTTTCATTCATGGTAATGCGCGTAATTTCATAATGAAAATCATTTTTTATCTCAGCTATATCGAGCAAACTGTAAAAATGAATTCATTATGGAGCATACAAAAACAGTAAGTAAATAACATATCTCGCGCTTTGAACTAGAGCCCAAAAATCAAAAGTAACTTCCCACCACTTGAACTACGAAGAACATAAGGAGGATATACCTTGAAAATAATCGCTTTTTACTTACCACAGTTTCATCAAATAAAAGAAAATGACCGATGGTGGGGGAAAGGATTTACTGAATGGACAAATACTAAAAGTGCACGACCTTTATTTTCAGGACATTACCAACCTAGAGAACCTTATCAAGATTTTTATTATGACTTAACCACCCCATCCGTAAGAAAATGGCAAGCAGAAATCGCCAAAGCACATGGCATATATGGTTTTTGTTATTACCATTACTGGTTTAAAGGAAAGAGGCTATTGGAGACACCCTTTAATGAGGTACTTAAGATGAAGGAACCAGACTTTCCATTTTGCCTTTCTTGGGCAAATGAACCGTGGACAAAAACTTGGGATGGTCTTGATAGTCACATATTAATGCCACAAAATTACGGAGAGTTATCGGATTGGAAAGAACACTTTGAGTATTTATTACAAGCTTTTCAAGATGAGAGGTATATCCGTATAGATGATAAACCACTATTTATTATTTATCGGCCTGGACATATCCCTAATTGTGAGCAAATGCTTCATTATTGGAATACACTCGCACAAGAACATGGTTTGAAAGGTATATACTTTGCAGAAACATTAAACAGCTTTCCACTTCCTAATATAAATGGGTTTGATGCTAGCATTCAATTTGAGCCTTTTTATACAATTGCTCATGATAGCTCTTCAGACATAAATAAGACAATATATGAGTCTGATAAAAAAATAAATGCTTGGGATTATGATAAAGTGTGGATGTATATATTAAAACGATCTCTTCCAGAGAAAAAAACATTTCCCGGTGCCTTTGTTGACTGGGACAACACAGCACGCCGCAAAGACTTAAATAGCAGCATCTTCCTAGGTTCTACCCCTAGGAAGTTCACGATATATTTAAGCAAACAAATCCAGCGTACCTATTCCCTTTACAACAGCGAGTTTTTATTTATTAATGCGTGGAATGAATGGGCCGAAGGTACTTACTTAGAACCAGATAAAAAGTATGGATTCGCCTATTTAGAAGGAGTTAAACAGGCTATTAACAGAGGTATGAAAGCATACAAAAAAGACGAGTCATACTGACTCGTCTTACAGTTGCTTGGCGACGTCCTACTCTCACAGGGACAAGGTCCCAACTACCATCGGCGCTAGAGAGCTTAACTTCCGTGTTCGGTATGGGAACG
>NZ_JAKUHE010000041.1:0-7357 GCF_022664315.1 Bacillus cereus group sp. BfR-BA-01309
CATAAGTACCTACCTTCATCCAGCCATTTTCTTTTTTTTCTACTACTCCCCAATTTTGCGGGTTAAATGTTGCTCCATAATTTGCTTTCGTCGCATTAAATGAAGGCTCGTTATACGCATAAATCGTTTTGTTGACTGTAATTTGTTCAGCCGTAGGATTCAGCCATTTTTCGCCTTCCCACGTCTTAATTTTTAGCCAACCATCTGTTGTTCCATCTACTATTCTAAAAGATTGTCTTCCATACTTCGCTCCAGCATTCGCAACCTTTGATGAGAAAGAGGGTTCATCATATGCATAGAAATCTCCCATGACACGTTCTTCCCCATTTAAGTTAATCCAAACTGGACCTTCCCATGTTTCAATCTTCCACCAACCATTATCTCTTTTTTCCACGACTCCTACATTTTGACCACCATACTCTGATCCACCATTTGTTTTAGCTGAATTAAAAGATGGTTCCTTATACCCATAGAATGATTGATTCACGTATTCTGAACTAGTAGCAGCGTGAGTTACCATACTAAATGCCGAGATAGATAGAACAAAAAATAATAACAATACACTCTTTTTTAGCATATACTTTTTCTCCTTTTTAATATTTTTATATAACGTTTATTACATTAACATAAATTTCTCTTTTTATCTATAAATTACCAAACTGAACAATAGGAATTTTAAAATGCATTTTTATATAAAATACACATTTAATTAAAGTAACTGTGTTTTTCGTTCTTCCATACGAATTACTTTTCCACTTTGATATATAAATGATTGTTCACCAAATCCACCTTGAGGTGGTTTTATTAGTTGGACTTGACCATTTTTAACTACATATATTCCGTTTATTTTTAAATCTATTTCAGCTGTCATTTCTACAAGATTTTCTTTTCTAATTCCCACCAATATCACTCCCATATGTTATAATTACTTTGTCGAATTAAGTTGAGAGTGATCTCAGCTTTTTTTATTTGTCTATAGATATCGCACAACATTTTCTGGAACAAATGATTGTTCCAAGGATAGATGAAGTCGTATTGGAGTCGGCTCTTTGCTATCCCTTGCTCGTTTACATATCTCTTCAGCTTCTTCCCATACAAATTGTTTATCCTCCACTCGCTTATACCGCCAAATCCCAATTGTATAATTCTCAAACAACTCATAACGTTCATCAGGCGCTGTTGTTGGTTTTAATTCATCAATCGCTTTGGCTTGACTTGGTATTTGCACAACCACATCTGCATACTGTAATTTTGAATTCAAACGGTGAATATGAGCTTTCTTAGAATCAAAAGATACTACTGGTTCCACATCAAAAATTGTTAACTGCTTTGGCATTGTTTTTCCCCTCCAATACCTGCAAACTTGCAACTAAGATTCCTTCAAGTTGCGTTAACGTTAGTTGATCTAATGTTTGTCCGTTAATTTCCGATAATCCCAGACCTAATAGTTTGCGAATAATTACTAGTTTCCTACGTTCTACTTCCTGACGTAACAACATGATTAAGCCTCCTGTTGATGATTGAACTTTCTCTCTAAATTTACAAACTTACTAAATTCTTTAATGAATGCTAGTTCAACAACACCAACTGGACCATTTCGCTGTTTCGCTAAAATAATTTCCGTTATGTTTTTATTTTCTGTCTCGCGGTCATAGTAATCTTCACGGTATAAGAATGCTATTAAATCCGCATCTTGCTCAATTTGACCATTCTCACGTAAATCTGATAGCAACGGTCTCTTATCTTGCCGACTTTCTACAGCACGGCTTAATTGCGATAATGCAACCACACATACGTTTAGTTCTCTTGCCATCAGTTTTAACTTACGACTAATCTCACCGACTTCTTGCATACGGTTCCCTCTATGCTTTGGGTCCCCTACAATAAGCTGCAAATAATCAATTGCAATTAAAACCTTTTTATCAGGGTACTTACGCTTTAATTTCCTAGCCTTTGCATAAATCTCTTGCATCGTGACATTTGCTTTATCGTAAATTTCTAATGGCAAATCATTAATTAATCCCATCGCTTGACTAATCTTTTCCCAATCCTTTAAATTACATAGCTTTTTAGGATTCTTTAATTTCGTAGCATCAATATTTCCAGTACTTGAAATCATCCTCTTAAGTAGCTGTTCCTCCCCCATCTCGAGCGAGAAGATTCCTGTTGCTGTATGAGCACTTGCTGCATGAAAAGCAACGTTTAATACGAATGCTGTTTTCCCCATTGAAGGTCGGGCCCCAACAATAATTAAATCACCTTCTTGTAACCCTGCTGTCATTCTGTTCAGGTCATCATAACCAGTTGGTATACCGGTTAAATCTCCTACATCAATTTGCATGTTCTTATACAAATCAACAAGCGTATCTTTCAAGTTAAATTCATCTGAGTAACCCGTTTCTTCAATGGCGGTTAATTCATCAATTGATGTACTAATAGCACTCATATCCCTATCTTGCTGAAGGCGGTTATATAAATTACCAGCAACCTCTTGAGCATGTCTCATCTTCCAAGCTTCAATCACTAATCCTTCGTGATATGAGAAGTTCTTAGTTGTTGTTACAACTTCCGTCAGGTTTACAAAGAATTCGATTCCACCAATTTGATGCATAAAGCTTTCATCGAATTTTCCAATGAGAGCAACAAGATCTATCGGAACCTCAGCATCCTCTAATTCTCTCATTGCCTTGAAAATTACTTGGTGCGTTGGTAAAGAAAACTGTTTTACCTTTAGCTGACAATCTTTAATTAAATCGCCTTCTTGGATTATGCTACCTAAAACACTTTGTTCAGCTTCAACATTACGAATCATATCGTTACTCATTTGGCCAACCACGCATTCTGTTGGTTAAGTACTGCAAGTTCTTCTTCTGTTGGAATGTTCTGCTCCCATGCTTGTTGCTGCTGTATTACGTTTTTAGTAGATTCCGATAAGCCTTTTTGTTGATAAGGTGCTCGTGTTTGTTGCTGCGATTTTGTTAATCGTTGAGCACGAAATGCTTTATCAGCAGCCTCAACATCAGTTACTGTTTTGAAGCCTTTAAGATGCCAATCTCTTAAAATCGTATTTACGTAAGACATGTTTCTCGTATTCTTCTCTAAAGCAATCTCCATAGCCTTAATAACTAGCTCTGTATTTAAATCATCTATCCAAGCATAAATACCATCTGCGATAAAAGGTGTGATGAATCCGAAGTTTTGCTCGTAAAAAGAAATCGGATTAACCTCAACAACTTCTTCCGCGCCTGCGCGTTCTTCTTGTTCTTGTTGTTGTTGTTCTTTTTCTTCTTCTTTTTCTTTTTCTTTTTCCTTGCTAGGGTCTTGGAAGCCCCTTATAAGCCCCTCCAAACGGACTGATAAATACTCCTTAATACGAGGGATTTTAAAATCTTGTTCTCGTTCTAATTGCAAGCAAGTTTCATAGAAATCAACTAAAAAATCCTGGTCCTTCACAGATTGAATCTCTTTTAAAACACACTTTTCAATGTTTACATTTTTAATTGGATTGAATTTCAACCAGTTGATTAAGAACAACTCTTTTGTTTTTTGGTTGTAATTAATTTTTCCGTACTCAGCAAAACGTTCTAATAACTTCATAACAGTTTCGCGATTGTATCCTGTATCAGTTTCAATAATACGAAGTGGAAGCTCATAGATTCCTGATTGAGACGTCTTACTGTTCGTCATCAAATATAAGTAGAAATACTTCTCCTCCGGTGTAAGATCTAAAACAAATGAATCCTGCCAAAATGAAACGTGTACTGGTCTATAAACTGCCATATTATTCATCCTCCCGTTTACATATCGCGAACCCGTCCTCTACACGTAATAAGCGATAATTCTTGTATCCTGTTTTGAGATATTGGTTTACTAAGTAAATTAGGTGTTGCTCTGATGTTGCTTGTTGAAACACTTTAGGGTTCAGCAACACTCTATGTAACGATTTGTCTAATAGCATGTAGCACACTCCGTTGTTATACGAATGTTAATTTGATATAATTAATCCTAAGATCTTTGCAAGACCGTTTGTCTATCACTCTGCCAAGTGATAGATTTTTTTATTTTCTACGTGTTACTAACGAAGCGTTAACTCCTCTTGCTCTTAAATCTTTAATCACCACACGATAACTCATCGATGCCTCATGTTCCTCTTTTGTATCACGAAGCATTTTAAATTCCCTCATACATCGCTCCAGCTCTTCTTCCCAGTGATTTGATTCTTCGGTTGATTCTGCATTAAACATGTTATGAATACATGCAGCCATACAGTTATGAAGTTTATTTGCAAACGAAAAATTTTCAGGAAGAACTAGATCATGAAGACGATTGTTTTTATCGTTCATGAATTACATCTCCTTTCTAACTAAATCGATGCTGTACGCATCGTTACAACCAGAAAGGAACATTGTAGAGGTATGGGAGGAACAATCCCTTTCTGGTCATAACGACAAGCACAGTGGCTTGTCCAAATAATGAATAAAATGTTATAATTACCTTATCGATATATTACTGAGCTACTGTTTCCTAGGCGGTAGCTTTTTCTTTTGCCCATTTATGCTTCAAAATAAACGATGCTTCTATAATTTTGATTCGAATCCCCAACAATTTCTTCTCTTGTTTTAACTCAACTGATTTTAAATCCTCATTAAGTAATTCTGCTATTTTAATTTCACCAGTTAGTTTTGCATCATAACGAATTAATTCCTTATATTCTCTTAGACTCGGTTTCTTATAATCTACTGTCATTTTCCTTCCTCCTTTACAGCACCTTCGTTAAAGTCATTAAGGTATCCACCGATTGAATAATAACGTTCTCCGCTATAGCCTTTTGCAACCAACTTCTTTGTATTTGTTCCATAATGCCAAAATGAACTTGTTCAAGAGCTTGAACTACACATTGAGTAGCTTGGATTGTATCGAAGATTTCTTTTGCATGAACTGCGTATTCATGTTTCTTTTTTTCATCATGCTTCCATGACCTTGTTGTAACTTGTAGATTCATAATTTCTTTAGCTGCCGCAATCCCCTCTTCAGCTTGCTTAATGTAGTTCATCAATTGTAGATTTACATCTTGAGTTAAGCGTGGATCTGTAGGTGGTAACCCAACACCATAAATATGTTTAATCGCTTGTTGATTCAACTTTGCTCCTGTTGCATGGCACCAATCCATCGCAAGTTCAAATTCTGGTTTAGAAAGTCCAGATTCAATACGGGTTAATCGTTCATGTGTAATACCAAGGTACTTAGATAACCCTTTCTTCGTTTTCAGCTGAACATTATCACAACATTCTGTAATAATTCCCCTATTGCTGAATTGCAGTATATGCTTGTTCCCATATCTGTTCGCCTCCATATTTAGTTTTCAAATGGTTACAATGAACTTAGTACATATGTAACTTGTCTACTTTTCGTATAAAAAGAGAGGAACTATTCCTCAACGTTTTCTTTTACTTGTATCTCTTTGATGATGGCCCAACCAGCCTTGTAATATGCTTGACGGATTTTATCGATATCCTTTTGTGATTTTGGCTCAGGAGCCACAACATGGACTTTCGTTTTTCCAAATTCATAAGTCGCCGCATATTCTTCTTGTTGGCTCATGGTGTCACCTCTTGAAGTGCTTTTTATATGTTTATGCGACGATTCTGTTGGTACTGCCATGTTAGTTGATCGCATTTTCTCACCTGCTTTCCATCTATTAAGTATAAGATTCTTGTACTCTTGTATATCAAATTAAATCCTTTACATCACTACCAAGAATAGTGGCTAATCTAATAGCCTTTTCAAGATTTGGATTACTATAACCATTTTCCCAATTACTTATTGTAGATTTTGTAACTTGCATTCTTTTTGCAAGATCTTGTTGCGTTAACTTACTTTTTTTCCTAGCTCTAATTAATTTGATATTTTTGTTCACTGTCTCTCTCCTTGTATAAGTTTTTTGTACTTTTATTATAGGTATAAGTTTCTTGTACGTCAACATATTTGTACAATTTTCTTGTACAAAGTTTTACAATCCATCTTTATAAGGTACAATATCTTTGTACTTTTTATTAACGGGAGGTGCTAAAAATGTTGAGACAAAGATTAAAAGAGATGCGTAAAACGCGTAAGCTCACTCAGCAAGGATTAGCCGATAAAGTAAATACCACTAAAGGCACCATTAGTAACTATGAGAATGGTCATAGCACTCCCTCAAACGAAATGCTAAAAGATTTAGCGAATGTTTTAGGAGTAACAACAGATTATTTATTAGGAAGAGAAGATGAATCAAGGATGTCTAATGCACTTCCTGATTTAAACAAAAAAGATACTCGTGATATCGCTCGTGACTTAGAAAAGACTTTAAAAGACTTAGAAAATAGCGAAGATGCTTTAATGTTTGACGGAGAGCCAATAGACGACCATACAAAAGAAATGATTCGTATTTCTCTGGAGAACTCAATGCGCATGGCAAAACAATTAGCAAAACAAAAATTCACTCCAAATAAGTATAAAAAAGATTGAACGGAGCGAGAAATGGAAATTAAAGAATACGCACTTAAAATCGCAGAAAAACATGAAACAACAAATCCATTTGAAATTGCTAGACGAAAAAATATTATAGTGTTGTTTGAAGACCTTGGGAATACTCTTGGTTTTTACAACACTTATAAACGCTTCAAATTCATTCATATCAATAATCAGATTAACGAAATCACACAACGCTTTGTCTGTGCTCATGAACTAGGACACGCTCTATTGCATCCAAAAGCTAATACTCCATTTTTACGAAATAAAACCTTTTTTTCTGTAGATCGATTAGAGATCGAAGCAAATACATTTGCAGTCGAGCTCTTATTACCTGATGAAATGATTTCTGAATATCAAGATACTAATCTATCAATTCAAGAAGTAGCTGAAATCTATGGGATTCCAGAAAATTTCGCTCGTTTAAAAACCTATTAATATGAATTTAAAATACAACTTTATAAGTTAGGAGTTACATAGATGAAAATATTTTTCTCATTTTTATTTGCAATAGCAATGATAGCTACGTTCATTTTACTAATTACATCATTGGTGTTTCGTTTAAAAAAGAAACCAACCACTAAGAAATACTTTAAGCTTACAGGTATAGCTTTTGTTTTATCTATCATTTCATTAATTGTAGTTAACATGAACATGACACCACAAGAAAAGCAAGAGATTCTCGCTAAACAAAAAGCTGAAGAAAAGCTAAAAGCCGAAGAAAAACAAAAAGAGAAAGAACAAAAAGAAGCTGAGGAAAAGCTAAAAGCCGAAGAGAAACAAAAGGCTAAAGAGCAAAAAGAAGCTGAAGAAAAGCTAAAAGCCGAAGAGAAACAAAAAGCTAAAG
>NZ_JAKUHE010000042.1:0-3966 GCF_022664315.1 Bacillus cereus group sp. BfR-BA-01309
TAGCGCCGATGGTAGTTGGGACCTTGTCCCTGTGAGAGTAGGACGTCGCCAAGCAACTGTAAGACGAGTCAGTATGACTCGTCTTTTTTGTGTTAAATAAAATGATTTTGTAATTAATATCGACTCTATGAGTACGTTTATCTAGCGAGAAATAGCTTTGTTTTATTATGATTTCACATCTAAATAGCATACCTTCAGAAAAATATGGCCAAGTTTGTTAGACTGTCATTCGTTAACAAGAATATCTACAAGGTATTGCCCTCTGTAGCCTGCTCACACCTTCTTTTATTTCTTCAGTTGTTAAATGTCCATACCCCATAATAACTCGATTATGATGTTTTCCTTTTTCAATGGCGTGGTCTTCCACGGGATATACTTTCACTCCGAGATGTTGGATTTCCTCAAGTAATTCTTTTGTGAATTGAACTTGATTGAATTCAACAATCAGGTGTAATCCTGTAGAATAGCCGAAAATATTGATTTCATTTAAGAATGCTAATTTTAATTGCTCGATAAGGAAGTCTCTTCGATTTTTATAGATTTTTTTCATCTTCATAATATGCCGTTCCAAATGATTCTCGGTAATAAATTTAGCGAGGACAAGCTGATTTAAAGAAGATGTATGTAGATCTGAAAACCATTTTACCCTGCGGCATTTTTCAATAAGTTGTGAGGGAAGAACTAAGTATCCCATCCTAAGGGCCGGTGATAAAATTTTACTAAATGAACCTACATATATAACATGCTCGGGATCCAATCCTTGTAATGAACTTACAGGGGAGCCTTCATATCGAAACTCACTGTCATAATCATCTTCAATGAGATAACAATTTGTATTTCTTGCGTAGTTAATCAATTGAACCCGTCGTTGAATCGGTAAAGCTCCTCCAAAAGGAAACTGGTGAGAAGGAGTAGTGAAGATGAATTTTGGGTTTTTATTTGCAGGTAACAAAGATGTATCCATTCCATTATCATCAACTGGTATAGGATGAAGGGAGGCTCCTGAATTTTTAAAAATGGTTTGAATGTCATTGGTGATGGGGTCTTCTATTAGTACTTCATCACCCGCCGATAAAAATAATTTAGAAATAAGTGTTAAAGCTTGAGTTGCACCGGAAGTAATCACCAATTGTTCTGGATGACAAAAAACTCCTCTTGTTTTTAGCAAATAGCGTGATAAAGCCTTTCTTAATTCGGGACGTCCTTCGGGAATATCGTATCCAAATGTAGAAGGGGGTGCTTCATTCCATATGGTGTGAGATAACTTTGCCCATACCTTACGTGGAAATAAGTCTAATGTTGGTATCCCTGAACGGAAATTAATGATGTTGCTGTCTTTGTTTGTTTCTTCGCACCAAGATAAAGAATCAATTAGAGTTGATTCTTTACGTTGTTTTAAATAAGTCCCTTCGGCAATGAATGTCCCGGCTCCCTGTCGAGCGACCAAAAAACCTTCGGAAAGTAATTGATCATAAGCTTCTAAAATTACATTCCTAGACACGCTCAACTCAGAAGCTAATTCCCGTGTTGATGGTAGTTTTTCTCCGGATTGTAGCTCTCCGTTTAATATTCGTTCACGTATTTGGTGATAAACCTGGCGAATTAAACTTATATCTAACGATCGAACAATAGGCATCCAAAGCATATAAATGCTCCCTTCATGAAAATTGGTACCATAAAAGTATAGCTAAAATGGTACTAATACAAACCATTTTAGCATGCTATAGTTGGAACAAATAGTTCTAAAGGAGATGAAAATGTGATGACTAAACAAGAACTCCAAGTAGCTCAGGCATTTAAATCGATTGCACGAAATGAACATATAAAATCCTATGTACAACAATCTACGGAACTCTATGCGTTATTATTGCAGGCCGCGAAACGCTTTGTCACCGGAGAAACGAGACATGAGGGGATTATGACGGCAAAAGAACTAATTACAAAAGGGTATCATACTTCACTAGAATACATAGGGGAAAATACTCTAGATATAAAGGAATGTTATAAAGCAAAAAATGAGTTTTTGAATCTTATTGGAGACGTGGGTGCTCTGCCAATAAAACAAACAGTATCACTCGATTTATCGCATATTGGATTATCTATAGACCCAGAAATATCTTATATTCATTTAATGGAGTTGGCAGAGAAGGCAAAAGTATATGGAACTACCCTTATGATAAGTATGGAAGAATCATCTAAGGTAGCCGACATACTTTCTATCTATAAAAAAACAACTGAGCAATATCCTAATGTAGGGATAACGATTCAGGCACATTTATATCGTTCGAATAATGATATTCAAGAACTCCTACATTATCCAGGGAAAATAAGAGTTGTAAAAGGTGCCTATCAAGAAGCTTCAGATATTGCTATGCCTAGGTCAACTGACTTGAATCAACAGTATCTTCAGATTGTAGAACAATTAATTGAAAATAATCACCCTGTATCTATTGCTACACACGATGAAATTCTTATTAAAGAGATGGAGCAACGTCAATATTTTAGTGGATCTAATGTAGAAATAGAAATGCTATATGGAATTCGTCCGGATATGTTAAGTAATTTGAAAAACAAGGGACAGAACGCTAGAGTATATTTGACTTATGGGAAAGAGTGGTACTTGTATTTATGTCATCGGATAGCTGAACATCCAGAAAATCTGTATCATGCAGTGACAGACATGGTACATCCATCTTCAGCGCAGCAGAGTAGGGAATATTAAATAGACATTTAATCTTAAATGTAAAAATTATTTTGGTTATGGCCCAATATAAAAAGAGTCGGATTTCCTTAGAATAGAAATTCCGGCTCTTTTTATATTGAAACTTTTGTAGTTTATATTTGCGTTAAATATGTACAGGACTTCTATAGGTGTTGAAAAGGGTATGATTTATAAATTGTGCAGCCAAAGTATACCTTGTTGCAGAAGTTGTTTTTGTGAGTGTTTGATATGTGTTGGTTTCTTATTGTTGTGTATTCTTAGGTTTGTAGCTAGAAATAAATAAATTTGTGATTCTATATGTATTTCAAAACGAGGGATACATAATAGAAACAACGTTAGTAATTTGATTCGCTCTTCTAGCGTTAAAACGTAAATAATAGGTATAGGATAAACATTCTTAAATGTGATAAAACACAAAGGTAACGAACGTTCTTGATGAGTGTGTTGGGTACACTTGATCAATTGAGGTGCGTATTTTTAATCAAGTATAGTTTAGTTGTGTATCTTAAAACTTTGTTAAGTGGATATAAAATTGTTACGGCTAGGCCGTATGGAAATGGATGCTGCTAAAGATGAAAGAGATATAAGTCTGCTATTTCAGTGACACAGGGATAGTTAGTAAATGTATTAGTCTGTTTCTATATATTTACGAGTGAACAGGTAAGTAACGATTACTTCATATAAGGGGAACTCTATAACTAGAGTAGTATATAAGCATTTCTGTATCGTTATCTGTTATAAAAATACGTATATCTTCAATCGTTTCTAATAGAGTGCCTAATAAGTAACGAGGTATTAGGGAGTGTGATAATTTTTAAACTACATATTAGTATTTATGAAAATAAGGTTGTTAGTTTCGCAGGGGAAAAACTTACGTGCAAATTAAGTCTAGTGTATAAGTAAACTTGAATGTATTTTGGAAGAAGAAATGAAAGTAAAGTAGAAGAGGCTTTGTTGATAATACAATCTTTATAGGCTCTTTTCTAAATTAGAGAATGTAAAAATATTAACTTGAATATATTTATAAAAAGGTATTGACGATTGAACATTAGAGGTGTAATATAGAACAAGTCGCCGATGCAATAACGCAGAACGCGGCAAAGAAAATGAAAAACTTAGTTGACATTAACTAACGAAGATGTTAACATAAGGGAGTCGCAAATGAGCGACCAAGTAGTTCTTTGAAAACTGAACGAAACAAACAACGTGAAACGTCAATTTTTATTTTTAGATGCTAGACAAAC
>NZ_JAKUHE010000043.1:0-3610 GCF_022664315.1 Bacillus cereus group sp. BfR-BA-01309
ATGGGACACCTAGTGGTTGGTTAAAGGTTAAAACATGGGAAGGCGAGAAATGGATGAATCTAGATGGAGAAGAAAGATTTATAAATAAATCATTCTATGCGTATAACGAGCCTTCATTTAGTTCAGGAAAAGCAAACGCTGGAGCAGTGTATAATCCACAGAATTTTAGAATAATAGATGGAACACCTAGTGGATGGTTAAAGATTAAAACTTGGGAAGGCGACAAGTGGATGAACCCGCATGAAACAGATTCTGGTTCTTCTAAATATCAAATACCTGTAAAAAACCCAAATGTGAGTTCATGGTATGGAAGTCGTTGGGGGACAGTGCATAAAGGTATTGATTTCGCAGCAGCAAAGGGTACACCAATAATGGCATCTAAATCAGGAACTGTACAATTTGCTGGTTTTGGTGTAAGAGGCCAAGGATTTGGTGGATATGGAAATGCGGTAGTTATTAGACATGAAGACGGACTTTGGACATTATACGGTCATATGGACTCAATTTTAACTACTGTAGGAGCACATGTACAACAAGGTCAAGTAATAGGAAAAGTAGGTAGTACAGGCGATTCTACTGGGAACCATTTACACTTCGAAATTAAGAATCAGTATATAGGTGGACAAGTAGATCCGAAACCATACTTACCATTTTAATAAACATTAAGTTTGAATGTAGAATATGTTTATCACATATTTAAAATTAGTGGATACAATATTGGAAGAACAAGTATAGCTGTATATTGGGAAATGGTTACAAAAAAGTTACCCTCAATCAGTTGATTAAGTATTCTTACAAAATAATTAAATAAGGTTCAATAAAAAAGCAGTTATCTAAGGATAGCTGTTTTTTATAGTTTTTGTTAAAACGAACAACATCTAATGATTGTTTTGAGTTATTTTAATCGTTCGATGTTGTAGTGTGGTGCTATAAGCGAGCGGTAGATAAATAGTTTAAATGGGAGTAAGTTGAATTTATATTTAAATAGGTATGGGGAAAAACGTAACAAGAATTTAAGAGAAATGATATAATAGTAGAAATTAGATATATGGTCCTACTGGAAGAACCAGCGGACATCGAACTATAAGAGCGTTAGTGATATTGCCTCTGTAGTTTGGTGTCCGCTTTTTTGGTTTTATTAACAAAATATATAAGGGGTGTTTTTATATATGACGCAATTAACGTTCTTACCTAAAATTGATCGCAAAGCAACGCAGGTTCGTTTAGAAGAGATTCTGGAAAATGTTCGTATTTATAGACAATTTGGGATGATTAGACATGAGATGAAGGTTACAGCATCTAGCGAGGTAAGATATCACGGTATAACAAATATAGTAGGGAAGCCAGCTGAAGATATCGCTTTAGCAAATGTTGCTATGAGTGAAAGAGAAGTGAAATTACAACGTTTATCTTTTCAAATTGATAAGGCATTAAGTCGTTTTAGTAAAAATCAAAGGGATATTATTGTAAAACGATATTTAGAAGATGAAGAAGTCTTTGATTACATGGTTTATAACGAAATTGGTATGAGTGAGCGTACGTATAGACGAAATAAATCTAATGCTTTTTATAAATTAGCTTTTGCTCTTAGATTAGAAGTATATGAGACAGAAGAAACTGGAGGTAATGAATAATGAATTTTGTTCAACCAATACGTAATCCAGAGCAAATACAGCATTTAAAAGAGTATTTTAAGGAAAAGAGCTTACGTAATTACATTCTCTTCATTATGGGTATTAATACAGGTCTCAGAATCTCAGATATTTTGAAATTGAAAGTAGGGGATGTTAAAGGCAGTCATATATCTATGCGGGAAAAGAAAACAGGGAAACAGAAACGAATACAAATTACTGCAGCACTAAAAAAAGAACTTAAATGGTTTATTATAGAAAGAGAAGACAATGAGTATTTATTGCAAAGTAGACAAGGTAAGAATCGTCCAATTGGTCGTAGCATGGCATATAAGATATTAAGCGGAGCAGCGGCAGAGTTTGGGTTAGATGAAATAGGAACACATACGTTAAGAAAAACATACGGGTATCACATGTACATGCAAACGAAAAACATAGCATTACTTATGGAGATATTCAATCACTCGTCAGAGAAGGTCACGTTACGCTATATAGGTGTAAACCAAGATGCAATGGATAAAGCAATGACTAGGTTTAAAATCTAATCATTGCTTATTTCTTTCTAAATCTGGGGGTATCGTAGCATTTTGGAAAAAAACACGCTAAGAGTATGCAAGATTTTATACAGTTCCAATAACAAACAAGAACCCTAAAACCGCGCTAGGATAGGGATGTATAAAAAAATGCATAGATCCATAGAACAAAAAAACAGGGTTCCTTGGTGAGCGTATGGTTTCCTCTTTTCATTGCTACCGATAATGATGCGTTATGTTAACCTCTCATGTATAGGGTATTCATTTCACATTTTATCTATCTTACTTAATGGTAACTGTCATACAATGAAGATAATATTAGGAAATTGTGAGGATGATTACGTTGAAAAAATTTGTAATTGAATCGGAAAAATTTGTAAATAGTTATGCTGCAAGTCTGCTTACTTTTAATATCATATGGTTCTTAATACCATATATTTCTGATCCTAGTTATTCTTCCCAGAATGATTTGGGTTTGCCTAACATAGTTGGATTCACTATAATTCTCATCATATATGGTAGTATACTAAATCTTGTACCTTGCCTAATTGGAGAAGTATTATACAGGAACATAAAACAATGTAGGGAGTTTCGATTTGGAATTCCTGTATTTATAGGACTAGCTGTTATCTATATACTTATACTCTTTCTTCTTAAAAATCCATATTCTTCTAGTTTGGTTACACCTATTATTATTGGTTCCTTAGCTTTTTATTTAGTACGTAGAAAAATATAATTAACTTCCAATAACGAAAATTATGTAAATAAGCTGTCCATATGGGCAGCTTATTGTATTTTTTGCTTAGCGTGTTTTTTTAAAATGCTGGTGGTACTCCTATACAGTTACTCATAAATTTCGTACTGTGTAACTCAAAAGAAAAAGTTTAATTAAGTCAATGATAGCAAGGGATTCAGCGAAGGGGTCAGTTACACACAATATAAGATATGGGTAATTCAAGAGGGGGGAAATGTACAAAGATTATGATTATTAATAGTGGATGGTTTTTGATTAGTGAATATTTACCATAGTTTACGATGAAAATTTTTACTTGGATTTTTAATTAATATATAATGATAATAAGTTGTTTTGTTTAGGAGTAAATCTAGGGATTTTTAGAGAAAAGGAGAGGGGGTGTAATCTATAATTAAACCCGAAAAGAATAAGTCCTTTTTTGTGGGCGGGTTACAAAAATCGGTTTATGAAGGTATTGATAGTCTAAGTCCATTTTTACCTATTACAATCAAAATTAGGAGAAAGAAACATGAAAATCACAAAAAAAATTTTAATTTTAGTATTAAGTTTAGTAATCTTACTTAATATTCAATTAGGAGGTAGTGCTGTCTATGCAGCTGTAGATGTCCAGGCCCCTACTTTCAATAGTATAAGTGTGGATAAAAAAGAAGTGAAGCCAGGAGATCGAATCAAAATATCTATTGATGCGGTAG
>NZ_JAKUHE010000044.1:0-3256 GCF_022664315.1 Bacillus cereus group sp. BfR-BA-01309
GAAAAGCTAAAAGCCGAAGAGAAACAAAAGGCTAAAGAGCAAAAAGAAGCTGAAGAAAAGCTAAAAGCCGAAGAGAAACAAAAAGCTAAAGAGCAAAAAGAAGCTGAAGAAAAGCTAAAAGCCGAAGAGAAACAAAAAGCTAAAGAGCAAAAAGAAGCTGAGGATAAACAAAAAGCTGAAGAAAAAAAATTAGCTGAGGAACAAAAAAAGGCTGAAGAAAAGCAAAAAGAGTTTATCTCCTATGCCCAAAACATCAGAGGTGGCAATTTTATTAAGGATATGAAACTCAATAATAAAGAAGCTGAAATTACATTCCATGATTCGTTTGCATCTTATAAATCAACAAAGCCAGATAGTAACGTTACTGAAGAACAATATAAACAATATTTCTCAACTGGAGATGCTATCGAGAAAATGTTTGTAAGTGAACCTGCTAGATTACTAAGACAATTTCCAGATTTAAATACGGTAAAAATGACTCTGCCGTTCGATGGAAAAACATATACTACTAGCTTAGAAAGAAATGGTTTGAATACATACCTTGGATTTAAGATTGAAGATCTAAAAGTTGAAGACAAATCTTGGGTTAAAAAGTTTAACGATCCATACGTGTATGATAAAACAAAGCGTAAGGCATTCTTTAAGAAATTTGTTACAGTTCAATAAAATATCATTTTTTGTATTAAAACAAGTTCATTATTACTTATCAAATTTTAAGATAGATAGGAGTATATTAATTTATGACCACAGCAATTGAATTTATTGGAAACGCCTTAAAAACCTTAGGGCCATTAGCAATAGTTCTCCCGTTCATTTTTGGGTACATTTATAAAAACGATTTAGACATTACTTTTGAACAAAAACAAGGTCGTTTTTTCAAAAAGTTTACAAGCTTTATAACCGCCTTTTTCACTTTTTATTTTCTCATGCAAATAATGTCACTTGCTTTATATTCTCTTATCACAGCTTTACCTTTTCTATCTCACCTCTATACTATGGTGACAGCTATAATAATTATTACTGCAGCCTCATTAATTTACATCTTATATATATACGCTTGGCCCTTTACTCAAGTTGAGCAAACTAGAGAATTCACTCAAAAAAAGAAATATAAATTTGCAAAATGGGTTATTGATAAACTTGAACAATGGCCATTATTCACAACTGTATGTATAGTCTTTTTCACTTGTAGTTATTTTCATGCTTTACAAATAAACACTTTATTTTTGAATAGCAAAAACATAAGCAAAACCTTTGAAGATAACATAATGAGATTGATAGGAGATCCAGTCTTTTTCGTTCTATTTACAGGTTCGGTAGTTTTTCTTTTTCGCCTTAATAAAAGACCTAAACAATTTTATACTATGAGTCTTATAGACTATGCTACAGTTCAAAAGAACACAAAAGATCTTATTCACCTTTACACAAGGAAAGATACACAATGGGTTCTAGTAGAACCTAAACATCATAATGATTTAAAAGAAGTATATATATATAATCCAGATAAAGATAAATGGTACTTCTACAAAAAAGTCAATGAAACCGAATTAAATAGCTAAATGCCAAGAAAGAAACATATTTCCGTATAAAGAAATTATGTTTCTTTCTTTATAATAATTTTCATTTCATCTTATCTTAACCTATACTAAATCTAAAAGGAGGTCCACACTATGAAAACTGCAATCTACCTAAGAAAATCCCGTGCCGATCTCGAAGCCGAAGCACGCGGCGAAGATGAGACGTTAGCAAAGCACCGCACTACCCTGCTGAAAATAGCGAAAGAAATGAACTTAAATGTTTTAGCTGTCCGGGAGGAAATCGTTTCTGGTGAGAGCTTAGTGAAACGTCCTGAGATGTTAGCGCTGCTTGAAGAAATTGAAGATAATAAATATGATGTTGTTCTTTGTATGGATATGGACCGTTTAGGTCGTGGAGGTATGAAAGAACAAGGAATCATTTTAGAGACGTTTAAACGCTCAAATACGAAGATTATGACGCCTAGGAAGACTTATGACCTTAATGATGAGTGGGATGAAGAATACAGCGAATTTGAAGCGTTTATGGCTCGTAAGGAGTTAAAGATTATTACACGTCGGATGCAACGCGGCCGTATCGCAAGTATAGAGGCCGGTAATTACCTTGGTACACATGCACCATTCGGATATGATATCCATCGTTTAAATAAGCGAGAACGTACGTTAACGATTAATTCAGAAGAGGCTTCTGCCGTAAGAATGATATTTGATTGGTATGCAAATGAGGATATGGGTGCGAGTGCAATTAGAAGCAAATTAAATGACCTTGGATATAAAAGTAAGCTAGGTAATGAATGGAACCCTTATAGCATCTTAGATATATTAAAGAACAATGTGTACATCGGAAAAGTAACATGGCAAAAGCGAAAAGAAGTAAAGCGGCCTGATGCTGTAAAAAGAAGTTGTGCACGACAAGATAAATCGGATTGGATTATTGCCGATGGTAAGCACGAGCCAATCATACCTGAAAGTTTATTTGAACAAGTACAAGAAAAATTAAACTCAAGATATCACATTCCTTATAATACAAACGGAATTAAAAATCCTCTAGCTGGCATTATTAAATGTAGTAAATGTGGTTATAGCATGGTCCAACGTTATCCGAAGAACCGCAAAGAAACGATGGATTGTAAGCACCGGGGTTGCGAAAACAAATCAAGCTATACTGAATTAATTGAGAAGCGTTTACTCGAGGCATTAAAAGAATGGTACATCAATTATAAAGCTGATTTTGAAAAACATAAGCAAGATGACAAGTTAAAAGAAACACAAGTTATTCAAATGAATGAAGCTGCATTACGCAAGCTTGAAAAAGAATTACTGGATGTCCAAAAACAAAAAAATAATTTACATGATTTATTAGAACGCGGCGTTTATACTGTCGATATGTTTTTAGAACGATCAAATGTAATTTCTGATCGCATTACTGAAATTACTTCCACAATGGAAAACTTAAAGAAAGAAATTAAAACAGAAATTAAGAAGGAAAAAGTGAAGAAAGATACAATACCTCAAGTTGAGCATGTTCTTGATCTATACTTTAAAACAGATGATCCCAAAAAGAAAAACAGCCTCCTAAAGTCGGTTTTAGAAAAGGCTGTTTATAAAAAGGAAAAGTGGCAAAGGCTCGATGATTTCGAACTTGTGCTTTATCCTAAGCTCCCTCAAGATGGCGACATATAAGCGTTTATGCTTTGTCGTCACCTTGTTGGTGTAATTAG
>NZ_JAKUHE010000045.1:0-2899 GCF_022664315.1 Bacillus cereus group sp. BfR-BA-01309
TGAGTGCGAGACGTTATCGACTAAGCAAAAACGTTGGTATTACAACGTTTTTAGCGACAAACGATGACTGTTCTTTAAAGAAATAAGCCAAGGCTACAAGAACAGGATAACTGTGCAGACAAGTGAGAGGAATGAAGGAGTAACGACCCGAAACTCTCCCAGTGAGATTCCCGACAGCATACGCTAGGCATAGCGTGATGTTGGAAGCAGGGTAAAACATGCAATCATTATCCGAAGTACCCCATAGGGCAACCGAAAGCCATTCGGAATAATAAACCAAATGGAACTGATAAAGTATTGTATGCTGTCAACCGACATGGTGAGAATGTGTAAACACTGACGAACTTGCGAATGTACGCCTCGAGATTGTGACGGGTTAGAAATGATTCGGAGTCTGAAAATAAGACTTGTCTAATGGATTGGAATAATTCATGGGATAACAATCCTAACGTTGTTACAGGCAACGGAGCTAGACACGGGGTATAGCAAGCACCTAAATCGGAGGTCTTATGACGTTTAAAACAATGATAGTCTGAACGGAACGTCGAAAGCTACTAACGTTGAGAGCAATCTCTATCGGCGGATATAGTTGAATACGAAACGGACAACCGAGGGAAGTATTCTTAATAGTAGTGAGAGTAGTGGCACGACCCGAGAAGGTTCTGTAATGGAACTGGAGGAACAGCCACAAGCCTATATTGGAGGAACTGAACTTTCATCTAATCTTGCATGGATTCTGGTAAGACTCAAAAGGTCACCAAAAATCAATATAAGAGTAGGTGATAGACCATGAATGACAAATCTAAGCCCACGCTAAAGGATAAGAAACTTAGACACAATGAATACTACGGTATTCAAAATGTCCTAGACGACTTATACCAGAAAGCAACCAAAGGAAATTCTTTCAAGAAACTGATGCCTACTATCACATCAGACGAAAATATACTCCTCGCTTTTCGTAACATAAAAGGAAATAAAGGGAGTAAAACATCCGCCTGTGACAACATAAACATCAAGGATATTGAAAGAATGGAACAGAGCTATTTCTTGAATGAAGTTAAAAGACGCTTTCAAAACTACCAACCACAAAAGGTAAGACGGAAGGAAATACCTAAGCCCAACGGAGAAACAAGACCTCTAGGAATACCAAGTATGTGGGATAGAATTATCCAACAATGTATTCTTCAAGTTTTGGAACCTATTTGCGAAGCGCAATTTTGTAATAGAAGTTACGGATTTCGCCCGAACCGAAGTGCAGAAAATGCCATAGCAGATAGTATTAAAAAGGTAAACCAACAAAACCTTACTTATGTGGTAGACGTGGATATTAAAGGATTTTTCGACGAAGTAAATCACACCAAACTCATGCGCCAAATATGGACACTGGGTATACGGGACAAACAATTACTCGTCATTATCCGAAAAATATTGAAAGCACCAGTGCAAATGCCTGACGGTACAACAATGTTCCCGACTAAAGGTACCCCGCAAGGTGGTATTCTCAGTCCCCTACTCGCCAACATCAATCTCAATGAATTCGACTGGTGGGTCAGTAAACAATGGGAAACATTCAAAGCCAAAAAGGTAAAACCGAGATACAAAGATGGAATTTGGAGTAACGACACCGTAACATATGTCCTAACCAAAACATCAAAAATGAAACCTATGTATATCGTAAGGTACGCAGATGATTTCAAAATCTTCACAAACACACGAAGCAATGCAGAGAAAATATTCAAAGCATGCCAAATGTGGCTAGAAGAACGCTTGAAATTGCCTATCTCAACCGAAAAATCCAAGGTTACCAATCTGAAAAAGCAAGAGAGTGAATTCTTAGGCTTCTCTCTCAAAGCTGTAAAGAAAGGAAAACGGAAAAACGGAAACACACGATATATTGCAGAAACACACGTATCTCCAAAAGCACTGAAAAAGACGAAGCAAGATTTAGCAAAACAAGTGAAAAAAATACAGAAAACCCCAAACTCTATTGAAGCAATCAAAGGAATCAATTTATACAACAGCATTGTCATTGGCAAGCATAACTATTACAGAATAGCAACGCATGTCAGCCTAGACCTCGACAAAATGGGTCTAGAACTCGACTGTATGATGTATAACCGTTTCCCTAAGTCAACAAGAAGAGGAAAAAGCAACACTAATGGATACACGAATATAGGACAATATGAAGGAAAAGACAAAGGTATCAAACCATATCTAAAGTCAAAAAGGATGAGATATCTCATGAGACGTCCTATCCTACCAATCGCTTATATTCAACACAAAAATCCGTTGATGAAAAAGCAAGCCATTAACAAATACACCGTAGAAGGGCGAGCCTTGATACACAAAAACTTGGCAGACATAACCGAAACAGAACTAAAATGGCTAAGAGAAAATCCAGTCATAAATGGACGGACAACCGTTGAATACAATGACAATCGAATTTCTCTTTACGTAGCTCAAAAAGGTAAATGCAGTGTAACAGGCGAGAAACTCTTGCCCTGGGATGTCCATTGTCACCATAAGCAATTATGGAGTGAAACAAAGGATGACAGCTACAAAAACCTTATCATCATCAAACCAAGTGTTCATAGACTAATACACGCAACCAAGAAAGAAGCCATAAACCAACTACTCAATGAACTAAAACTCAATGGGGAACAGTTAGACAAACTTAACAAATTGCGAAAGCTAGTCAAAAACGAGGAAATCTGTATTTAATCACAAATTGAAGTGGAATTAAATTATGAACAACTAGCGTTGTTTGCTTAGAATTTATCATTATTAGATGGAAAGAAAACTACAGTATAGGTGGACCGCGGTATGCCGTGAAAGTGGCACGTACCGTGCGGATCGGGGGAAAAGTTAGAGATAACTTCAAAGACTTACCTATCGATAT
>NZ_JAKUHE010000046.1:0-2881 GCF_022664315.1 Bacillus cereus group sp. BfR-BA-01309
TTTTAGTTTGGTTAAGTTAGAAAGGGCGCACGGTGGATGCCTTGACACTAGGAGTCGATGAAGGACGGGACTAACGCCGATATGCTTCGGGGAGCTGTAAGTAAGCTTTGATCCGAAGATTTCCGAATGGGGAAACCCACCATACGTAATGGTATGGTATCCTTACCTGAATACATAGGGTAAGGAAGACAGACCCAGGGAACTGAAACATCTAAGTACCTGGAGGAAGAGAAAGCAAATGCGATTTCCTGAGTAGCGGCGAGCGAAACGGAACATAGCCCAAACCAAGAGGCTTGCCTCTTGGGGTTGTAGGACATTCTATACGGAGTTACAAAGGAACGAGGTAGACGAAGCGACCTGGAAAGGTCCGTCGTAGAGGGTAACAACCCCGTAGTCGAAACTTCGTTCTCTCTTGAATGTATCCTGAGTACGGCGGAACACGTGAAATTCCGTCGGAATCTGGGAGGACCATCTCCCAAGGCTAAATACTCCCTAGTGATCGATAGTGAACCAGTACCGTGAGGGAAAGGTGAAAAGCACCCCGGAAGGGGAGTGAAAGAGATCCTGAAACCGTGTGCCTACAAATAGTCAGAGCCCGTTAATGGGTGATGGCGTGCCTTTTGTAGAATGAACCGGCGAGTTACGATCCCGTGCGAGGTTAAGCTGAAGAGGCGGAGCCGCAGCGAAAGCGAGTCTGAATAGGGCGTTTAGTACGTGGTCGTAGACCCGAAACCAGGTGATCTACCCATGTCCAGGGTGAAGTTCAGGTAACACTGAATGGAGGCCCGAACCCACGCACGTTGAAAAGTGCGGGGATGAGGTGTGGGTAGCGGAGAAATTCCAATCGAACCTGGAGATAGCTGGTTCTCCCCGAAATAGCTTTAGGGCTAGCCTTAAGTGTAAGAGTCTTGGAGGTAGAGCACTGATTGAACTAGGGGTCCTCATCGGATTACCGAATTCAGTCAAACTCCGAATGCCAATGACTTATCCTTAGGAGTCAGACTGCGAGTGATAAGATCCGTAGTCAAGAGGGAAACAGCCCAGATCGCCAGCTAAGGTCCCAAAGTGTGTATTAAGTGGAAAAGGATGTGGAGTTGCTTAGACAACTAGGATGTTGGCTTAGAAGCAGCCACCATTTAAAGAGTGCGTAATAGCTCACTAGTCGAGTGACTCTGCGCCGAAAATGTACCGGGGCTAAATACACCACCGAAGCTGCGAATTGATACCAATGGTATCAGTGGTAGGGGAGCGTTCTAAGTGCAGTGAAGTCAGACCGGAAGGACTGGTGGAGCGCTTAGAAGTGAGAATGCCGGTATGAGTAGCGAAAGACGGGTGAGAATCCCGTCCACCGAATGCCTAAGGTTTCCTGAGGAAGGCTCGTCCGCTCAGGGTTAGTCAGGACCTAAGCCGAGGCCGACAGGCGTAGGCGATGGACAACAGGTTGATATTCCTGTACCACCTCTTTATCGTTTGAGCAATGGAGGGACGCAGAAGGATAGAAGAAGCGTGCGATTGGTTGTGCACGTCCAAGCAGTTAGGCTGATAAGTAGGCAAATCCGCTTATCGTGAAGGCTGAGCTGTGATGGGGAAGCTCCTTATGGAGCGAAGTCTTTGATTCCCCGCTGCCAAGAAAAGCTTCTAGCGAGATAAAAGGTGCCTGTACCGCAAACCGACACAGGTAGGCGAGGAGAGAATCCTAAGGTGTGCGAGAGAACTCTGGTTAAGGAACTCGGCAAAATGACCCCGTAACTTCGGGAGAAGGGGTGCTTTCTTAACGGAAAGCCGCAGTGAATAGGCCCAAGCGACTGTTTAGCAAAAACACAGCTCTCTGCGAAGCCGTAAGGCGAAGTATAGGGGGTGACACCTGCCCGGTGCTGGAAGGTTAAGGAGAGGGGTTAGCGTAAGCGAAGCTCTGAACTGAAGCCCCAGTAAACGGCGGCCGTAACTATAACGGTCCTAAGGTAGCGAAATTCCTTGTCGGGTAAGTTCCGACCCGCACGAAAGGTGTAACGATTTGGGCACTGTCTCAACCAGAGACTCGGTGAAATTATAGTACCTGTGAAGATGCAGGTTACCCGCGACAGGACGGAAAGACCCCGTGGAGCTTTACTGTAGCCTGATATTGAATTTTGGTACATTTTGTACAGGATAGGCGGGAGCCATTGAAACCGGAGCGCTAGCTTCGGTGGAGGCGCTGGTGGGATACCGCCCTGAATGTATTGAAATTCTAACCTACGGGTCTTATCGACCCGGGAGACAGTGTCAGGTGGGCAGTTTGACTGGGGCGGTCGCCTCCTAAAGTGTAACGGAGGCGCCCAAAGGTTCCCTCAGAATGGTTGGAAATCATTCGTAGAGTGCAAAGGCATAAGGGAGCTTGACTGCGAGACCTACAAGTCGAGCAGGGACGAAAGTCGGGCTTAGTGATCCGGTGGTTCCGCATGGAAGGGCCATCGCTCAACGGATAAAAGCTACCCCGGGGATAACAGGCTTATCTCCCCCAAGAGTCCACATCGACGGGGAGGTTTGGCACCTCGATGTCGGCTCATCGCATCCTGGGGCTGTAGTCGGTCCCAAGGGTTGGGCTGTTCGCCCATTAAAGCGGTACGCGAGCTGGGTTCAGAACGTCGTGAGACAGTTCGGTCCCTATCCGTCGTGGGCGTAGGAAATTTGAGAGGAGCTGTCCTTAGTACGAGAGGACCGGGATGGACGCACCGCTGGTGTACCAGTTGTTCTGCCAAGGGCATAGCTGGGTAGCTATGTGCGGAAGGGATAAGTGCTGAAAGCATCTAAGCATGAAGCCCCCCTCAAGATGAGATTTCCCATAGCGTAAGCTAGTAAGATCCCTGAAAGATGATCAGGTTGATAGGTTCGAGGTGGAAGC
>NZ_JAKUHE010000047.1:0-2523 GCF_022664315.1 Bacillus cereus group sp. BfR-BA-01309
CGCCGATGGTAGTTGGGACCTTGTCCCTGTGAGAGTAGGACGTCGCCAAGCAACTGTAAGACGAGTCAGTATGACTCGTCTTTTTTGTGTTTTAAACTTTTTATCCCGCGTTAACGGACAGTAAAACTCCCACCTCGAAATTCAGTTGGAGCAAAGAAGTTAGGCGGGAGATCAACTGTCCGTTAACGTCCGATTGGTGAGGGCTGATTGAAGTTTCGCTTTATCAGCCTCAAGTAAGTAATCCTTATTTTTTTGATCCCCTCATATTCATTTTCTTTCATTATTTTTGATGTGTAGTTTAAGATTTTCTATTTTGTTTTTTGGAGAAGTGATCTGTCGGTATGTTAAAATAGTGCAGTTGTTTTTTGAGTACTTGAATATAAGAATATTTCATTTTGGAAAAGGAGATAATATGAAAAAGATAGGTGTAATTACTATAGTAGTTTTAGTCCTTCTAGCAATTACTTATATGTTAGTTGGGAATTATTTTTATAATTATGCGTTGAATGCGAAACAAGAGAAAGAATTTTTAGAGGATAATCCTCATTTAGTAGAAACAGTGAATGCATCAGGAGGTGTGTTCGCTACAAACGAAGAAAAGGATGCGAGCTTTGTATCAAATCATAAACCTAATACACGAAACATAAATTCTTTCGATAAGTTGAAATTAACAGGTTATGAATATATGAATGAACAATCTAGCCATAAATGGGCAATTGTAGTTCATGGATATGATAGCAGGGCATCGAAAATGACGAAATATATCCGGAATTTTTATGAACAAGGTTATAACGTCATAGCGCCAGATCTTCGTGGACACGGAAATAGTGAGGGCGATTATATAGGGATGGGCTGGCACGATCGTAAAGATATTTTGATTTGGATTCAACAAATTGTAAAGAAAGACCCTAATGCTGAAATAGCACTTTTTGGTGTTTCAATGGGCGGGGCAACTGTAATGATGACTTCAGGTGAAGAGTTACCTTCTAACGTTAAAGTTATTATTGAAGATTGTGGATACTCAACTGTTATTGATGAATTTACTTATCAACTAAAAGATCTATTCCACTTGCCGAAATTTCCTGTTATGAATGCGGCAAATACAGTTACAAAGTTAAGAGCTGGATATGATTTAGAAGAAGCTTCAGCTATAAAACAAGTAGCGAAAAGTAAAACACCTATGCTATTTATTCACGGGGATGCTGATACGTTCGTTCCTTATGAAATGTTAGATGAAGTATATAATGCTGCAAAAGTAGAAAAAGAGAAATTAATTGTTCCAGGTGCTGGACATGGAGAAGCTGAGAAGATAGATTCAAATAAATATTGGAATACTGTATGGAAATTCGTAGGGAGATATATTCCAGCATAGTTAGATTTGTATATACGATAATCAGAAGGAAATGTTTTTATACTTTTGATTATCGTTTTTTCTATTTATAGATTCATTTTAGTTTGTAGTATATAAAGCGTGAAGCATAAATTTTTGAATTCCTTAGCGCCAGTGCTACAATAATTGAAAAATACATGTTAATGAGGTGTTTCTATGAAAATTGAAGTATGGTCAGATTTTGTATGCCCATTTTGCTACATTGGGAAACGTAGATTAGAGATGGCTTTAGAGCAATTTCCACATAAGAAAGATGTTGAAGTTGAGTTTAAAAGTTTTGAATTAGACCAAAATGCTCCAATCTATTCTGGAACAAGTATTAATGAAGTACTTGCATCAAAGTATGGGATTAGTATTGAAGAAGCTAAGCGTAATAATATACAACTAGGAAGTCATGCAGCTAGTATGGGTTTAAGTTTTAATTTTGATGAGATGAAGCCGACGAACACTTTTGATGCGCATCGTCTTGCGAAGTTTGCAAAGGATCAAGGGAAAGAAAAAGAGATTACGGAAAATCTACTTTTTGCATATTTCACAGAATCGAGAAATTTAAGTGATGTGGATACGCTTGCTACTATTGCTGAAGCTTCAGGTTTAGAAAAGCAAGAAGTTTTACGTGTTATTCATGATAAAAGCGCATATGCAAATGATGTTAGAATTGATGAAGCGATTGCTCAGCAATATCAAATTTCGGGAGTACCTTATTTTATTATTAATCAAAAGTATGCTATTTCAGGTGCGCAGCCACTTGAAACCTTTGTTGGTGCACTTCAGCAAGTGTGGGAAGAAGAGAATCCTGCACCTAAGTTACAAGAACTTTCTTCAGAGGGTGGAAGCGATATGTCTTGTACTGATGAAAGTTGTTCGATACCTTCAAAAGAACAATAGTTTTTATGATGGAATGGCAACCCATAGCGTGCTTTATGGGTTGCTATTCTATTCTTATAGAAAAGGCATATGAATAGATAAATTAATAGCGTAAATAGGATTTATAAAAAAATGAAGTTTTTTATAAAAACATATTGACGATTGTAGGTTAGAAGTGTAATATAGAACAAGTCGCCGATGCAATAACGCAGAACGCGGCAAAGAAAATGAAAAACTTAGTTGACATTAACTAACGAAGATGTTAA
>NZ_JAKUHE010000048.1:0-2499 GCF_022664315.1 Bacillus cereus group sp. BfR-BA-01309
AAGAACTACTTGGTCGCTCATTTGCGACTTCCTTATGTTAACATCTTCGTTAGTTAATGTCAACTAAGTTTTTTATTTCGTTTGCCGCGTTTTGCGTTATTGCATCGGCGACTTGTTTTATATTACACCTCTATCTAACAATAGTCAACAACTCTTTTTCATTTTTTACAAAAAACATTCACTACTCATAAACCTTCCTTATTTTTCATACATATAATTATGATAACTGAAAGGAGTGTAGAGATTGTTTGATTCTTCTATGTTACACATCATCAATGCTAACTTCAGAAAACCACACTACCACAGAAACTTCCCTCTCATTCTATTTTGGATTCAAAAAAGCGGCTGCACTTCACTTGCTAATTGTTTTTTTTACCAGATTGATTTATTACAAACAGCTTTAAACTATAATCCTTTCATTCATCATTACGAATATGACATATATAAAAGTACACCCGCCTAGGATGTGCGGCTAGGCATAGCATTACGAGATAAACAAAAAGAAACTTTTAAACTTGTTCGTAATCCTTTTAAAAGAGCCGTTAGTTCTTTCGTATCCTTAATCGCACCTCCCTATGTAGAAAACCCAGAATGGCAACTCATTCGAAAGTTTTTATATCAAGATGAAAACTCTCCTAAAGGAATCTCATATAAACAATTTTTATATTACCTACTCGCCAAAGGTGCTCATGCAGATGATATGAATCCGCATTTTACACAACAATACATACTAGGTGAAGAAGCATATGTAACAAATTATATCTACTTAGAGGATTTTGATCAGGAAATACAAAAGTTAGGGAGCCACTTTGAATTAAAATCCGCACCGATAAATAAACTATCAACATCCTGGCATCATCAGACTCCCGCTATGATCTATAGAGGGAATTTTAGCGAAGCAAGTATTACTGATCCTTTATTTCCTCGCTATCCTACTTTCGAAAGTTTTTATGATACGGAATGTATACAACTTGTTCAAACAATATTTCAAAATGATTTCGATACGTATAGATATAGTAAAGAATATCCATACTGATTTCAATCTATCATCTTTGCCAAATATAAAAAGATACCTTATATATTAGGTATCTTTTTAACATTCAAACTACATAGAGTATACTACTTAGCAGTCCTTACTATTTAAACTATTCCTCTTTAATAAATTACCTATTTTTTGTTTATCTGCCCATCCTACTCCTATTAAAACTAAACTTCCCCCTATCATTATCTTCCACGTTAAAGATTCATCTAATAGAACAATTGAAGTAACAATACTTATTAATGGTAATGCATTTAAATATAACCCACTTACCGATGCCGAAATTCTCTCTAGCGCTTTGTTCCAAAACCAATACGCCAAAATTGTTGCACCTATAACAAGATACATTACACTAAACACTGTCTTCCATGTTTCAATCTTTGGAAAACCATAATAAAAGATTTCCCCCATTGCAAAAGGCAATAAAATAACAGCTCCAATAATTAAAGTTAGCGTTGTAAAAACATTGTTAGATAAATATCGCTCTTGCTTCGGGCGTTTTAACAATATCGTATAGAAAGCAAATAAAAAAGTACTCAATAAAATAAGTATATCCCCTATTAAAGAGACCTCTTGATCAGTATTGTCAGAAGGAACGGTAATCAAGAGCACACCTATAGCTCCTAGCATAATTCCAATCCAATAATTCAACTGAATTTTCTCCTTTAAAAAGAATGCCGAAAAAAGAATTGTAACTAATGGCAATGCAGCATCAATGATACTAACATGCAATCCACTTGTTAAAGAAATACCGTAGGATGTGAACATAAAATACCCAGCTACACCAGTAAAAGATAGTAAACTCATTCTTTTCCAAGGGACCTGTTTATGTACAACTGGTCTTTTTAATTGTTTAAATGAGAATAGTAAACAGATTCCACCCGCGAAGAAAAGGCGAATAAACAACAAAGTAAATGGCTGAATAGATTCTAATGCCCACTTTGTTGGCGCAATAGCTGTCCCCCATAATATAACAGCCACTAATAACATGCATATTTCTTTCATAATCCCCCACACCCATCAAAAAATATATGTTAGCTATCTTAATTATAGATTTTTTCTTATGTGAAATCTTTTAAAAATGAAAAAACGTTATGTGAAAAACAGCTGAATAGCTTTTTTTCACATAACGCCTTCATATAAAGAGTAAAATTTTTTAGTCATTCTACAACTCAGTTAACATAAAAAGGTAATTTTTACCTTACACTGCTATTTAAACGTATTACTTTATCATCTTTCACAACACTGTCGCTCAAATTTTAATTTCGACAGTCCCTATTTCATCTTTAAGGTTATTGAATTTATGGATTATGACATTCGGTAAATAAAAATCAACACAAAAAAACCTAAGTCGATTCGACTTAGGTTTTTGCTTGGCGACGTCCTACTCTCACAGGGACAAGGTCCCAACTACCATCGGCGCTAGAGAGCTTAACTTCCGTGTTCGGTATGGGAACGGG
>NZ_JAKUHE010000050.1:0-1285 GCF_022664315.1 Bacillus cereus group sp. BfR-BA-01309
AAGGTGTTTACACTTCTTTTCCCAAATGGTATCCATATAGTTTAAATATATATTAGAAAGTAAAGGAGATATCACACCACCTTGTGGTGTACCTACTGTCGTTTCATGAAATTGCGCATGTTCCATGATTCCCGCTTCCAGCCATTTTCTAATGAGTTTTAACACTCTTCGGTCACTGATTCTTCTTTCTACAAGCCTCATCAATTTGTCATGATTTATACTGTCAAAGTAGCCTTGTATGTCTACATCTATAATCCAGTGAGATGTTTTACTCGCTTTTCGTATCTTCGATATCGCTTGATGTGCGTTTCGTTTCGGGCGAAATCCATACGAACAGTCTTGAAAATCAGCTTCAAAGATAGGTTCAATGACTAATTTTGTTGCCATTTGTACGACTCTATCTTTAATCGTGGGAATTCCAAGTGGTCTTTGTTTTCCATCACCCTTTGGGATATAGATTCTTCTCACAGTTTGCGGATGATAAGACTTACTTTTGAGTTCTTTGTACAATTCATTTAGAAAGTTGCGTTCTCCATATTGGTGAACGATTTCCTCAATTGTCTGTCCATCCACTCCGCCACTTCCTCTATTCCGCTTTACCCTTCGCCATGCTTCAGCCAATATATCAGGACGATATATTTTGTCATACAACGCATGAAACCTACGACTTGAACTTTCTTTGGCACAAAGATATAAAGTCTTCCAAAGTTCTTGAGCTTTTACATCGGTGTAGTTAGCTAGTTTTCCAGCATTCACTCACTCTTACCTCCTTCCAACTTATGAACAAAGTAGAGGTCCTTCCCTACATAACGTTGTGTTGTCGTTATGATATTTGGTACTATGACCTCCTCCGACTCCCTCTTTACAGTCCACCATTTCGCATATGCTTATAGGTTTCCTCTCTCCTTTCTGAAAGAAAGGGTAAAGGAGGGTCTCCCCAGTTCCTGACACTACTTTCTCAACATACCGTCCTCCTTACCCCGAGGGATTCTTCGATGGCGCATTTCCAAGTTCTTCACATCTTCCATGGTCTTCGCCTATTGTCTCCAGGCTCGACTTCCCTTTGTCCTATTGCTAGGTTGCTTTTAACGAGGCGGCAAGGTTCACTTTATGTTACGGTCTGTTGATTCGCTCGCACTTCTAGTAGAAGTTACTTTGTCACAGGGCTTCAACCTTAGGATTTCTCCACCAGTTGCCTGTCAGCTACTAGGCGACTTGGCTCTTACCTAGACTGGACTTTCACCAGCAAGCAGTGCCCAGCTTAGCTGGGCACGCAAACAAAAAA
>NZ_JAKUHE010000051.1:0-1284 GCF_022664315.1 Bacillus cereus group sp. BfR-BA-01309
TTGAAGTGAACCCCGAAAACGGGACACCAATCAAAACACCTAAACCACTTGTTCCCTAAATTCTTTAGGGGATAGGTGGTTTAATTTTTCTTGAATTCGCACACAATTGTAGTAATGAATGTATTCTAGCACAATCTTTCGCACAGTTGTGTTGGATACTTTTGTTATCTCTTGTGAATAGAAAGCTTCACTTTTCAAATGACCAAAGAAGCTTTCCATGACGGCATTATCATGGCAATTTCCTCTCCGGGACATGCTGGTGATAATGCCGTTTTCTTTGGCATACGCTTGAAATTCTTTCGCTGTATAAATACTTCCTTGATCCGAGTGAAGAAGGACATCTTTTACTCTTCGCCCTCTCATTGCTTGTTTCAATGTCTTCATCGCTAATGTCAGTGTTTATGATTCGCTGATGACACAACTAATAATTTCACGATTAAAGGCATCCATGATCGTTGATAGATACAAGGTACGCTCTCCAAATAAGAGATACGTCACATCTGTAAACCACTTTTTATTTGGTCTGGATGCATCGAATTCACGCTCCAATCGATGAGGGGCTACCATTGGTTCCGCACCATTGATATATTTCTTTTTCTTTCGACGTACTTTTGAAAGAATGTGATTTTGTCTCATGATTCGTAATACTTTTTTATGATTAACACACAGTCCCATTTTTTGAAGAGTAGCGGTCACTCTTCGATATCCATACCGAAATTTATGCCTAAGACAGACGTCCTTTACTTTCTCTTCTATATCATCTTTCCGATCTTCCGTTCGTTGTAACCAGCGATAAAATGTGGAACGGGGTAATTCTAATACGTTACACAATTCTTTTATCGTCATTTTTGTTTTTACATTTTTCCATAAAGTAACTACAGTTTCTGGTTTCAGCCCCTTTCGATTTCCAGATACTTTCCCCATACAAGTAATTTTGTTTTTAGATGCTTATTTTCTAGACGTAGTTGTTCTAATTCACTGAGCTCTTTTGGTCCTTTTCCATAAGAATATTGTTTTCCTACAGGTTGTTGAAAACGATACGTTTGATCTGTACGATACCATTTCATCCATGTCTTAATTTGGGAAATATTTTTAATTCCGAGTTTCTCCATAATTGTACGATTTGAATAACCATCTTTCTTCATTTCAATTACTTTCCACTTTGTTTCTTCTGGGTAATGAACTCTTGTTGTCATACGAAAAAACACCTCCATTGAATTTGCATACTTAGTATGCGAATTCAGGAGGTGTTTTTTTCATGTACCACTATTCGGGTTCACTTCA
>NZ_JAKUHE010000052.1:0-1274 GCF_022664315.1 Bacillus cereus group sp. BfR-BA-01309
CCTGGTTTAAAATTCTTATAAAAATCTATAAATTGTTGGCGAACCAAGTCAAATGCCAACTACCGAAAAGGAATCTCACCTTTTTCCTGTCCGTAAGGGTTGTGACCTTTTCATCCACCTATTGTGAAAGAATGACGGCAGGTTCCTGTTAGGAACGATCTGTCCTTGCATACTACCATTCATCCAAGTCAGTAGTATGCAAGAGGTTATAAGAAATAAACCAGTACCCCCCTTCTCATTTAAATTTTAAATACGAATTGTTGATTGCTCATATAAACAGTTTTATGAAGAATGCTCCACAATTTCCAATTGTGATATTCTTTCCACGTTTGAATTGTTTGTAACCATTTTTTATATACTTTTTTCGTATTCTTTTTACTTTCTTCCATGGAAGCAACAAGAATACGCAGTTTTGTTGTAATTTGGTTTTTTAATAATAATATAATCTCTTTTGGTAATTGTTCTTGCAATTCTAATCCACGTCTTGCGATCGTGAAGGCGGCTGCTTCATGAACGCTAATACCGAAATTTTTACTGTATTTTAATTTTCCAATCACACTTGTATAAGCGGAGTTTACTGTTTTAACAGAAAATCCGTTACGAAGAGACATACGAATTAAACTGTTCAACATCTTTTTATACGTAAATTGATGGAAATTACGATTACTGTATTTATCAGTATCATGAGATTGTTGAAACTTTAAATCTTCTAAAACAATTCCACCTACATTGTTTTCCAATAACCATGTTTTAATTTGTTGTACAATTTGTCCAATTATCGTTGTGCGTTTGTTTGTTAAAAACGTATTCAGATTGTGTAGATAAAAATTTTTTGACCCTTTAAAATTACCTTGTTTTGTACATAAACTAACTGCAATGCGGTCCGGATTTACATCAATTCCTGCAATTACATCTGATTGTGGTATTTCCTTGAAATCTAGTACACGACCTATTTCTGTTTCATCAAACGTAGTATTTACATAAAATTCATTTTGTTTACGAATGATTTCTACACTATATTTTTGATGCTCTATAATCGGTTTTCCTTTTGGATTTACACCGATTTGCTTTCCCATAACGACATTTGTGATTTGATGATAAAAATGATATGGAATGATAATCGGAACTTTGATTCGTGGGCTTTTTGTTTTTCCATTTGTTCGTCCTAATGGATTTGCAATTTCTAACCATCCTTGCCCACAGTCATCAACTGTAATGCGCATGTTCAAATTCCCTTTTTTGCTTTTATCTCCACGAGAATATAATTGTCGTGT
>NZ_JAKUHE010000053.1:0-1139 GCF_022664315.1 Bacillus cereus group sp. BfR-BA-01309
CATAAGTACCTACCTTCATCCAGCCATTTTCTTTTTTTTCTACTACTCCCCAATTTTGCGGGTTAAATGTTGCTCCATAATTTGCTTTCGTTGCATTAAATGAAGGCTCATTATACGCGTAGATTGTTTTGTTGACAGTAATTTGTTCAGCCGTAGGATTCAGCCATTTTTCGCCTTCCCACGTCTTAAATTTCAGCCAACCATCTGTTGTTCCATCTACTATTCTAAATGTTTGTCGCCCGTACTTCGCTCCAGCATTCGCTACCTTTGATGAGAAAGAAGGTTCATCATATGCATAGAAATCTCCCATGACACGTTCTTCCCCATTCAAGTTAATCCAAACTGGACCTTCCCATGTTTCAATCTTCCACCAGCCATTATCTCTTTTTTCCACGACTCCTACATTTTGAGCACCATACTCTGATCCGCCATTTGTTTTAGCTGAATTAAAAGATGGTTCCTTATACCCATGAAATGATTGATTCACATATTCTGAACTACTAGCAGCGTGAGTTACCATACTAAATGTCGAGATAGATAGAATAAAAAACAATAAGATTCCTATACTTTTCTTAACCATAAAAATATCCTCCCTTTTATTTTGTCTAATATATAATTTTCAAAGCTAAGAATAGGTATGTATATCCTATTTCAATATTTTAATTTTTACTTTTTTACGTCCCCATTCACGGGCTTGCTTTTCTGTAGGAAACAGAACATCAATTTTATTGCCTTTAATAGCCCCACCTGTATCTCCAGCAATTGCTTCACCGTATCCTTCAACATAAACCTTTGTTCCTAGTTTAATAACTTTCGGATCAACTGCAATTAACTTAATATTAGGATTTTTCCCTATATCTATTCCAGCCGCAGTAATTCTTTCATGTGGTGGGCTACCTTCTACGCTGTATGCAGTAGCTTCCACATAGAATTCTATGCTTGTATCTTCCGCATTTAAATTAACCCACTTGTCGCCTTCCCATGTTTTAATCTTTAACCATCCACTAGTTGTTCCATCTATTATTCTAAAATTCTGTGGATTATATAATGCTCCAGCGTTTGCTTTTCCTGAACTAAATGAAGGCTCGTTATACGCATAGAATGATTTATTTATAAATCTTTCTTCTCCATCTAGATTC
>NZ_JAKUHE010000054.1:0-1004 GCF_022664315.1 Bacillus cereus group sp. BfR-BA-01309
ATGGGACACCTAGTGGTTGGTTAAAGGTTAAAACATGGGAAGGCGAGAAATGGATGAATCTAGATGGAGAAGAAAGATTTATAAATAAATCTTTCTATGCGTATAACGAGCCTTCATTTAGTTCAGGAAAAGCAAACGCTGGAGCATTATATAATCCACAGAATTTTAGAGTAGTGGATGGGACAACTAGTGGATGGTTAAAGATTAAAACATGGGAAGGCGACAAGTGGATTAATCTAAACCAAACAGATTCTGGTTCTTCTGGAGTAATTGATTTAGCTCTAAAACAACTTGGAAAGCCGTATGTTGAAGCTGGGACAGGACCAAATGGATTCGATTGTAGTGGCTTTATTTATTATGTATTTAAAAATAATGGATATAACATTGTGAGAACAAGTGTTGCAGGATACTGGGGCATGGTTACTAAAATAAATGAACCTCAGCCAGGAGATTTAGTATTCTTACAGAATACATATAAGGTGGGTCCTTCTCATTTAGGAATATATTTAGGAAATGGCGAATATATTCATGCAGCGGATACGACAACAGGTGTAATTAAAAGTAAAATCAACAGTCCATATACTCAGAAGCATTTCTTAGGATATGCTAGATTTTCAAAATAATAAAATTGGATTCAATGAAGAGACAGTTATCTAAGATAACTGTCTTTTTATAGTTGGTCTCATTTGGTAATAAGGGTTGACCAAAAGCTTCAGATAAAAAGGAGCTGGATAAATTAAAAGTATTGATGCTAACGAATAATCACTATAAATTCTTTGGAGATTACATAATTGGTATTTGGTACTATAATGGTAAGGTTATATAAGCTAAAAATTAAGGGGATGCAAACTGGGGTGAGATAGAAATTTCAAGTGGAAATATTATAGTAAATATATAGAAAAATAAAGGAAAATATGTTAATGTAATAAACGTTATATAAAAATATTAAAAAGGAGAAAAAGTATATGCTAAAAAAGAGTGTATTGTTATTATTTTTTGTTCTA
>NZ_JAKUHE010000055.1:0-771 GCF_022664315.1 Bacillus cereus group sp. BfR-BA-01309
CTGCGTAATCCTAAGAGAAATAGCAAAACGGCCAATAGGCAAAGAATAATTGTGATAGACGACAAAATGATATCCAAAAGCTGTGTGCCGCTTATTTCATATGACTGAGTTAGATTGCCTTCTAATATATCTTTAACTTTTAGTACTATGTTTATATTGGTATTTGCGCCGTTGCTCAGCAAGGAGACGGCTGTTCGTTCATTTGGCAGTATGACTACTTCGGTTCTGAAATTTGGATTGCCCCCAGTGTGTTCTATAATCGTTTGTTCGGCGTTTACGGACCAGCCTGCCGCATAATACATACCGTTGACAGCCGAAACAGACATATCACCCCTATGTGATTTTTCGATAACCATGTGAAATATTTCGGGTATGTCCTGCACGATCCCCATCTGTATGCCCATCCAACGCGCCATATCTTTTGTATTAGAAATGATGTAGCCTGCGGGTTTATTCCCAGCATAATCCGGAGCTTTAAATGGAGTTGTCATAAAAAAGGAAGAACGGTAGCCCTGTGCCAACTGTCCAGTGGCTTGAGCAGCTTCTTTATAAACATACGTCTGGTGAAGACCTAACGGCTGAAATACCTGTTCCTTCATAAAGTCTTCATAGCTTTGTCGCGACACAATCTCAATAACCAAACCCAATACGTCATAATTAACGGTTCCATAGTTATACTGTTCACCGGGAGGGAACGCCAATTCAGCATCCACGAGCATTTCCACAGTCTTTTGCAACATATCCGGTGTATTGCCTTGTGGAATATTTTGA
>NZ_JAKUHE010000056.1:0-624 GCF_022664315.1 Bacillus cereus group sp. BfR-BA-01309
TTCATTTTCTTTACTAAATCATAATACGTACTCCGTGGAATACCAGCTAGCTCCACGAGTACCTTCACCGAATATTTATGCCTTAATTCATAGACTACTTGCGCTTTGTCTTGTTTCGTGATTTTTCCTTGTTTTGAACTAAGGCATTCAACTTTTTTAAGTACTCATTTTCCATCTCAAGCTGTTTAATACGTGCTTCAAGTGCTTCGACTGACCCTTCAGCTAAAGCTTGTTTTAATTGTTTATTTGAATCTTTTTTCATGGATGGACGCCCCTTTTTCTTAGATTGAAGGGCATCAATTCCTTGTGTTTCGAGCTGTTTTTTCCAAACAGAAATCGTTGAAGGGGCAGGAATGTTGAAGATAGCTGCCGTCTCAAATAAGGATATACCGTTTTCAATCATAAAGTTTAGTACGTCTAGTTTAAATTGTTGTGTGTAATTTGTACATCGTTTTAGAAAAGCTTCCACACCATTCTGTTTATATTGGTTTACCCAATTCAAAATGATTGTGCTACTTATACCGATCGCTCTACCCATTTCTCGATAACTTTCATTGCCGTTCAAATAACGTAGAACGATTTGTGTTTTTTCATCAGCTGTAAATTTAGCCATAGAAAAACTGC
>NZ_JAKUHE010000057.1:0-607 GCF_022664315.1 Bacillus cereus group sp. BfR-BA-01309
GCGTATGAAGAAATATAAATCCTATAAAGGAAAAGTCGGTAGAATTGCCCCTAATATTTTAGAGCGTAATTTTCATACTGATGCACCGAATCAAAAATGGGTAACAGACATCACAGAGTTTAAATTGTTTGGAGAAAAACAGTATGTATCCCCTGTATTAGATTTGTATAATGGTGAAATCATTACCTATACAATTGGTTCTAGACCGACGTATTCACTTGTTTCAGAGATGTTAGAGAAAGCATTAGAACGTTTACCAGAAACCCACCAGCTACTGATGCATTCGGATCAAGGATGGCATTATCAAATGAGACAATACGTCTGTACACTTGAATCAAGAGCTATTGTACAGAGTATGTCTCGAAAAGGAAACTGTTACGACAACGCAGTAATAGAGAATTTCTTTGGGATTATGAAGTCGGAGTTCCTCTACATAAAAGAGTTTGAAAGTGTAGAGCATTTTAAAATAGAATTAGAAAAATATATAGATTATTATAATACGAAACGGATTAAGGCAAAATTAAAAATGAGCCCGGTACAATACCGGACTCATTTGGATCAAGCTGCCTAATGAAATAACCGTGTCTAACTTTTAGGGGTCACTTCA
>NZ_JAKUHE010000058.1:0-555 GCF_022664315.1 Bacillus cereus group sp. BfR-BA-01309
ATACGTGGGATGGAAACGAGGGATTTGATTTTCTGGGATTTCATCACCGAAAATACCCTAAACATGTGAAAGGCGGGAAGAAAGTGCACGTGATGGCACATATTCCGAGCCAGAAAGCCATGAAGAAAATGCGGGAACGCATTGAAAGATACACAGAACCGAGGAACAAACTGTATTTACAATTAGAAGAGATGGTAAAAGGTTTAAATAGAATTCTACAAGGATTCAAGAATTACTATAGCCTATCTTCAATTGGACAGAAGTGGCTCTGTAAAATAGATTGGTACGTCTTAGAACGGCTTAATCTTTTCTGGAATAAGAAAAGAAATGTTCGAAAGAAACATAGTCGTATCAAGGATTTGATGACGAAAACAACATACATACTCGTGAAAGTCGGAAGCTAGAACAAACTGAAAGCCAAAGAAAGAAGAACATCGGAAAGCCGTATGAGGGAAAACCTCACGTACGGTTTGATGAGGGGAAACTGAAACAGAAAAGGGATGGCAAAGCCACCCCTAAAGAAAATATAATCTGTTTCAGTTTTCTACTCTACTA
>NZ_JAKUHE010000059.1:0-547 GCF_022664315.1 Bacillus cereus group sp. BfR-BA-01309
CCGATTGAAAATGAAGTACCAAATTCAGAAGTGGCCGCTGGGCCAATGTCAACACCAGTAACACCGGTTGCACCGATTGAAAATGAAGTACCAAATTCAGAAGTGGCCGCTGGGCCAATGTCAACACCAGTAACACCGGTTGCACCAATTGAAAATGAAGTACCAAATTCAGAAGTGGCCGCTGGGCCAATGTCAACGCCAGTAACACCAGCTGCACCGATGCATAATGAAGTACCAAATCAAGAAGTAGCTGCTGGATCAACAACGCCAGTAACACCAGCTGCACCAATTCATAATGAAGTACCAAATCAAGAAGTAGCCGCTGGGCCAACAACAACACCGGCTGCACCAATTCATAATGAAGTGCCAGGTCAAGAAATAGCTGCTGGGTCAACAATAACACCGGTAACACCGGCTGCACCAATTCATAATGAAGTGCCAGGTCAAGAAGTAGCTGCTGGGCCAACAACAACACCGGTAACACCAGCTGCACCAATTCATAATGAAGTGCCAAATCAAGAAGTAGCCGCTGGGCCAACAACAACAC
>NZ_JAKUHE010000060.1:0-527 GCF_022664315.1 Bacillus cereus group sp. BfR-BA-01309
AAAGTGCGGGTGAAGGGAGTCGAACCCCCACGCCAAAGGCGCTAGATCCTAAGTCTAGTGCGTCTGCCAATTCCGCCACACCCGCATATTTTGTTAAAATGGTGAGCCATGAAGGATTCGAACCTTCGACCCTCTGATTAAAAGTCAGATGCTCTACCAACTGAGCTAATGGCTCTTAATGGCTGGGCTAGCTGGATTCGAACCAGCGCATGACGGAGTCAAAGTCCGTTGCCTTACCGCTTGGCTATAGCCCATTAATTAAGAATGGTGGAGGGGGGCAGATTCGAACTGCCGAACCCGAAGGAGCGGATTTACAGTCCGCCGCGTTTAGCCACTTCGCTACCCCTCCGACATATATGGTGGAGGATGACGGGATCGAACCGCCGACCCCCTGCTTGTAAGGCAGGTGCTCTCCCAGCTGAGCTAATCCTCCATTTTGCCTGGCAACGTCCTACTCTCACAGGGACAAGGTCCCAACTACCATCGGCGCTAGAGAGCTTAACTTCCGTGTTCGGTATGGGAACGGG
>NZ_JAKUHE010000061.1:0-515 GCF_022664315.1 Bacillus cereus group sp. BfR-BA-01309
CCCTTGAATACCTTGAGGTCCTTGAGCACCAGTAGCACCTTGAGCGCCGGCTGGTCCTTGAGCACCAGTAGCACCTTGAGCGCCGGCTGGCCCTTGAGCACCAGTAGCACCTTGAGCACCCGCTGGTCCTTGAGCACCCGCTGGTCCTTGAGCACCAGTAGCACCTTGAGCACCCGCTGGTCCTTGAGGTCCAGTAGCACCTTGAGCACCCACTGGTCCTTGAACACCTTGAGGCCCTTGAGCACCAGTAGCACCTTGAGCACCCGCTGGTCCTTGAGCACCAGTAGCACCTTGAGCACCCGCTGGTCCTTGAGCACCAGTAGCACCTTGAGCGCCCGCTGGTCCTTGAGCACCGGTAGCGCCAGTAGCACCTTGAGCGCCAGCCGGTCCTTGAGCACCAGTAGCACCTTGAGCACCCGCTGATCCTTGAATACCTTGAGGTCCTTGAGCACCAGTAGCACCTTGAGCGCCAGCTGGTCCTTGAATACCTTGAGGTCCTTGAGCGCCAGTAGCAC
>NZ_JAKUHE010000062.1:0-445 GCF_022664315.1 Bacillus cereus group sp. BfR-BA-01309
TAGCCGTATCGGAAGGTGCGGCTGGATCACCTCCTTTCTATGGAGAATTGATGAACGCTGTTCATCAATATAAGTTTCCGTGTTTCGTTTTCGTTTAGTTTTGAGAGTTCAATTAAGTATTGACTCTTAAATGAGGATATGATATAAATAAATTCTGCAATTTGTATGGGCCTATAGCTCAGCTGGTTAGAGCGCACGCCTGATAAGCGTGAGGTCGATGGTTCGAGTCCATTTAGGCCCACCATACAACTTTTGGGGCCTTAGCTCAGCTGGGAGAGCGCCTGCCTTGCACGCAGGAGGTCAGCGGTTCGATCCCGCTAGGCTCCACCAAAAAGCTATTTTAAATAGCAAATGGTATGTTCTTTGAAAACTAGATAACAGTGTAGCTCATATTTTTTAATTTTTAGTTTGGTTAAGTTAGAAAGGGCGCACGGTGGATGCCTTG
>NZ_JAKUHE010000063.1:0-444 GCF_022664315.1 Bacillus cereus group sp. BfR-BA-01309
CAAGCTTACGAGTAAGAAGTGCGGCGAATACAAGTAGCTCGGTTCTAGGAAACTTAAAAAATGGAGAAAAAGTAACAGTACTAGGAAAAGCGAATGGTTGGGCGAAAATAAGCTATCAAGGAAAAGAAGGTTATGTATCGTTAGAGTTTGTGAAAATTGATGGCAACACAGAAGAGATAAAAAAGCCGGAACAACCGAAAACATCAGATGCAAAGATTAAAAATGGAACGCAAGAAGTAGGAACAATTAACGCGACAAGCTTACGAGTAAGAAGCGCAGCGAATACAAGTAGCTCGGTTTTAGGGAACCTAAAAAATGGAGAAAAAGTAACAGTACTAGGAAAAGCGAATGGTTGGGCGAAAATAAGCTATCAAGGAAAAGAAGGGTATGTGTCGTTAGAGTTTGTGAAGTTAGAAGCAGGAAAACAAGAAGAAAAGCCAGCGG
>NZ_JAKUHE010000064.1:0-437 GCF_022664315.1 Bacillus cereus group sp. BfR-BA-01309
CCGTTCCCATACCGAACACGGAAGTTAAGCTCTCTAGCGCCGATGGTAGTTGGGACCTTGTCCCTGTGAGAGTAGGACGTTGCCAGGCAAATGGAGGATTAGCTCAGCTGGGAGAGCACCTGCCTTACAAGCAGGGGGTCGGCGGTTCGATCCCGTCATCCTCCACCATTTAGCCGACTTAGCTCAATTGGTAGAGCAACTGACTTGTAATCAGTAGGTTGGGGGTTCAAGTCCTCTAGTCGGCACCAGTTTTTATTGCAAGAGCCATTAGCTCAGTTGGTAGAGCATCTGACTTTTAATCAGAGGGTCGAAGGTTCGAATCCTTCATGGCTCACCATTTTATCTTAAATATGCGGGTGTGGCGGAATTGGCAGACGCACTAGACTTAGGATCTAGCGCCTTTGGCGTGGGGGTTCGACTCCCTTCACCCGCACTTT
>NZ_JAKUHE010000065.1:0-436 GCF_022664315.1 Bacillus cereus group sp. BfR-BA-01309
GAGGAGGTAGAGGGATTCGAACCCCCGCGCGACTCTCGCCGCCTGTCGGTTTTCAAGACCGATCCCTTCAGCCGAACTTGGGTATACCTCCATGAAGGAAAAAGAAATATTTTATTATTTATGTCTAAACCATTTAAAAAGAAAATGGAGGAGGTAGAGGGATTCGAACCCCCGCGCGATTCTCACCGCCTGTCGGTTTTCAAGACCGATCCCTTCAGCCGAACTTGGGTATACCTCCGAGACATATAATAAATAAAGTGGAGCCTAGCGGGATCGAACCGCTGACCTCCTGCGTGCAAGGCAGGCGCTCTCCCAGCTGAGCTAAGGCCCCATGTTTTTGGGAATATCGGGAAGACAGGATTTGAACCTGCGACCCCCTGGTCCCAAACCAGGTGCTCTACCAAGCTGAGCCACTTCCCGTTAATAAAAGCGCGCC
>NZ_JAKUHE010000066.1:0-434 GCF_022664315.1 Bacillus cereus group sp. BfR-BA-01309
TTCACCGGGAGGGAACGCCAATTCAGCATCCACGAGCATTTCCACAGTCTTTTGCAACATATCCGGTGTATTGCCTTGTGGAATATTTTGAGTATGCATAATATTTGTTAGACCACTGGTATGGTGAAGAAAGTTATTTAGTGTAAGACTTTGCATATCAACAGGTTTCCCTTGATACTTTAACGTAAACCAAGGTAAATATTTTTGGACAGGGTCAGTCATTGAGAGCAGCCCTTTCTCTTCCAACAGCATAATACCCATACCGGTAAAAGCTTTACTGACTGAGGCTAACTCATAGAGTGTATTTTCACTTGTAGACAAACCCTTTTCACGGTCTGCATATCCTGAAGAAAAGTAGAACACTTCATCATCAGCAAGTATTGAGATTGACATTCCCGGCACACCTGATATACGACAGGCATCATCTAGCAACG
>NZ_JAKUHE010000067.1:0-431 GCF_022664315.1 Bacillus cereus group sp. BfR-BA-01309
TTAGGGCTCTAGGGCTTCTTGTTTTGGTATTCTCACATGGTTCTTCAAAAAGAATAGAACATAATGAAGATAACATGTGAATGTTTCATAAATGTATCGAAAAAGTGAACAAAATTGCTATTGCAGAAGATGCAGAAATGAAGTTTCTAATACGTAAGTACGTGAAAGGTATTATTTCCAATGGATAAAATGCGCATGGGACACCTAATCATTATTTTATCGGAGGAAAAGAATATGTTATGAACTCGGTTGAATGAAAAAATGACAATTTTACTTTTAGAGTGAAACTGAACAAAATTCTTATTTTGCTGAATAAAAAATAGAATCTCTCAAAGAGAGATTCATGGGAATATTTATATTTTTAACTACTCTAAAAATCTTTTTTTGATATCCGGATTAGGGATAAGACATTGTTTTTGTTTGCCAAACCA
>NZ_JAKUHE010000068.1:0-424 GCF_022664315.1 Bacillus cereus group sp. BfR-BA-01309
TTCATGGGAATATTTATATTTTTAACTACTCTAAAAATCTTTTTTTGATATCCGGATTAGGGATAAGACATTGTTTTTGTTTGCCAAACCAGTTGTATCTATTTTCTGCAATTTTTTTGTAATAAAGGTTCCGAATAGGTTTTGGGATTATTAAAAGGATAAAAAATAATTTACAACTTCCTTTTAAGTGCCTACAAATATTCAGTATGGCATCTGATTCTGTATAAGCCTTATTATTATCAATTAATACCACGCTATCTATTGTTTCGCTAATGTTGTATTGATTTAATAACTGAATACCTATGTTACTTTGACGTGATGCAAGTTTAAAATATCCTTTAGGATCTCTTTTAATAATAAATTGAACACTTTGATTACATAAGTTGCAGTCTCCATCAAAAAGTATAATTCGTGTCATTTATAA
>NZ_JAKUHE010000069.1:0-421 GCF_022664315.1 Bacillus cereus group sp. BfR-BA-01309
TTCAAATCTAAAAAGAACAACGTACAATCTTATACCACAAAACAAACAAATGAAAACATTGCTGTTGTGGGAAACAAAATGAAATTGCCGAAACTAGGTCTTGTTCGATTTGCCAAAAGTCGTGAAGTAAAGGGACGTATTTTAAATGCTACGGTTAGACGGAACCCTTCTGGCAGATACTTTGTGTCATTGTTAGTTGAAACAGAAGTGCAAGAACTTCCGAAAACACATTCTTATATTGGAATGGATGTAGGATTAAAAGATTTCGCCATTTTGTCAGATGGAACAACCTATAAAAATCCTAAATTTTTTCGCTCATTGGAAGAGAGGTTGGCAAAAGCACAGCGTGTTCTTTCTAGAAGAATGAAAGGATCTTCTCGCTGGAATAAACAACGAGTAAGGGTAGCTAGAATTCATGAAT
>NZ_JAKUHE010000070.1:0-405 GCF_022664315.1 Bacillus cereus group sp. BfR-BA-01309
TCGGCAATTTCATTTTGTTTCCCACAACAGCAATGTTTTCATTTGTTTGTTTTGTGGTATAAGATTGTACGTTGTTCTTTTTAGATTTGAAACGCGGGGCACTGTTTTGTTTTTTAAAAAAGCGTGTATAAGCATCCGCAAGGTTGCGAACAGACGACTGAATAGCAATACTATCCACTTCTTTTAGCCAAACAAACTCTTTCTTCATGGCAGGAAGTTTGGCAGAGCATATACCATATGTCAAATCTTTTCCTGTTTCTTTGTATGCATTATCCCATAGAGATAGGAAGTGATTGAATACAAAACGAGAACAACCAATCGTTTTATTGATCAGGATCGCTTGTGCTTTATTTGGATAGATACGAAATTTATACGCTTTATTGATCATCCTTCGTTTCACCTCCA
>NZ_JAKUHE010000071.1:0-399 GCF_022664315.1 Bacillus cereus group sp. BfR-BA-01309
GTGCTTCATCGTGTTCTCGCAGCCCCAAAGGGACGAGGGGTATAACACTCCACACGAGGCAGTATCGTTACCTCCTATTATCAAGCATTTATTTTACCCATCTTGATAAATTTATCGCAGCATTTACATCCCTATCGAGATGGCTATTGCATGAAGCACAACACCACTCACGTATTTTTAAACTCCACTGTCCTTCTAGTTGAACTGAATGGTCGTATTTTACTCTGCAACATGAGCAAATCTTGCTTGAGGCGAACCATTTATCAGCTTTTACATACGCAATGCCATACTTCTCGCACTTGTATGACAAACATTGAAAGAAGAAGTTTAATTTTTGAAATGAAAATGCTTTCGATAGTTTTTTGTTTTTTAACAGGTTTGAGATAGATAAGTCTTCCA
>NZ_JAKUHE010000072.1:0-399 GCF_022664315.1 Bacillus cereus group sp. BfR-BA-01309
CGGCTACTTCTTGATTTGGCACTTCATTATGAATTGGTGCAGCTGGTGTTACCGGTGTTGTCGTTGGCCCAGCAGCTACTTCTTGATTTGGTACTTCATTATGAATTGGTGCAGCTGGTGTTACCGGTGTTGTTGTTGGCCCAGCAGCTACTTCTTGACCTGGCACTTCATCATGAATTGGTGCAGCCGGTGTTACCGGTGTTGTCGTTGCCCCAGCGGCTACTTCTTGATTTGGTACTTCATTATGAATTGGTGCAGCTGGTGTTACCGGTGTTGTCGTTGCCCCAGCGGCTACTTCTTGATTTGGTACTTCATTATGAATTGGTGCAGCTGGTGTTACCGGTGTTGTTGTTGGCCCAGCGGCTACTTCTTGATTTGGCACTTCATTATGAATTGGTG
>NZ_JAKUHE010000073.1:0-389 GCF_022664315.1 Bacillus cereus group sp. BfR-BA-01309
CTAACCATCCTTGCCCACAGTCATCAACTGTAATGCGCATGTTCAAATTCCCTTTTTTGCTTTTATCTCCACGAGAATATAATTGTCGTGTCCGCAAATCTTTCCATTCTTGATTGGATATCTTGTTTTTCATTCTTTCATAGAAATTTTTCCGCCCACCAAAAATAATAGGAGGTAATGTTTTATTTTTAATATGTTTTGCATACATTTCAATTTTTTGTTTTAATTTTTGTTTTCGTTTTCTTAAGCCAATTAAACAAGTTTCTAATGCAACTTGTTTAGGTCTTTTTTTGCCGCGTTCATAATCATCTATTTTTTGTAACGTCTTTTCTAACTTTTTTTGATTGTTTTCTAGGTAAACAGGAAGAAGTTCTTTTTGAGAGAAAAGG
>NZ_JAKUHE010000074.1:0-373 GCF_022664315.1 Bacillus cereus group sp. BfR-BA-01309
CGCGCCCGAGAGGAGTCGAACCCCTAACCTCTTGATCCGTAGTCAAACGCTCTATCCAATTGAGCTACGGGCGCATATGGTGCCGAGGGCGGGGGTCGAACCCGCACGGTGGTCACCCACCGCAGGATTTTAAGTCCTGTGCGTCTGCCTGTTCCGCCACCCCGGCATGTCATATTGAAAATTGGAGCGGAAGACGGGATTCGAACCCGCGACCCCAACCTTGGCAAGGTTGTATTCTACCACTGAACTACTTCCGCAAGACATGTTTGAGTTATTTTATTAAAAGTGCGGGTGAAGGGAGTCGAACCCCCACGCCAAAGGCGCTAGATCCTAAGTCTAGTGCGTCTGCCAATTCCGCCACACCCGCATATTT
>NZ_JAKUHE010000075.1:0-360 GCF_022664315.1 Bacillus cereus group sp. BfR-BA-01309
TTGGCAAAAGCACAGCGTGTTCTTTCTAGAAGAATGAAAGGATCTTCTCGCTGGAATAAACAACGAGTAAGGGTAGCTAGAATTCATGAATGCATAGCTAATGCTAGAAAAGATTACTTGGACAAAATCTCAACTGAAATCATCAAAAACCACGATGTTATCGGTATAGAAGATTTGCAAGTATCGAATATGTTGAAAAATCATAAGTTAGCAAAAGCGATTAGTGAAGTATCTTGGTCACAATTTAGAACGTTGCTAGAATACAAGGCAAAATGGTATGGAAAACAAGTCATTCCGGTATCCAAAACATTTGCTTCAAGCCAATTATGTTCTTGTTGTGGGTATCAAAATAAAGACGTT
>NZ_JAKUHE010000076.1:0-353 GCF_022664315.1 Bacillus cereus group sp. BfR-BA-01309
ATGAATTAAGGCATAAATATTCGGTGAAGGTACTCGTGGAGCTAGCTGGTATTCCACGGAGTACGTATTATGATTTAGTAAAGAAAATGAATCGTCCAGATGTAGATGTCGATTTGAAAGCAGAGATTAAAGCGATTTATGAAGAAAATGAAGGTCGTTATGGTTACCGTCGCATTCGTGATGAATTAACGAATCGTGGTCAGAAAGTGAATCACAAGAAGGTTCAGCGCATTATGAAAGAGCTTGGATTAAAGTGTGTTGTGCGTATGAAGAAATATAAATCCTATAAAGGAAAAGTCGGTAGAATTGCCCCTAATATTTTAGAGCGTAATTTTCATACTGATGCACCGAAT
>NZ_JAKUHE010000077.1:0-352 GCF_022664315.1 Bacillus cereus group sp. BfR-BA-01309
ATGAGTCGATTGGTGTGGATGTTGGTTTAAAAGAGCTGTTTGTAGCTTCTAATGGTATGAAAGAACGAAATATAAACAAAGATGCCAAGGTTAAAAAACTTTTGAAAAGGAAAAAGTCAGCACAAAGAGATATGTCTAGGAGATTTAAAAAAGGTGTAAATATTCAATCTGCCGGATATGAAAAAGCTAAAACTGAGCACCTGCGGTTATCTAGGAAAATTACGAATATCCGAAATAACCATATCCATCAAGCGACAGCTAAATTGGTGAAAACCAAACCAATGAGGATTGTTGTGGAAGACTTATCTATCTCAAACCTGTTAAAAAACAAAAAACTATCGAAAGCATTTTC
>NZ_JAKUHE010000078.1:0-351 GCF_022664315.1 Bacillus cereus group sp. BfR-BA-01309
CGCCCTCGGCACCATATGCGCCCGTAGCTCAATTGGATAGAGCGTTTGACTACGGATCAAGAGGTTAGGGGTTCGACTCCTCTCGGGCGCGTTTTCTTTCGGGAAGTGGCTCAGCTTGGTAGAGCACCTGGTTTGGGACCAGGGGGTCGCAGGTTCAAATCCTGTCTTCCCGATAATTGTTTGGGGCCTTAGCTCAGCTGGGAGAGCGCCTGCCTTGCACGCAGGAGGTCAGCGGTTCGATCCCGCTAGGCTCCACCAAAAAGTTCTTTGAAAACTGAACGAAACAAACAACGTGAAACGTCAATTTTTATTTTTAGATGCTAGACAAACTAACTTTATTGGAGAGTTTGA
>NZ_JAKUHE010000079.1:0-321 GCF_022664315.1 Bacillus cereus group sp. BfR-BA-01309
ACGTGCACTTTCTTCCCGCCTTTCACATGTTTAGGGTATTTTCGGTGATGAAATCCCAGAAAATCAAATCCCTCGTTTCCATCCCACGTATTCACTAGTTTCGACTTTTCTGTATGGATTGTAAGTTCTAACTTATTCATAATGGATTGTAGTATCTGAATACTCTCTAATGCTTGTTGTTTTGTTTGACATACGATGACAAAGTCATCGGCATATCGAATCAGTTCCCAAAGGTGTTTACACTTCTTTTCCCAAATGGTATCCATATAGTTTAAATATATATTAGAAAGTAAAGGAGATATCACACCACCTTGTGGTGTA
>NZ_JAKUHE010000080.1:0-320 GCF_022664315.1 Bacillus cereus group sp. BfR-BA-01309
ACGAAAGCAAATTATGGAGCAACATTTAACCCGCAAAATTGGGGAGTAGTAGAAAAAAAAGAAAATGGCTGGATGAAGGTAGGTACTTATGAAGGTTATAAGTGGATCAATCCAGATGGAGAAGAAAGATTCATAAACAAATCATTCTATGCGTATAATGAAGCTTCATTTAATGCAGCAAAAGCAAACGCTGGAGCATTATATAGCTCACAGAATTTTAGAGTAGTGGATGGGACACCTAGTGGTTGGTTAAAGGTTAAAACATGGGAAGGCGAGAAATGGATGAATCTAGATGGAGAAGAAAGATTTATAAATAAATC
>NZ_JAKUHE010000081.1:0-293 GCF_022664315.1 Bacillus cereus group sp. BfR-BA-01309
TACACCACAAGGTGGTGTGATATCTCCTTTACTTTCTAATATATATTTAAACTATATGGATACCATTTGGGAAAAGAAGTGTAAACACCTTGGGGAACTGATTCGATATGCCGATGACTTTGTCATCGTATGTCAAACAAAACAACAAGCATTAGAGAGTATTCAGATACTACAATCCATACAGAAAAGTCGAAACTAGTGGATACGTGGGATGGAAACGAGGGATTTGATTTTCTGGGATTTCATCACCGAAAATACCCTAAACATGTGAAAGGCGGGAAGAAAGTGCACGT
>NZ_JAKUHE010000082.1:0-292 GCF_022664315.1 Bacillus cereus group sp. BfR-BA-01309
ATTCGGTGCATCAGTATGAAAATTACGCTCTAAAATATTAGGGGCAATTCTACCGACTTTTCCTTTATAGGATTTATATTTCTTCATACGCGCAACACACTTTAATCCAAGCTCTTTCATAATGCGCTGAACTTTCTTGTGATTCACTTTCTGACCACGATTCGTTAATTCATCACGAATGCGACGGTAACCATAACGACCTTCATTTTCTTTACTAAATCATAATACGTACTCCGTGGAATACCAGCTAGCTCCACGAGTACCTTCACCGAATATTTATGCCTTAATTCAT
>NZ_JAKUHE010000083.1:0-265 GCF_022664315.1 Bacillus cereus group sp. BfR-BA-01309
CCCGAAGCATATCGGCGTTAGTCCCGTCCTTCATCGACTCCTAGTGTCAAGGCATCCACCGTGCGCCCTTTCTAACTTAACCAAACTAAAAATTAAAAAATATGAGCTACACTGTTATCTAGTTTTCAAAGAACATACATTTATATATGAGAGATAGTTCTCTCAAAACTGAACAAAACGAAACACGGAAACTTATATTGATGAACAGCGTTCATCAATTCTCCATAGAAAGGAGGTGATCCAGCCGCACCTTCCGATACGGCTA
>NZ_JAKUHE010000084.1:0-248 GCF_022664315.1 Bacillus cereus group sp. BfR-BA-01309
GATCAGGTTGATAGGTTCGAGGTGGAAGCATGGTGACATGTGGAGCTGACGAATACTAATAGATCGAGGACTTAACCATATAATATGTAGCGATGTTATCTAGTTTTGAAGGAATATAAAAAACTTGTTGACTTTAAAAGTTAAATGAGTTACAATAATTCTTGTCTTAAATGAATACAGTCTGGTAATGATGGCAGAGAGGCCACACCCGTTCCCATACCGAACACGGAAGTTAAGCTCTCTAGCGC
>NZ_JAKUHE010000085.1:0-231 GCF_022664315.1 Bacillus cereus group sp. BfR-BA-01309
ACAAGGTCCCAACTACCATCGGCGCTAGAGAGCTTAACTTCCGTGTTCGGTATGGGAACGGGTGTGACCTCTCTGCCATCATTACCAGACTTTTATCATTATACACATTCTTTTCAGAATGTCAAAAGGAATTTTAATATATATTCCTTCAAAACTAGATAACATTGCTACATATTATATGGTTAAGTCCTCGATCTATTAGTATTCGTCAGCTCCACATGTCACCATGCT
>NZ_JAKUHE010000086.1:0-231 GCF_022664315.1 Bacillus cereus group sp. BfR-BA-01309
AAGTAGTTCATATTCAGTCTATTGGAGAAGTGAAAACAAGCCAACAACTACCAAGAAACAAAAAACCATCCAATCCAAGAGTTACATTTGACGGTCGTCACTGGTGGATTAGTGTAGGATTCCAAGAAGACTTTGAATTACAAGAACTAACCGATGAGTCGATTGGTGTGGATGTTGGTTTAAAAGAGCTGTTTGTAGCTTCTAATGGTATGAAAGAACGAAATATAAACA
>NZ_JAKUHE010000087.1:0-226 GCF_022664315.1 Bacillus cereus group sp. BfR-BA-01309
TGGGCGAAAATAAGCTATCAAGGAAAAGAAGGGTATGTGTCGTTAGAGTTTGTGAAGTTAGAAGCAGGAAAACAAGAAGAAAAGCCAGCGGAAAACATTACGAATGGAACGCAAGAAGTAGGAACGATCAATGCGACAAGCTTACGAGTAAGAAGTGCGGCGAATACAAGTAGCTCGGTTCTAGGAAACTTAAAAAATGGAGAAAAAGTAACAGTACTAGGAAAAG
>NZ_JAKUHE010000088.1:0-219 GCF_022664315.1 Bacillus cereus group sp. BfR-BA-01309
TTCCTTGCTCAGGCTTTTTAGCTGTCTCTACTTGTTTCTGTTTTTCTACTTTCTTCTGTTCTTCTACTTTCTTCTGCTCTTCTACTTTCTTTTGCTCTTCTACTTTCTTCTGCTCTTCTACTTTCTTTTGCTCTTCTACTTTCTTCTGCTCTTCTACTTTCTTCTGCTCTTCTACTTTCTTCTGCTCTTCTACTTTCTTCTGCTCTTCTACTTTCTTCT
>NZ_JAKUHE010000089.1:0-218 GCF_022664315.1 Bacillus cereus group sp. BfR-BA-01309
TGGTGACATGTGGAGCTGACGAATACTAATAGATCGAGGACTTAACCATATAATATGAAGCAATGTTATCTAGTTTTGAAAGAATATAAAAAACTTGTTGACTTTAAAATTCAAATAAGTTATGATGATTCTTGTCTTAAATGAATACAGTCTGGTAATGATGGCAGAGAGGCCACACCCGTTCCCATACCGAACACGGAAGTTAAGCTCTCTAGCGC
>NZ_JAKUHE010000090.1:0-216 GCF_022664315.1 Bacillus cereus group sp. BfR-BA-01309
TCAGGTTGATAGGTTCGAGGTGGAAGCATGGTGACATGTGGAGCTGACGAATACTAATAGATCGAGGACTTAACCATATAATATGAAGCAAATGTTATCTAGTTTTGAAGGAATATACCTTCAATAGTCTGGTAATGATGGCAGAGAGGTCACACCCGTTCCCATACCGAACACGGAAGTTAAGCTCTCTAGCGCCGATGGTAGTTGGGACCTTGT
>NZ_JAKUHE010000091.1:0-201 GCF_022664315.1 Bacillus cereus group sp. BfR-BA-01309
GTACTTCATTTTCAATCGGTGCAACCGGTGTTACTGGTGTTGACATTGGCCCAGCGGCCACTTCTGAATTTGGTACTTCATTTTCAATCGGCGTTACTGGCGCAATTGGTGTTTCAATTTGACCAGCGGCTACTTCTTGACCTGGTATTTCATTTTCAATCGGTGTTACTGGTGCAATCGGCGTTTCAATTTGACCAGCGG
>NZ_JAKUHE010000092.1:0-201 GCF_022664315.1 Bacillus cereus group sp. BfR-BA-01309
TTACTCCACCTGCCATTTGGTTTGCTCCTGCAGATAATGTTCCTAAACCGCCTGTTACTTGGCTTGAGCCATTTGCTAATTGATTTACTCCACCTGCCATTTGATTTGCCCCTGCAGATAATGTTCCTAAACCGCCTGTTACTTGGCTTGAGCCATTTGCTAATTGATTTACTCCTCCAGATAATTGACCTAATCCTGCTG